>JACZXA010000253.1 GCA_022571865.1 Pseudomonadota bacterium
TGGGGTCAGAGCAAAGTGCCAGAACCATAAGATAACCAGTGCCGTGCGTTTTCGTGAACTTTCGGTCCCACCCTCTACTTGTACAGGATCATCAATCTTCGTCTGCACCCTTATTCACCATCGCGCAAGGGCGCTCGGTGAACGCCCCATGCGATACGCAACCCATTACGCGCTGCTCGAATAGGCCGTCATTGCCGGATCGTTCGGTCCGCGTAAGTTCACAGAAACGCACGGCACCGGAGACCGAATCCGAAACAGAACCCGAAATAGATGGCGAAATTACCACACTAATTTTATTGTTGCCGCGTTTATAACCCCATGATGTGTATATAATTAGTTTGCGATTCAGAAGGGTTTTAACCACGAAGCGGAACCCGAAATAATAGCCGCAATCGCGAGAGTCCAGAATGGCCGGACACCCAACCGGCGCAAACAAGGAAAGGACCGCCGCATGTCTTCAGATCAGCGAACCGTACCAGAAGATCGGGGCGAAGAGGTCGCGGTGATGGAGCCCCTACTCGTGCGTGAGAGTTCGTCGCTTCGCTCCGAACTCGCGGATCTCGCACTAGTACTCACAGAAAAATCGACCGGGCTCAGGAAAAGCCTCCCACCGAATATCGTCGATTCGCTCGCCACCCTCGTGAGGTCGATGAACTGTTATTACTCGAATCTCATTGAAGGGCATGACACGCATCCCATCGATATCGAACGCGCGCTCAATGCAGATTTCAGCACCGATACAAAACAGCGTGATCTCCAGCTGGAAGCCGTGGCGCATATCGCGGTGCAGGAATGGATCGATAGCGGCGGTATTGATGCCCGAACCGCGCACCAGGCAGCCATCCTGGAAATCCATGAGAGATTCTATGATCTGCTACCCGATGAACTTCTATTGGTGGAAAATCCGGATGATGGTGAAAAGCAAAAAGTCATCCCGGGAGAATTACGCAGAGGTGATGTTATTGTTGGCCGTCATGTCAGTGTGAGCCCTGGTGCGCTGCCACGCTTTATGCGGCGCTTCCAAGAAGGCTATTCGGAACTCCGAAAACTGGATTCGATTCTCGCGTCCGCAGCTGCTCATCACCGGCTTCTTTACTTGCACCCGTTCCTGGATGGCAATGGAAGGGTCGCGCGGCTCATGTCCTACGCGATGCTCAGAGAGACGCTCGATACCGGCGGCATCTGGTCGATTGCGCGCGGTCTTGCGCGAAACGAAGGCGAATATAAAACGCTTCTTTCCAACTGCGACCTGCCGCGAAGGAACGACCTAGATGGCAGGGGACATCTAAGCGAAGAGGCGTTAGCAAAGTTCACGAAATTCTTTCTGGAGATCTGCATCGATCAGGTGGAATTTATCGAATCGCTGATGCGACCCAAAGAGCTGCGCGAGCGGATCATCGTCTGGTGTGAGGAAGCCATTCGTACCGATGTAGTCCCAGCGAAGTCGGATAAGATCCTGGATGCGCTCGTCTATCGCGGCGAACTACCAAGGGGCGAAGTCCCAGGGCTGCTCGGTACGGGTGAACGCAATGCGCAATACGTCACGAAAGCGCTCCTTGAACAAGGCATCATCACAGCCAAAAGTACGCGCGCACCTTTCCATCTGGCGTTTCCAGCCAAACTTGCCGCCCGCTGGATGCCGGGGCTGTTTCCGGAAAAATGATCGTTCTGACCATGAAAAGTTTGAGTAACAGTGTCGTGCCATTTGTTGACGTTTGAACAACTGACGGAACGAACCGTCTATCAACTCCTCGGCAATCGACGGGTCTGGTGCGCAACGGTAATGATAACCCCGGGTGTCGATACGCCCCTTGGACGCTGAACGACGTATCCCCGCTTACAAGACTTCAGCCGTCTCTTGATCTTCGCAACCTCTCGACGTTTCGCGCTCAGTTCACGTTTCAATTCGGACTCGATACGGCTGAGCGCCCGTTTTGGTACGTAAAGGCTCTCGGTAATCATGGGGTCAGAGCAAAGTGCCAGAGCCATCATCTGCCAATCCGTCTACGTTGACCCTTTACTCTGACCGCATAACTCTAGCGAGGGATCTGCGATCCAACCCTCTAACGGATCTAACTCGCTTGGTGCACCGAACCTTTCATCATTACGATTCGCCGCCCACGCTGCTTGAATCGCGCAGAGCCAGGCGTCGAGTTCATCTCCAGACGGGTCATCGGCAAGACTCAACGGCGCATTTGTGTTGAATCCAAACACCGCGTTCGATCGCTCGGTTAGCTGCTCGAGCAGCTTCACTCGCGCGTGGTACAAGGTTGCCGTTTGCTTCCGGCGGTTATCGCTCTTATAACTCGTTGCACCAATCATCGACCTGGCAAGTACACCGGGATACGCCTCGACTACCACTCGGTCGTTCACGGCGGTTTGGTGATGTGGTAGGTAGACGCTCGATTTAAGTAGTCGAGGAGCACCTTCAAAGAACATCAACCCAACCGGCGTAAAATATAGAGTCTGTGGGCTTTGCGAACGGGCCCGTTTATCACAAGTACGTTTGTGCTGCTTATCACCTGATGCCCGAGCTGCTTTATAGGTCTCAAACAGAGCTCGAAACTCAGTTCTTGTCATCTCCCCAACGAGAGAAACGTATTTTGACCAATCGGTAGGCCAACCAATATTTTCAACGAGCTTACGAGACTGCGCGAACGGAAAGTCAATCCCCATTACCCACGGCCCCGGTTGTAGAAGCGCCTTTTCGAATTCTTCGAATTCAGCCCAACGAATGAGTTGGTCCAACGACAAGGTCATGCCATCGAACGATGCAATTGCGCACGTTAGCGGCTTCTTTTCCGAAGGTCGGCTCGTAAAATCGATCCCGTAGAATTTATGGTTCTCCACGGAGTTCTTCATCACTGTGAGACTCCCAGAACATTCACCTCGGTAATGGGGTCAGAGCAAAGTGCCAGAACCATCATCTGCCAATCCGTTTACGTTGACCCTTTACTCTGACCCCATAACCTCCGTCTGGGGGATGTAGATATGTTGCCTTGATCTGCCCGAATGGTTTCGTTGTCAACTCCGCGGTAATCGACGGGTCTGGTGCGCAACGGTAATGATAACCCCGGGTGTCGATACGCCCCTTGGACGCTGAACGACGTATCCCCGCTTACAAGACTTCAGCCGTCGCTTGATCTGAGCAACCTCTCGACGTTTCGCGCTCAGTTCGCGTTTCAACTCGGACTCAATACGGCTGAGCGCCCGTTTTGGTACGTAAAGGCTCTCCACTCCGTTGCCTAAGCTGATTTGTTTACCGTACTCCTCCGCAAGTTCCACAAACTCGACGCGCAGCGCCCTGTTAGCCATGCGAGAACGAGCGTGATTTGATACGTTAAGCATCTTTTACCCCCAAACCCAAGTCGAAATAAATGGTTTACAAAACTACAGTAAAACTATATAAATGTAAACCATGCAAAACCGCCTCGCCCAATCCCGAAAATCCACCGGCTTAAGCCTCCGCCCCCTAGCCGATCAAGTGGGCGTCTCAGCCATGGCGCTGTCAAAATACGAACGCGGGCTAATCACACCATCACCCCCGGTGCTCTCACGCCTGGCCCAGGCGCTAGGCGTTTCGGTTAATTATCTCCAGGGCGAGAACATCCCAACCCTGCAAGGCGTCGAATACCGTGCCGCTGGCCGCCTCACACCCATCTCAAAAAAACGCATACACGCTTCGCTAATCAAACAGATCGAAGCGCGTTTCGAAGCCGAGGAACTGGTACCAAAACTCCGCCCCGAACCATTTACGCTACCCAGGTTGCCAAAACGCGTCGATTCCCTCGAATCAATCGAACCAATAGCCCAATCGATGCGTAAACACTGGCACATCGGCAACTCCCCCATCCCGAACCTGACCAACGTGCTCGAAAGCCATGGTGTGCGCACCTTCATAGCCCCCACCCAAGATGAACACTTCGACGGCCTGAGCGCTCATTACGGTGATACCCCAATCGTCGCAACCGGCAGGGGTTGGCCAGGCGATCGGCAGCGATTCACATTGGCACACGAACTGGGCCATCTGGTGCTGGAAGGCCGGTTGGCCCCCCAACTGGATGAGGAACACGCATGCCATCGTTTTGCCGGGGCGTTTCTTGCACCCGCGAAATCGTTCGCGGCCGGTTTTTCGCAAACCGCCAGCCCGGCTTTTTCACTTTATCTGCTCAAGCATGAATGGGGTTTGAGTATGAACGCCTGTTTGTACCGCTGTTCGGATCTGGCTCTGATCTCGCGACGCGACGCGAGCCGTTGGTGGACTAAGTTCCGCAAACGTGGCTGGCGACAAGAGGAACCGGGATTGGCACTAGCGCGAGAATATCCAACCAGGGTATGGCGCATTCTGGTAGATGCCTACGCAGCGAACCGGTTGGAATCGACGCTTGTCGCGACTCTGCTCAATGTGCCGGTCGATACGTTAGATAGTTTCGTTGATCTGGACGTTGGCACAGCTAATTTCGAGGTGGACTAATCATGACTACTAGCTACGTAAGGGAAATACGCAATTCTATTTAGCAGGGGGTGTTATGAGTTTTGTTAACGTAATCGATGAAAGGGAGAGAATTCAGGGCAGCGAAGGGTATGCACAATACATACTCGCCTCGCTAATCATGGGATGCCCACCACCTGGCTACAACAAAGGTCGAACTCCATCTGAAAGTGGTCAGCAACTGATTGAACGCATCTGGAATCGTTGTTTCGGTGGAGACCTGAATGAAACGGTGGAAAATTTCTTCTGGGAATTCTGCTTGAATTCAATCAAACCTGATGATCCTGATCGTTGGCCAGATCTCGCCGCGATCACGCCGTCGAGGGTAATTCTTTTTGAATTGAAAACTCTTTCAGGGAGTATTCGAGAAGGGCAAGTTGACGAGCAGATTCAGCTTGGCAAATATAACCATCCAGAATCTCTCGTTGATATGATCTACATCACAGCGGACCCGGTGGAAGGATCACCCGACCTGCCAAGCGGTTGCTCATACTCCAACGTTACCTGGAGTGGGGTTGCTGAAGACATAGCCGCTATCTGGAATCAGCAGCGTGGTCCCGAAAGTGATGTTGCCAGGCAGTACCTCGACTACCTCAACCGTCGCTACGGGGTTAAAACCATCGCAGATCGTGATTCGGATTCTGTCGAAGTGGATTATGTCAACGAGATGTTGGGAAACGGGCTGTGTGATGCGCTTATCCGAATGTTGGAAGTAGAATCATCCAGCCAGACAGTCGCAATCGAGTTTCCCGGCCGATCTCCAAAAGACGCTCGGCGCTTCGTTGACGAAATCGAATTGATGGTCGGGCGGTACAACGAGGTCGCCCCTTCGCCAATCAGAAACGCCAAGCCATGGGTCTGGCAGCCGTCATCCACAGGCGAGCCTCAAACAAAACAAGGCCGTGAGATGGGCGTCGAATTGAGAGTTGCTTACAATCAGAAACCGCAAAGGTAATCTCCGGATTATTGACCCGGGACGATGTAATCGAGAAGGGAGTCTCAATGTCTTACTACATATATGAAAACTGGCAAGCGGGCCCGCACAAGGCGGTCATTCACAATGGCGCTTGCGGGCATTGTCGTGATGGGCGTGGTAGAGCGGGTGGGTAT
>JACZXA010000068.1 GCA_022571865.1 Pseudomonadota bacterium
GTTCGACCAACCGCGAATCGAGCATCGTCGCAATCCCTCGCGGCCCCTGCATTGTTCACAAATCGTTCAGATTTCATTCACAGGGTATTCAGTGACTAACCCCTAACCTGTCATCACTCCTTGGCAAACAGTGCAGAAAAATGATGAAGTCAGTTATTCGATTATTCGCTTTAGCCATTACCCTCGTTTCCGGCAGCGTCTTAGCAGAACATCGCCCCGACAATCATGGGGTCATACGTGTGCACATACCGGTGCATGTTCATGGGCCGCAGCGGCTGTCGCTTGGGAGGATGATCTATCGCCAGCGGCGCTTGGATCTGGACAATTACGTCTTGCAAGCCGTCATCGTACACGGATCCCACGGACATACGCGGCTCACCGTCGGGCACTACAGTTCTCCAACGGTTCACCTCAATCACCACGAGGTTCGCATCCCGGCACCGGCGAGGCACGGAAAGCATTGGCGCCTCTATGTGAGCCCGGGCACTGATATTACGGCGGTAACAGCCATTCTCCAGCCACGCAGTCGTTATGCGCATCACGGTTATCCAGCACCCGGCTTCGACTTCGGTTGGTTGGGGCGCTACAACCGCCACGACCAGGGTTATCGAGACAACAACGGGCATCACGATGATATCGGCCGTCGCACCACACCTCGCGCGTACAAGACCGAACACCCGAGCGAGACTCACCTTCTCACGTTAGCGATACAAACCCGTCGCCAACATCGCCAGTGAGGTCCACCCGGCCTCGATCAGACGGCGTCAAACGGCGCCGTTTGCTGTTTCCCATACCGGAACGATCGGATTAGCCGTCGCCACCAGGCAACGTCCAAGCACCCCATGGCACGAAGAATTTTTCTGTATTAGTATCGAAATCCATCAACTAAGGGGGAAGAAATGGGGCGCTTAGAGGATAAGGTTGCCGTCATCACCGGCGCAGGGCGTGGCATAGGGCGCGAAATTGCAATGTTGATGGCGAGCGAAGGTGCCAGGGTGGTCGTCAACGATCTAGGTGGCAATACGGATGGAACGGGCACCGGAAAGAGTGCCGACGATGTGGTTGCCGAGATCAAAACCGCCGGTGGAGAAGCGGTTTCCAATACCGAATCCATCGCCGAAACCCGTGGCGGAGAGAGCCTGCTACAGACCGCGCTCGACAATTTCGGTGGCATGGACATTCTGGTCAACAACGCCGGAATATTACGCGATAAGACGATATTCAACATGGAAGAGGCCGATTGGGACGCGGTGATCAACGTCCATCTTCGAGGCCACTATTGTTGCTCGCGCCCGTTTGCGAAATACATTCGCCAGAACAACCGTACCGGTTGCCGCATCATCAATTTTTCGAGCGTCTCGGGTCTGTACGGAAACTTCGGTCAGGCAAACTACGGCGCGGCAAAAGCCGGCATCGCGGGTTTCTCGAGGGTACTTGCTCTGGAGCTTGCCAAGTACGGTTGTACGGTCAACACCATATCGCCCGGTGCACTGACTCGCATGACTATTCCCCTGCGGGAAAACCGCGGAGAGGAAGTGGGCGAAGAGGATATGGAAACTGGCGGTCCACAGCATGTTGCCCCCATCTGTGCATGGCTTGCCACCGAGGAAGCCGCCGGCATAACCTCGCAGATTTTCCACACCGGGCGTGGCGGCGTCGGCATCATGCAGCAACCTGTGGTCATAAAGCAGTTCCGCAAAACCGAAGGCACGTGGTCGCTGGACGAACTTGACCGTTGCGTACCACAACTTCTCGAAGCAAAAAAAGCCAACGAAGAGGCTGCCAAGGAAACCGGGAAGATGAACGATTGGTAGCGATTGTGAGACCGGGTCGCAAGGATCACGCTGTCTCACCACAATACCCTGACTAGAAGTAATACACCCAACGCAGGTAACCGCGGGTCGCACCCCCTGCGGTAACCTGCTCCCCGAGAAGCGGCACCCCACCGAACTCATCACCCGCCCGACCAAACGGCACCACAACGCCAAACTGGAGACGCTGATGGTCCCCCTGTTCGTAGTTGACGGTCGTCTGCAGGAGGGAACTACCGTCGTGGAGATTGTTGATCAACGCGAACGACTGGGTCCAAAGCGGATGCCATTGGATATTTCCACCCAGCGCAAAATAGTCCTTCATCAGATTGAACAATTCCCCGCGCCCCAGCCGATCGGTCAACTCCATCGGAAGCAGAGCGGGATTGACCGGTAACCTGTCCACCCCAAAGCCGTTGTGAAAGTACTCGCCAAACAGGTAGGTGGCGTGCTCGCCCAGCGCGAAGCTGTAGTCCAGATTTACTATTCCAGAAACCTCCCAGCCGCCATCACGCAGCCGAGTGGCAATCACATCCGATCGCATCAATGCGCCACCCAACGGGAACCGCAGCCCCACCCCGTACACTTCATCGGAAATGTGTCTGGCCACCAGCAGCTCGAGCTCTCCCTCCCCGACGAACGTATGCCACTTCGCAGCGAGGCTGCCTGCCCGGCCCGTTATTTGTTCTTCAGCATCGCGACGCCCCACGGCGAGTACCTGCAGATCGCTGCCATCGGGAAAAAGCCGCTCGATCAACAGCAGGTCGTCACCGGCTTTGTAATCGCGATCAACGGTAGTCGGAGCAAACGGGTTGAACAGATCCATGGGCTGGAACACGAAACCGTTGCCCCAGCTGATTGCCTGGCGACCGAGTGTGACCCCCCAACCCCCCTGACGATACTGAACTGCCAGTCGATCCAGCCGATGAAAAGAGCGGTGCCTGTTCCCATCTTCGATATTCCAGGTCAAATCCATGATCCGCCGTGCGTCTTCCGTAGGCGTCTGATCCAGCGTGTTTCCCGGTGCATTTGCAAATGCCAGCGAATCTCCGGAAATGACCGTCGTGGAGTGATCCATGAGTAACGTCACCGATCCGGCATCGTGACGGAACATCAGCCGCATATCCGTATTCATATCGTAGACGGGGCTGTCGTCGAACTGTCGTTGAATATCGTGGTTCGGCAGCGCACTGCCGGTCGCGAACCATTTGAGGCGGACATCGACCTCCAACCCCCGAGCCGATGTCACCCCGAACAGGAGCAAAATAATCCAGAAGTGTTTCACTTCAGGCAGGCAGGGCTTCGTTGATCGCGTCTTCGACGATCGCTCCGTCACGTAAATTAATCCGGCGTTTTGCGTAACTCATTACCATCGGATCGTGAGTGGCGGTGATTATCGTCACGCCACTGTCTTCGTTCAGACGTTGTAACAACTCCAATAGCTCTTGCGTCGCGCCAGAATCGAGGTTGGCGCTCGGCTCGTCTGCGAGGAGCAACACCGGGTTGGTGACGATTGCACGAGCGATTGCCGCCCGCTGCTGCTGACCGCCGGAGAGCTCTCCCGGGCGACGATGTTCGAGCTCGCTGATACCAAGCGATGCCAGCGCCACCCGGGCGCGTTCTTTGCGCTCGGCAGCGCCAACTCCCTGCAGCTGCATAATGAACTCGACATTCTCCAGCGCGGAAAGTACCGGGATGAGGTTATAGGCCTGGAAAACGAAACCCATCTTGTTCAATCGCATGTCGGAAAGTTCGCTCTGGCTGAGGTCGTTCAGCAAAGTTCCATCAACTTCCACCCGACCCTCATCGGGGCGGTCGAGCCCGCCGATGACATTGAGCAGCGTCGATTTACCGGATCCGGATGGCCCCGCGAGGCTCACGAATTCCCCTCGCCTGACTTCGAAATCAACCCCACGCAGAGCGTAAACGGGCACCGCTTCATCCTGATAGGTACGAGTGACTCCACTACAACGAACCACCACTTCGGTCATCGTCTCAACGCCTCCAAGGGATTTATTTTCACCGCCCGCCACGCCGGATACAGGCTTGCCAGAACACCGAAAACCATGCTCAAACCAGCAACCAGGATCAGATCGGCAGCCATCAGTCGGGGTACGAGCACGCTGCGCATGCCAGCCATCTCCATGCCCTGGGCCCACTGTGTGAGGTCGATGCCTTCTCCAGCCCATAGGACCAGCCCAACCCCGATGCCAAGGCCGATTGTCACCCCGAGCGCCATCATGAACGTGGATTCGAGCACCACCTGCACGATGACCGCACCGGGGCGCATACCCACCGCCCTGAGCATGCCAAACTCCCGTACGCGTTCCATCACCGCCGTGATCAGCGTGTTGACCAAGCCAAAGATGAGCGCGCCCATCATGATGAGGAACCAGATGAAAACAGCCGCATCGGCAAAAAGAAACATGGCGGCCGCCTGTGGTTCGAGCTCCTTCCAATCGAGGACGACAAGCCCGGTGAAGAACTCGGATAAAACCGCTTTGATGCTGAATTCTTTGGGGGTACCAGTAAGCTTGATGGACACTTCTGTAAACACCTCGGCACCGACCATCTCTTGTAAGGTTTTGATGCCGGTGAACACGAAAACCTTTTCGAGACCGGTGCCTTCGGCATCGTAAAAACCTGCAATTCGAAAGCCCATCTCTCGATTCAGCCCATCCACGCCTTGAGTGATGATGACCAGACGCCGACCGACTTTGGTTTCCAACTGTTCTGCTAAGGCGCGTCCGATTATTACCCGTCTGTCACTGGCATCGCGTAGCGGTTCCCCATCGTAGTCCGCATCGCCGAGAAACGAGATGGATTCCTGGGCGGGGTCGACGCCGACAAACTGAATCCCACGAGTTTCCCTTTCGCTCATGATGACGCCCGGAATGCGTATTCTTGCAGCCCAGCCGTCGAGTTGCTCCGCAGCAATATCAGGCTGCCAATCGTTAGCCAACTCGAAGCTCTTCTGGATGCTGGGGTCGTCCAGATAGCCGGGATCCAGGATTTTCAGGTGACCGGTAAGATTGGCTACCGCGGACTCCTGCATATCGTATTGGAAGCCGCGGATGAGGCTGTTCATGAACGTGACGCCGGCGACCGCGACACAGATCGCCATCAGCAACATGAAGTTGCGGCGTTTGTGGCGAGTGAGGTTGCGGGCAGAAAGCTGCACCAACAATTTTAGCGGCATGTTCTGAAGTTACTCCTGTGCGCGCAGCGCATCCACTGGCCGCATTCGGTTCACCCTGAGCGCCGGGATCAACGCCGCAAGTTGGGTGCCGATGTACATGGCGATGGACGCAACAATGGCCGCGTCGAAACTGAACGCGGGATACATACGGTCGGGCAGGTTGTAGTTGGCAAGCATTTCGGTGGCTTCTGCCGGTAAGGGTATACCGGTGGCAGCCGTTACGGTGATCATCGCGATGCTCGCCCCCAACCCCAACAGCAAACCCAGCGAACACAACCAGAACGCTTCGACAAAAAGCTGCAGCATGATGGAGCCCGGCCGCATGCCGATGGCCATCAACATACCAAATTCCGGGGTGCGCTCGAAAACCGTCATCATGAAGGTGTTGACCACACTGAACGTCACGATGACGGCGATCAAAACAAAAAACAACTCGGTGCCGATCTGCTTCATCTCGACCATCTGCTCGACTTCCGGCATGAGATCCGTCCAGCCGAGGCTTACCCGGTTCGTACCATCAAACGAGCGTGCGACTTCTTCGCTGCCTATTACCGAATTGGTGACGGCAATGACTGCATGAGCCTCGTCAGCCGCAAGCGCCCAACCCTCGCGAAAATCATCGAGGGTTATCTGCACCAGAGCACGATCGATATCTGCCAGACCCGAGGTAAAGGTTCCAACCACCGTCGCGACCACGGCGGCAACACCACCTTGCTTAGCAGAACCAAGCAATACAATCTCATCGCCGATTCCAAGGCCTAAGTTTTTCGCGAGCACCGAACCCAGGAACGCGTCCCCCGATTTTTCGAGATAGCGACCCTCAACCTGCGTATTCACAAGCGTCGACCAGGTTATTTCTTTCTCGGGTTCGACACCCATGACCTGGGCACCAAAACTTCGCTCACCAAAGGAGACCAGCGCAAAAGCTTGAGCGCGCAGCGAGGCCTGTTCGACCGCGGGGTGAGCGGCAACCTGCTCCACAATTAAGGTGGCCTGCTGCAAGGTATTCTCGACCCGTGGATCGTCCCGGTAATCGGGATGCTGCACCTGGATGTGTCCAGTCATCATGCGAGCGGCGTTGTCGATCATGATGATGAACGTTCCATCCTGCATGGAGCGGGCAAAAATCAACATCCACACGGCAAAGGCAATACCGCCAGCGGTAAGCCAGGTGCGGCGCCGGTTGCGCCACAAATTGCGCCAGGCAATGGCAAAAAGATGACCCCGGAGTTGGATTTTTGGTTTGCTCGCTAGAGCCGTGGGGAGTGCGATTTCTGCCATGGCCGTCTACTCCGCTCTGAGCGCTTCAACCGGCTGCATGAGGGGTATTCTGAGGGCTGGTACGAGGGCCGCGAGCAAAGTACCGATGAGCATGACCAGCGGAGCGGTCAACATTGCGCCTGCCGTCAAAGCCGGATAGATCCGCGATGGCATGTAAAACTGCGCGGAGAATTCTTCCATGGCCGCCCCTAAGTAGATACCCACATCCGCGAGCCACCAGAGCAGACCGGTGGCGAGACTCAAGCCAATGAGCGCACCCAACATCCACATGAACAAAGCTTCCCAGAGTACCAACGCCACAATGCCAGCCGGTCTGGTACCCAACGCGAGCAGCATGCCGAACTCACGCGTTCGCTCGAAGACCGTCATGATGAAGCTGTTCACAACACTGAACACCACCAGAATCATGATCATCCAATACAAAAACTGGCCGCTTACCCTGTCCAACTCGATCGCTTGCTGCAGCTCCGGCAGTACCTCTTCCCAGTGGCGTATGACCACATCATCGCGAACGATTTCTCTTCGCAGCATTCCGAGGGTGGTGTCTATGGACTCGAGATCAACAACCTTGATTGCGAAGGTATGTACCTCATCACCCAGCTCAAAAGCGTTCTGAACCGCTTCGAGCTCTGCAAACAGCAGCCCCCGATCCAGCTCGGCCATACCGGATTCAAACAAACCCACCACCCGCAGAGCGAGTGCGGCCATCCCGCCCTGTTTTGCCGACCCCAACAGCAGCAGCTCATCCCCAACATCCAAGCCCAGGTTGCGTGCGAGAGTTGCCCCAATTACTGCCTCGTCGGCACTCTGAAGGACACGCCCCTGCTTGACCATTTTGAGAAATCTTACGGTGCTGAGCTCCGCCGCAACGTCCACACCCATGATCTGCACACCCGAGCTACGCTCGCCCTCGGCATCCAAAGCTAAAGCGAAGATTTCTACTCTCGGGGCAACGGCCAGGACTCCGGGTGTTGCTTCGATCTGGCGGCGAACGATTGTCGCATCTGCGATCGTGTGTTCGACCCGTTGATCGTTCACGTAGGCTGGGTTTTGAATCTGTAAGTGACCCGTCAGCAGCGACGTTGCGTTTTCCGTCATGCCCGCATAGGAACCAAACTGCAACGCCATGGAAAACACCACCAACAGAATCGCAAAGGCGATGCCTCCAGCGGTCAACCAGGTCCGGCGCGCATTTCGCCACAGATTGCGCCAGCCGATCCGCATTGCCAACATCGGCGTAGCGCGTGCTCGCACATTTCGGGCAACGCCTGCTGGCGCATCACTCATTCAACGAGCACCTGACTGCAGGGAAAACAAGGTGAACAGCCGATCGTCCAACTCCAGATCGAACTCCGCCTTGAGGGTTTGAAACTCAGTATAGCTTTCCGGCGATTCCAACTTCACCATGCGCAGCTTCGTGCCGAAGACACGTCCGCCAAGCTCTTTGATTTCCGTTGTTTCCATAACCTTCAGGGGTTCCATATCCTGATCGTAAAACGTCTGTTTGAGCAGCACGAAATCGTCACGGATAACGAGTACTTCTTTGCCCCAGACCACCGGAGCATTTTCGTACGGAATCGCTTCGATGACATAAACGGTGTGACCATCAACCTGATTACGCTCGATGATGCTGAGATCATACTCGCGTAACAGAATGTCCGTGCGGGATAAGTCGTTGTAGGAAAAATCAGAGCCCCCCCAACTCTGCGACATCAAGCTGTAGGGCAGTCGGATGCTGCGATTGAGTTTGGACGTGTAGGTCCACATCTTCTCGGCGAGTTTCAACGTGGCGTTACCCGCATCTTTGGCTGGAGCGGTAAAACGGATCAACACATCTTCCCGACCACGGGTCCAGACGACCATCGTCGAGGTCCGCTCCCAATCCGGGCGATGAACCACCATGATCGCTTCCGTATACGAAGTAGCTATCCCACTCTGGAGATCCATGGCAGCCGCTAAAAGCTCGGGCGCGGTCATCGAATCGGACGCGGTGGCAGAGGTTTCCTGACCCTGAACGGCCCCACTCGCCAATCCGAGCAGCACGGCAACCATCAGGTAGGAGATTCGCATTGACACCATCCTCAATTCGGGCAATATCTATATTCGCGCTAAATATTGACCTTGTCAAAAACTACTGCAACCAACCCATGTCCCTGAGAGAACAGAAGAAAGCCCGCGCGCGCCGGGACATTCTCACCGCCGCCAGCACGCTCATCAACGCGCTGGGTTACGAGCGGGCCAAGATGCGCGATATTGCCGCGGCGGCACAGATCAGCTACCAGACCCTCTACAACTATTTTCCCACTAAAGCGCTCATCCTGCAGGCGATTCTGACCGAAGACGTCGCGCAAACCCGCAGCGAGATCGACGCGCTTCTCAATCGCTACGATGGCGATGTGCTCAAAGCCCTCGACGGGATCAACCAACTCCGTCTGGACATCATCTCGCATCACGATCGCAATCTCTGGCGAATAATCGTCATCGACTTCTTTCGCGAGCAACCCGAAGCGGGCGGTGTTTTCCAGGCCATCGACCAAGCGGCCCATCGGGTTCTGGAGGATCTGTTCAACACCGCGCAGTTGGCGGGTGACCTCGATGCGAACGTCGATACGGGGCTACTGGCGGATACCGTGTTTGCCATCAATCAGTGGGCGACGACCAACTATGTGATGGATCCAGCCATCGGGCGTGAAACGCTACTGGATCATCTCCGGACCCAACATGCTTTGTTGGTCGGACCTTATCTGGTAAACCGCGGGCCTGCACCGTAACGGTGTTCGCTTCACGCTACCTGCAACTCGCTGTATTGGTCGTGGCGGGTGGTGCCATCTATCCTCTCGTGTACCTGCGGCAGAATTTCGAAGTCTCCATCCTCGAATCGTTCGGCATCAGCATCACCCAGTTGAGTCAGTGTTACGCCATGTTAGGCGTGATATTTGTCGCGACCTACCTGCCAAGTGGGTGGCTTACCGATCGCGTATCGCCGCGCTGGCTCATCGCGGTTTCGCTCGCAATGGCCGGGTTGCTGGGCCTGTGGTTCGCCACCATGCCATCGTTCGAGATGCTTCAAATCATTTTTATCGGTTGGGGCATTGCCACCGGCCTGACCTTCTGGTCGGCCCTGATCAAGGCGGTTGCCCTGCTGGCTGGAGCAGACGAGCAGGGTCGGTTTTTCGGCATTCTCGAAGGGGGGCGCGGGTTGGTGGAAGCGGTGCTTGCCACCATTGCCATTGCCTGGTTCGCCTATCTGCTGGATTCGGCAGGACGATCATTGAGCGCATCGCTGACCCAGGTCATCTATTTTTACGCCGCATTCATGTTGATCGCGGCGCCGGCCGTACTCCTGCTCCTGGATGACATTCGAGCGGACACGGCGAGCGAAGGTGAGAAGCCGAACGTCTGGGAAGATATGAAACTCATCCTCCGCAAGTCCGAGATCTGGCTTGCCGCTTTCTGCATCCTGTGCGGATATCAACTGTTCTGGGCAACCTATTCGTTTTCAGCTTACCTGCAACAAACCTATGGCATGACGGCGGTTGCAGTCGGATTCATCACCGTTGCCAAATTGTGGATGCGGCCGATCGGTGCGATCTCGGCAGGTGTCGCGGGAGATTTTCTCAGCCGCGAAACCGTGCTTGCGTCGCTTCTGGTCGCCGCAGCCGCGTCCCTTGCAGGCATGGTCGCCGTGCCGTCAACCACGGGCACCGGTCTGTTGCTCGGGGTGGTCATGTTGGTCGGTCTGCTGACCTACGCGGTTCGCGGTATCTACTGGGCTACGCTCGAGAGTTGTAACATTTCGGATCGCACCAAGGGCCTCGCAATCGGGGTGATCTCACTGATCGGCTACGCGCCTGATATCTATCTACCGCTGATCAACGCAGCGTTGCTCGAGCGGTATCCCGGCAAGACCGGCTATGCCATCTATTTTATTGGTCTGGCGGCCATGGGTCTGGTTGGCGCGCTGGCCGCGTGGCGACTGGGCAAGGTGGCCGCACTTCGTCGGCTTTGAGCGGGGTAGGGTTCTGGATATGAACACCGTAAAAATCGGCAACGTTTCGGAGGTCTCCGAGGATCGTTGGCTCGAGCCTCGCGGTGCCGGCGGTAGCGGGACGCACGTCCTGGATGATGCACATGTTTCGAGTTGGCGGGAACGCGGGTTTACGTTCGTCGGTGAGTTCTTTCCTCCAGCGCTTCTCAACCAGTTGGAAGCGGCAGCACGCGAGCGTTTTCCCGATGCGGGTACCACCGAAGCCGACCAATTCACCAACTTTGGTGGTCCATTGCACTTCCCCAGCGCCGTGCGCGCGCTGAACGATGTCACCCTGCATCCGCAGCTTTTATCCGCGGTGGCCGAACTCCTGGAGGTAATCCCGGCAAATCTCAGACTGACTCAATCGGACCTGTGGCCAAAATATGGCCGCGGAGAAAAGCTGGCGGACGCACTGGACAATTCGGATCAGCGAATCCACGTCGACTACCCCAACCACAATCTGGCTCACCCCACCGAGTGGTCGCGTCCAGAAGCCGTGGAGTTGGTCGTTTATCTGAGTGACGTCGAAGTTTGCGGCGGCCCCACCGCCGTCGTGCCGCGGCACGGTGAGGACGATCCAGCCTATCGCTGGCCGATTGTCGACTCACCCGGTATTGCGGACCTCGATTACGTGAACGATCGTTGTGCGGCAGAGGCTTACTTTGCCGCACAACGGCCTGAATTGAGCGAGTGGCGCAAGTCGCTGTATGAGCGTGAGCGCTACACTCGCTTCAAACGAGGGGACGTGCTGTTTTATCGCCACGATACCTGGCATCGGGGCACCCCAATGGTGCCCGGTACGCTTCGACTCGTGCAGAATATAGCCTTTCGGCGAGCCGAGTCCGAGTGGATCAGCATCCTGCATCCAGGCTGGGCGTGGTCCGCATATCGCGGTGACAAAATGCTGGAGCGGTTGATCGCAACCGCAAGCCTCGACCAGCGAGCGGTGCTTGGCTTTCCCCAACCGGGGTCACCCTATTGGACCGAAGCCACCATCGCCGCGGTGGCGGCAAGGCATGGGGTATTCGGTATGGATATGACGCCTTATCGAGAGGCACTCGGGGAATCAATCGGTTAGCTGCTCGACAACTCCACAAGCGCTTTCCTGACCCTCTCCGCGTTCACTTCGAGCTGATCGGCGGGCGCCTCCTTCTGCGCATGCAACTGGAAATCGATACCGCCGTGTCGCGGGAGGATGTGGAAATGGAGGTGAAAAACCGACTGGCCCGCGGCTCGACCGCTGAGTTGGGCGATCATTATCCCGTCGGCGTTGAAAGCCTGTTTGACGGCTTTTGCGATGTGCTGGGTGGTCGAAATGGTTTTACCGAGACTGATCGGTTCGATATCTATCAGATCGACAGCCGGACTCTTCGGAATGACCAGGGTATGCCCTTCCGCCTGGGGCATGAGATCCATGAAGGCCAGGGTGTCATCATCTTCGTAAACTTTGTATGCGGGCGCTTCGCCACGAATGATCTTGGCAAAAATGTTTTCAGAATCGTAACTCATCAATATTTCATCTTTTCAAAACCATTAAGGTCCGCGGCGTCTGCGTCTCGCTAACGACACCACGTTGTCTCCACCAATGACATCTTGTTTCAGTGCAAACGCAACTTCCCAGGTATATGTGGTCGTTTCGAGCTTGGAGAACCCTCGAAACCCATAGCCGTTCGATATCGTGAACAGCGCAAAGGTCGCGTGCACCGATCCCGTATCGTTCCACACGAGCCCGAGATTGGGGGGGCTGTCGAGCTTGGCCGTTCCGCCCAGCACATCGTCACCGATTTGCACCCGCAACGTATAGGTACCGACATCGTTGTCGGCAACTCGTATAGTAAGCTCGCGTTTTCCCATCTCCTTGAACACGGCTTCGCCGGTAATCGTAAAACCACCTTCGTCGCTCTTTACCACAACGTCACACTCGACTTTTTCGCCACGGCTCGAGCCTTCCACCAGCAAGCTGCCGCGACCCAGCCATTGGCCCTTCTGCAACAACACTAAAGGCTAGCCTCGTGTTCGCCGATCAGGACCGACGCGCCGATCGGATCGATGCAGCGTGCGTCTTTGTTGCGCGCATTATTGACATAGCTCGAAACGGGTATCGCCTCCAACGTCATCGGAATGGCAGATTCGAACAGGGTCACGAGGTCTGCGCCAGCTACCCCCGTGTCCAGCCAGCGATGGGCATTGCCCAACGACAACATGACAGGTTGCCGTTTATGGACGAATTGAAGTTCTTCATGGGCGTCCGTGGTCAGAATCGTGAAGCTCTCGACCACTTCGCCCGTCTCTCTGTTATGCCAACGGTCCCACAAACCAGCCAGGAGCATTCCAGAAAACTCGGTCGGAGTAATGAAATACGGTAACTTCTGGTTGTGCAGCCGGGTCCATTCGTAGAATCCACACACCGGCACGACACAGTGGCGCTTCTGGAACGGTTCCCTGAAAGCCGGGCTCTTGTGCGCTGTCTCCGACTTGGCGTTGAACATGCTGTACCTGGCCGATATTTCCTTCGCCCAGTATGGGGTGAGCCACCAGCGCATGGGCACCCGTTCCGGCTCTCCGCCGGCATCGAGACGCAGTACCGTAACGGTTTCGGTCGGCGCGGTGTTGAAATTGTCAGGCCCGGGATGCGTCAGACCCACGAGTTCCATCAACAATTCGGTAAGTGGATCGGCCGTAACGTTGAATCGGCCACACATCAGCTTTTCAAGATCTCCGCAACGTCCGCCATCTCACCCGGATCGAGGCGCCAGCCTTCCGCGGCAGCGGCGTTGGCCACGACCTGTTCGCTCGATGTTGCGCCCGCAATCACGCTCGTGATCACCGGCTGGCTCAACAGCCAGCAAAACGCGAGATCAAGCAACGACTTGTCGCGTTGGCGGGCAAATTCTTCCAGCCGTTCAACCAGATCGTAATTCCGTTCGGTCAGTGCGCGCTTTGCAAGCCGCTCTACCAACGCAAGACGAGTACCCTGAGGTGCGGGCTCATCGCGTTGGTATTTGCCGGTAAGCAGACCGCTCGCGAGCGGAAAATAAGGCAACACACCCAGCCCGAACCGCTCGCTCGCCGGCAACACCTCGTGGGTGACCGCTCGTTCGATGAGGCTGTAATTATTCTGCGCGCTGACAAAAGCGGTACAACCCAGATCATGGGCTGTCCAATGCGCGTCCGCAATCTGCCAACCGCTGAAGTTCGAGTGACCTACATAGCGAACCTTGCCTTCGCGCACGAGATCGTCCAACACGCTCAACGTCTCCGCTATGGGAGTCGCCGCATCCGGCAGGTGAATCTGGTATAGATCGATGTAGTCGGTTCCGAGCCTCGCCAGGCTAGCTTCCACCGCACGTCGCACGTAACGACGTGATCCGCCTCTGTTCAACCCGCCCTCTCCCATCGGTGATCCAAACTTCGTTGCGATGACGACATCGCCTCGCCGATCACCCAGAGCCTTTCCAAGCAACGTTTCCGACTGCTGGTCGCCGTATACGTCGGCGGTGTCGAAGAAGTTGATGCCTTGATCGAGTGCCGCATCCACGGTCGCTCGAGTACCCGCCGCATCGACCCTGCCGCCAAAATTGTTGCAGCCGAGCCCGACCTGTGAAACCAACAGCCCTGAGTTACCAAGTCGACGATGTTGCATCTATCTGTTGCACCTTCCTGTTCCGTAGTCGCGATAATCGCACCTCAATCACGGCCACCGGTATAGGCCGTATCTTACTGGTTTGCGTTTTGCCGTTCATTGATGAATCCTTCCAATCGAATTGGCTGGGACACACGGGGGTGAATCATGTCGGCACTCGAGGAATTTCGCAGCGAAGCCAGAGCCTGGCTCGAGGAGAACTGTCCACCTGGTGCACGGGGGCCGGGCGAGGTAGCCACTGGCAGTACCAAAATCAAAATTCAGAATTCGGACACGAGGCTTTGGCTCGAACGCATGGCGGAGAAGGGCTGGACCGTACCGACGTGGCCTTCGGCCTATGGCGGTGCCGACCTCACCACCCAGGAACTGGTGGTGCTCATCGACGAGATGCGACAAATTCAGGCGCGCTCGCCGCTGATGGGCATGGGCACCTCGTTGATCGGTCCGACGCTTCTCGAATACGGCACCGATGACCAGAAGGCGCGGCACCTGCCGAAGATCGCCCGGGGTGAGCTCTCCTGGTGTCAGGGTTACAGCGAGCCCGGCGCCGGATCCGATCTCGCGAGCTTGAGAACTCGCGCGCAAGACAACGGCGATCATTTCCTGATCAACGGGCAGAAGATCTGGACCTCCGGTGCACAATCCGCCGATTGGATGTTTTGCCTGGTCCGTACCGACCCGGACGTACCCAAACACGAAGGCATCAGCTTCGTTCTACTCACCATGGATCAGCCCGGGGTAACGATAAAACCCATCAAGCTCATCAGCGGCAATTCACCTTTCTGCGAAACGTTTTTCGACAATGCCATCGCCAAAAAAGAAGATCTCATCGGAGAACTCAACAAAGGCTGGACGGTCGGCAAGCGGCTTCTGCAACACGAGCGCTCCGGTATGACCGCACTCGTCGGAGGTCGCACCCAGGAACTCGAGGGTCAGCTAGCGGACATCGCGAAACAATACCTCGGCGAGCGGGACGGCAAGATTGCCGACCCGGCCATGCGCAACAAGGTGCTGACGCACGACCTCAACAGCCGTGCATTCCGCCTCACTCAGCGGCGCACGGTCGAAGAATCGCAGGATGGAAGTACTCTCGGGCCGGCAACGTCGATATTCAAAATGTACGGCACCGAATTGCAGCAGGACAAATCTCGTCTGATGTGCGAGTTGCGGGGCACTCAAGGACTTGGCTGGACGGGGGAGAGTTTCTCCAAAACAGAGCTCGATTGGACGCGCATGTGGCTGTCGAATCGCGCGGCATCGATTTACAGCGGTACCAACGAGATTCAGCGAAACATCATCGCCAAGCGCGTGTTGGGTTTGCCTGACTAGTTCCGGGGTTGTCTGAGTAGAGGATTTAACCGTGAAACCGCCGGTAGCGCGCAAGGTGCCACACACCTTCACCCACCACGGTGTCACCGTGGAGGATCCCTACCACTGGTTGAAGGACCCGAAGTATCCACACGTCGAAGATCCAGACGTGCTCGACTATCTCCACGCGGAAAACGCTTACTTCGAATCAAAAATGAAACCCCACCGGGAACTCGTCGAGCAGCTGTTTGCCGAACTCAAAGCCCGGGAACCCCAGGAGGACGCCTCGATCCCCTACCGGCGGCGCGACTATCTATACCAATGGCGCTACGAGACTGACGCCCAATACCGGATCTGGCAGAGAGCGCCCGTTTCGGCCCCAGAAGACTGGGTGGTAATCCTCGATGAACCGAAGCTGGCAGCCGCGCATGGCTACTTCAACCTCGGCGGGCTCGCCATCAGCCCTGATGCCCGGTATCTCGCGTACAGCGTAGACGTATCCGGAGCGGAGCGATTCACTCTGAACGTTCTCGATCTGGCAACGGACTCTCTCCTCGACGAGCCAATCCCAGCTACTTTAGGCAGCCCCGTCTGGGCAGCCGACAGCGCGAACGTCTTCTATGTTGGAGTCAACGAACAACGGCGCCCCGACCAGATTCGCCGTCACCGTATCGGCGAACCCATCGACAAGGACACGATCGTGTACGAAGAAACCGACGAATCGTTTTTCGTCGGCATTGGTGAAACCCAGTCGGAAGCCTTCATCCTGATCAGCGCCGGTGACCACGTCACATCGGAGGTCCGCTACCTACCGGCCGATTCACCCGATGCCAACCCGATGCTCATTTCTGCGCGTCGCGCCGGTCATGAATACGATGTCGATCACCGGGAAGGATTCTTCTACATCCGCAGCAATGCCCGGCACAAAAATTTCGAACTCTTTCGTACCCCGATTGATACCCCGGAAGAATCCCGTTGGGAGTGTGTCATCGGCGGCAGCACCGAGCACTATCTGACGGGACACATGTGTCTGCGCGATTTCGTTGTGGTAGAAGAACGCCAGCACGGTCTGGATCAGCTACGGATCATCGAAGTCACTGCAAACGAACACAGCGCCGAACACTTCATCGAGTTTCCCGAACCCGCCTATAGCGTTGGGCTGGGCGCCAATGCCACCTACGCGACGGATACCATTCGTCTGAGCTACGAGTCGATGGTCACACCGGACACCGTGTACGACTATGAGATCCGGAACAAACGCCTGATTATTCGCAAAGTACAGATGATTCCAAGCGGATATGAAACGGGTGAGTTCCATACCGAGCGGCTGATGATAAACGCTCGTGACGGTGTCGCTGTGCCCGTCAGCATCGTTTACTCAAAGAATTTTACCCGTGACGGTTGTGCGCCGTTGTATCTTTATGGTTATGGCGCCTACGGCAGTGCAATTACCCCTTACTTCTCCACCAACCGGCTGTCGTTGATGGAACGCGGATTTGCCGTTGCCATTGCACACATACGCGGTGGCGATGATCTTGGATATCACTGGTACGAAGACGGCAAACTCGACAAGCGAACGAACACGTTTAACGATTTTGTCGACGTCGCGCGCCATCTCATCGATGCCGGGTACACTGCGGCTAAGCGAATTGTCATCTCAGGCGGTAGTGCGGGGGGCGAGCTGATGGGTGCCGTACTCAATCAGGCTCCGGATCTCTGGGGTGCGGTCGCCGCACACGTCCCTTTTGTCGATGTGCTCAACACCATGCTCGATGCCAGCCTGCCGCTGACACCGCTCGAGTGGCCTGAGTGGGGCAACCCGATTGAAGATCCGGAGGCATTTGCACTGATACGTTCATATTCGCCTTACGATCAGCTACGCGAAGGGGCCTATCCGCCGATGCTGGTTACCGCCGGATTGAACGATCCACGCGTCACCTACTGGGAGCCCGCCAAGTTCGTCGCAAAGCTCCGCGCCTTAAAAACCGATGACCACTGGTTGCTGCTCAAGACCAACATGGGGGCAGGGCATAGCGGAGAATCGGGTCGTTTCGACGCTTTGCGGGAAGTCGCCGAAGAATATGCCTTTATCCTGGTCAGCTTGAAGCTCGAGCCGGGTTGACGCTACGCCACATCGAGACCGGCACGGACCTTTCCTTACGAAACCGACTGCGGGAGAAACAATCTTGAAAAACACGTTGTTAAGTTCACTTGTCAGCTGCGTGGTGTTGTTGCTTGTGACCAACCCGGTGATGGCTGGAAAACCTACCATCAACGATGTTGCCAGTCAGCCAGAAAAGAAACTGATGAAAATGGTCAAGGTAGGTGTCAACGGCAAACCGAACAAAAAAGGCGAGGGACCCGTACCTAGATTCCCCGCAGGCGGCTCACCCCCCGAACGGGTGGGTATATTGACGTTCTTTATTCAGGATACGGGCAAACAGGAGGCCAAAGTATATAGCAATTTTTCATCGTCTTCAGAGTTGACGGGGGCCGGCGTCAATCACTTCGCGGCAAGGTTTTACGACGAGAGCCTGCAAGTCATCAGGGATAATTTCTCGGAACACGGGATGACCGTGCTGACAACCGATGAATATCTGGACACGCCAGAAAAGGAAGAGGCATACCATACGTTCGAGATGAAACACGGATTCATCATGCGAGGACTGATCAAATATGTAAAAGCGCTCGATGGTTGGAATCAGCGTGCTTGGGCTATACGCCACGGCGTAACCAGTTTGATGGGCGAAGCAGGCACCATGAAATCTGCCACACCTGATGGATACCGTATATTTCCAATCGAGATGATCGGCCAGGACGGTAAATCCACGGACAGCATCAATGACCTGAGGGAAGCTGTGGGCGTGGATGCCTTTCTCGGCGTGTTAATTCAAACTCAATACAACGGCAAGGAATTGATTTTGAGAAATCTTTGGATGTACGTCTATGGTCCAAACCCGACTGAGAAAATCCCAGGGACAAGATACATTCAATGGCGCACGGGTCAACGCTGGGCAGAGACAGAGATGCGAATGAAGCCTCCCCCGACGGTCGCAAAATTCAAGAAAGGGAAAATTATTTCCGAGGACTATACGGGTTTTGACAAGCTGATGTCTGCCAACAGCAAAACCATCGCGCAGTATCTGGCTAAAGTATCAGCGGGGAATTAGTGGGGTCATGGACGATGAAGGCAACCAGGCCGTCGATCTGGTATTACCCGACTGACAATGGCCAAGTTTCCGGAGGCCACTCGGTCAGCCGTTCAGTTGCCGGGCAAAACGTCTGGTTTTAGCTTCGTTGGCTTGCTGCATACGCTTCTTGATGATGTTCTGCACCACACTGACGGTGGTCCAGTCATGGGTCATCGTTCGCTCACAGCCCGTGCAGGTGAGGTTTCGTTCCGCGGAAACCAGCTTCAGCAACTCGCTATAGGGCAACCGTGAGATTTCTCTGCAACTGGAACATTCCAACCCGACCGCCGGATCGATCCCTACGTAATACATACCGCTGAACTCCTTTTCACCACGTATCCATTGTATGTACGCGTAGCGGCGTTCCGAGCTAACGCTAGCCACTCTGTGAACAGGCTCACACAGTTTTCATGACCTCTGTTCGATCTCGAGCCGCGAACGGAACTGGGGGGCTGCAATATCGATCAACGCGCGTGCCCGTTCGCGCGAAGGAAGGTCTTTCAAGTGCGCGATACCATGCTCCGTTACGACAATATCAACGTCGGTACGCAGCGCGGTCACCATTTCCACCCTCGCCACGATACGTGATACTTCGCCGTTGCGCGCGGTTGCATTCATGGCGACAATGGACCGTCCTCCCTTCGAAGCCCGCGCGCCACGCATGAAGTCGACGGAACCCCCGGTGCCGGAAATCTGCCGACCGCCGGTCACTTCAGCGTTGACCTGGCCATGAAGATCAACCTCCACGGCAGAGTTCACCGAGACAAACCCTGGCAGCTGTCTGATTACGGCCACTTCGTGGGTGTAGTTTGCGCTGCGGAACAGGACCTCGGGTTTATCGGCAAGCCAATCGATGAGTGCGTGAGAACCCAACGCCATTCCCGTCACGTGGACACCCCGATCGAGGGGTTTGTTCGCGCCGGTCAGCACACCTTGGCGAATCAAAGCCATACCGCCGTCGTCGATGAGCCCACCATGCATACCCAGATCGTTCTTATCGCCAAGTTGTTGGAGAATCGCCGCGGGGATGGCACCAATACCCGTTTGCAGGCAATCGCCGTCTTGAATCAACGAAGCCACGTGTTTGCCGATGCGTGTCGCCGCCGCGTCTATCGCAGGTTCTGGCAATTCGAAGAGTTGCCGTTCGCTCTCGATGAGAAGGTCGATATTTTCCTCAGCGATGAGTGGGCACCCTGCTGGCGCCGTGAAACTGGTGTTGAGCTCTGCTATTACGACGGCGGAACTCGCCAGAGCCGCGCCGAGAAAGTCGACATTCGGTCCCAGGCGCAACCGACCGGCAACGTCACGCGCTACCTGAACCAATACGACGTCAACCCGCTCACACAAGTAGTCGTATACAGCCCGCATCTGCATGGGTAGAAAGTGGAGCCGTTCGGGATCGGCGCCCAGAAGGTGTCGGGTCATGAAGAAGGTGGTGTGTTGCGAACTCGGACTGAGTGCGGTGAAGTCCGTCTGGTTGTAGCCACCGAGCGGGAACTGGATAAAGTGCAGATTGTCCGGAAGGGTCGAGACCTTGAGCTCATCCAACAACGCGGTAGGCTCATTGACGCTCCCGGCAACGAATATACGCTGACCCGGGTTCAGCTTGCTGACAACGTCGGTCACCTTCTTGTGGACCCTCCCTTTACCTTGCTAATTTTACCTTCGATACTCACAAAATGATTCACGGCTCGTTATCGGACCTTACGGCGTTGCTCTCACTCGAGGCGCTCACGGATGAACGATTCGTTGCCGAGCCCCGCGGCGGCTCACGTTGGCGTGTGTATGGCGGTCAATTCTTAGGGCAGGGACTCATCGCTGCTACTCATGGGGCCGATCTGCCCGTACGCACGTTTCATGGTTACTTCATTCGCGCCGGCAACGCGACACAGCCATTGTTTTACCAGGTCGAAAGACTATCCACCAACCACCGTCAGGTGCGAGTGCACCAGGAAGACAAGCTGCTGTTCACGATGGAGGTGGTACTCGGTGAGTATGGTTCCGCGCCCGGCATACCGATGCCCGATGTTCCCGGACCCGATGCCTGCATTCCCCGGGAAAAGGGTATACAGAACCTCGATGCCGACACCGAATCCACCTGGGCGGTGGTCGACTCGCCTTTCGACAACCGATTTGTCGAGAACATCTGGCACGACGTGCCTGCGCCGCCGCAACACCACGTGTGGTTCCGCACCAGGCAATCCCCTGCACAACACAACCTCTCCGCTATGGAAGGCCAACACATGCGCCAGGCGGTGCTGGCGTATTATGCGGATGATACGATCATGGACAACGCGCTGTTTCCTCACGGGTGGGCGGGTAGCTGGGAACGGCTGCAAACCACCAGCCTGGATCATGCGATGTGGTTTCATGCCGACGTGCCAATCGATACCTGGCTGCTGCATGCCCAGGACAGCCCCACCGCGGGAGGTGGGCGCGGCATGACCCGCGGCCTGATTTACCGCCAGTCGGGAGAGCTGGTGGCAAGTGCGGCACAGGAAATCCTCATGCGAGTCAGTACCGGCCGATGAACCCCCTCCTCCATTTCCAACCCGGCATCCAGCAATGGTTCGAAGCGCATTTCGCTCGACCAACCAACGTCCAGGCCAAGAGCTGGCCGCTCATCGCCGCTGGCAAACACGTGCTCATCACCGCGCCCACGGGCAGCGGGAAAACGCTCACGGCATTCCTCTGGTCGCTGAATCAGTTTGCCAGCGGCACCTGGGAGCCTGGACGCACCCGGGTCATCTACGTTTCTCCGCTGAAAGCGCTCAACAACGACATTCAACGCAACCTT
>JACZXA010000254.1 GCA_022571865.1 Pseudomonadota bacterium
CAAAGCGCCGTATTCACACACAATCTCTTGGTCCTGACACGACGCCTCGAGCCATCCGGCTAACGATACTTCTCTCAATCTCCCTCATACGGACTCGTTTCCGGAAGCCGCTTCGTCACCCTGGTCAGAATGGCTAAAAACAGGTCTGCAAACGCATCCAAACAGACAAAACGAGGCATCAACACACACATCTCAGAGCCAAGATCACTCTGACGCATTACCATCAACCCGAAAATCACCGTATTCTGGACAGGAACTAACTAAACTAGATCCCTTGAACACAATTGAGGCCACTATGTCCGAGTACGTTCGAAACGTGAGAATCCTGACACTACTGTTAGTCCTTATTGTGTCGGTTCCACTGGCTGTGGCCGCTCGTGGAAGTGAAAGCAAACCCAATATTGTCCTGGTCCTGATGGACAATTTTGGTTACGGCGAAGTTGGCGTTTATGGTGGCGGCGTCTTGCGCGGGGCGGCAACGCCCAACATCGATGGCATTGCGGCCGAAGGGTTTCAGCTGACCAATTACAATGTTGAAGCAGAGTGCACGCCGTCGCGCGCAGCGTTGATGACCGGTCGCTATGGGATTCGAACGCGGCAACGGCCAGATGGCCCGCCCAGAAGTGTCTGGTACGGGATCACCAAGTGGGAAATCACCCTGGCGGAGATGCTGTCCGATTCCGGTTACGCAACTGGCATCTTCGGAAAATGGCATTTGGGAGACACGGAGGGCCGGTTCCCGACGGATCAGGGTTTCGATGAATGGTATGGAATTCCAAGATCATCGGACCGAGCCTTCTGGCCGGATAGCAATAGCTTCACGCCTGGCAGTCATCCCAGTGCCGTGTTCACCCATGTTATGTCGGCAAAGCGAGGTGAAGCGCCTGTAGAGCATGAAGTGTATGGCCGCGCTAAGCGCAGGACGATCGATCGAGAAATCACCGACCACGCCATCGATTTCATCCAGCGTATGGCCAATGCCAAGCAGCCATTTTTTGCCTATATCCCCTATACGCAAACGCATGAACCAGTCGACCCTCATCCCGACTACGAGGGCACGACTGGAAACGGAAGCTTTGCTGACGTTCTGGCACAGACGGATGCTTATGTGGGTGAGCTCCTCGATACGATCGACAAACTAGGATTAAAAGAAAACACGCTATTTATCTTTACATCGGACAATGGCCGCGAAGGCGTGCCGAGATCGTTTGGGTTCACCGGCCCTTGGCGAGGGAGTATGTTTTCTCCCTATGAAGGTTCCTTACGTGTCCCTTTTCTGATCCGTTGGCCCGGGAAAATCCCCGCGAAGCAAGTATCAAACGATATTGTCCACGCAATAGATCTGTTTCCCACATTGGCTAATATTGTAGGAGCCGATCTCCCGAAAGATCGAATAATCGATGGTGTTAACCAATCTGATTTCCTGATGGGAAAGTCGGAGAAATCCGCTCGAGAGTCCGTCATCATTTACATCGGCAACGAGCTTTTTGGTGTGAAATGGCGCAATTGGAAGTTGCTTCTCAAGGAAATCGATGAAGATAGTTATGCGATCAGAAATATGGCTTATCCAACTATCTACAATCTGCTCGTTGACCCGAAAGAAGAGGTGCCCGAACTCAACTATCTCAACGACACCTGGGTAGACTTTCCCTTGTATCAGGTTTTGGAAGATCACGAGGCATCTATTGAAAAAGATCCCGGCGCTCCAGGCCCGTAGGTGTCAGACAGATAGGTAACCGTTGACGTCCATTTCTGGCAAAGCAGACATGAAATCCATGCTTGTGGAGTTTCTCCAGTACACAATGATCGACACTGCGGCAAGGAATAATCGCGAACAATCCATATACCCCTTCACGCAGTTACATCAAGAATCAAACCAAGGTCCAAGTTTTATGATAGCCGGTTATGGCCGTTTTTGATCCTGAAAGCGCAGGATTTTGATGTCCGCTTTGCCATCTTTCTGCGAAACAGTGATCTAACAAGGGCATCGCCAGCGAATTCGGCTTACAGCCGTTGCGACCAACGACAATCAAGCGGAGGATGTTGCTAACGCGAACGAAGAACGTCCATGGCATCCATCGACCTTAGCACCTCACCCTGGCTGATCCGGATCTTTGATCGGGTTCCCGTGTCCCTGCCTGTCATGGGGATGCTAATCGCTCTCGCGCACTTTCTCTTCGTTACAGCGATCGCTCTACTGCTGTCCTGGACACTTGGAGAAGAGTTCTTGTATTGGGGCTACGGCTACTCAATTCTGGCTGGCGACATCGTTCACTCGATTCTGGTCGGATATCTAATGGCTGCCGGTTATTACGGGCTCCGGGAAGCCGTGCGTGACTTTCTTAGCCTACGACCCTCTCTCAGCTGCGACGACATTGAGTTCAACAACATGCTGGCATATTTAAGCCACGTACCCCGAGCACCGCTCTATCTTTTCAGCGCAATTGCTCTCGTGTGGGGCTTAAGCACCCCACTACAGGAACCAGACCCTCTCGGGAGTGCGCAGATGAGCTGGAGAGGAATCAAGGGGATCAGGAATAACGCAACTGCCCCCCTTGATTCCTCTCCAGCGCCGGATCCGAGCCGAAAAATCAAGTGAACTGGCACGCATACGCGCCGCCATCCGCCGCGAGAATAAGGCAAGGGTCGAAGGTGATGAGGACTGGGCACCACGCGCGGACCTGATCGTCTACAAGCAGCACGTCGAGCAGGTGAGCACCTGGACATTCAATACGCCGACGGTAGTGCGTTTTGTTTTATATGCATCACTTGGCATCGGATCCTGGCTGGGTGCCGCTTTCGTCGAACGCGGGCTTGGCACACTGCTGGGTTCCTAAGAATTTGTATCCCGTCACTTTGGCTAGTGTCTCTTTGTGGCCGTTTGTGCCTGCTATGAAGCCGGATTAGTGGGTCTGCTTTTTGTTGCAGTGCAGGATAAATCTATACCCGTTTCCAGGATGGAATCCATCATCCTCAGTGGCTACTGAATTAGGGATCTAGTACAGCGTACCCCGAAAGCGGGCTCAGGTCGCGAGAGATCGTTCATTGCCCCTAATCTCATCGACGGTCACTGTCTGGCTCAGTGATCGCTGCAGGATTTGGACTTCGGCACCCACGATGGGTTAGCCTGGCATCGAACAACAGAGGAGCTTACGACCGATGAAAATTCGAACCATCGTCGTCTCTTGGCTGGGCGTGCTCACACTTACCACTTCTGCCCTCGGTGCTCAAAGTCCAGAATTTCGTCGCCTGTCTGATGGTAAGCCGGACTTTTCGGGCACTTTCGATGCGGCAACCCTCACACCGCTGGAGCGTCCTCCTAAGTTTGGTGATCGATTGTTCCTGACCAAGGAGGAGTTGAGGATTATCGTCGAGGAAGAGCAAGCCCTGATGGAAAAAGGCAACGCGCCTACTCTAGGGGCCCGAGAAGCGCCCGCGGTTGGTGGCGCTGCGCTTGTTGGTTTCGAGGACCGACGCGAGGAAGCGGAGTTGTTTGGTGCTGGAAACGTTGGTGCCTATAACGTCTTCTGGTTCGACCGTGGCGACAATGCATTCTCGATCGATGGTAAGTTTCGAACTTCGATCATCACCGATCCAGCGAACGGTAGAAAACCGTCAATGCACCCGGAGGTCGGCGCTGCCTTCGCGAAGTCTTCCTCGAACTATCTGCGCAACAACGGCACTGCCTGGTGGCTGGAAGACGAAGGTCCGGGACCCTATGACGATCTCGAACAGCGACCACCGGCGGAAAGATGTCTTCTCGGCTTCGTTGAAGGCCCTCCTACCCTTCCGTCTCTTACAACAACTACGTGCGTATCGTGCAGACTCCAGAATACGTGATGATCATGAACGAGATGATTCACGACGCTCGAATCGTTCGCATGAATTCCAAACATGCCGGTCAGGAGATTCGACAATGGCTGGGAGACTCGATCGGTTGGTGGGAGGAAGACACCCTCGTCATCGAGACTACCAACTTTCGTGACCAGACGGGTCTTTCGGGAGCGACCCGGAATCTCAAGGTCACCGAACGCCTGGAGGCGCTCGACGGTGGCCATCTTCAGTACAGCTTCACTGTGGATGATCCCACGGTGTGGACATCTATCTGGAGTGGTGATTACGTCTGGGCAAAGTCCAACGAGCGCGTCTACGAATACGCTTGCCACGAAGGCAACTATGCCCTCGGTTCGATTATGAAAGGTGCGAGGCTTCTCGAAGAGGAAGCCGGGTCGAAGTAAGCCACCGGGAACTCGTTTTCAATTCTTAAGCCCGTTGCAGCGATGGGTAGATCGTAGGTTTTCCGGTCCTGATATGGCGCCTGACTGCTGGGGAATCAAGTAACTGCGCCAGATCAAGTTTCGGTGGCGGTAGGAATGCCGGTTGCCCAGCACCCCCCGCACAGATCCCGGCGTGCGCTACTAACGCACCGGGCTCCTCCTTTGGGTTCTGGCAACAAAGCGTGCAACAGGATGGGGATGTAACAAGCGTATCGGTGGAAAGAAGCGATTGGTTAAACGCACAAACCGTGACCAGCTGATATACGCCTTCTGACTGCGGCGCCGAAGCGCCCTCAACCCGTACCAGCGTATCTGCTGGAAGAACGCATATAGGTTGTGATCGTTACCCGAGACCGCAAAGTAGTTCAGATAGCCTTGCAGCACACGCCGCAACCACATCCCGGTTTCCAAGATGGAATGGTGCATGCGTCGGCGTAACTCCAGCTTGATCTCCTGAAGCCGCGCTCGCATTCTTTTCCGTATCGTCTTACGCCCAACGACAAACCGGCCGGTCTTGCGCGATTGCGTGCAGAAATGCGTAAAACCGAGGAAGTCGATCTGGCTGCGTCCAGGTCGGAACCCATACGAAAAACCTAAGAACGCTGGCTCAAAGATCGCCTCCAGAACATACACCACCGCCTGTTGGACAAGCTTGTCCTCCAGACACAGGATACTCAGTGGCCGTTCCGATCCGTCCGGCTTCGGGATTATCGTCCGTCTCGCCGGTCGAGCTCGATAGCTGCCCTTGTGAATCCGCTCGTGTAGCTCCAGTAGTGATTGTTCAAGCCGTTCGCCATAGGCTTGCCACGTCACCCCATCGATCCCGGGGGCAGCATCGCGCTTCAGCGCATAATAGCTGCGTTCCAAAAGCTCGACATTGATGTGATGTAGCAATGCGGTGAACCGTACATCCTTTCCTTGTTGCGCCACTCGGCGCACAGCCATCAGTCCGTTCGACGCAGATGCCCGACCCTGTGTCCGGTCTGCGGTCGTCTGATCGCTGTTCCCCTCAGGCAGCGTCCTTCCCTCCACCGTCTCCGCCGGGGAATCCTCCCTTTTGTTCGACGGCTTCGTAGGTACTACTACGCTGTCCGACTTCTCATCCACGTGCTGGTTCATCGTTCGGTCTTCACCTTCATGAACCGGCCCGGCGTGCCGTACCGGGCGTGAATGAGATCCCGGGAGCCCGTACGCCCCAGGTTCCGGTCAAAGGACGTCTCCACGTGCATGGGGTCTCCGACGGCGCGAGGTTCGTTCAACGCTTACCATTAGCGCGTAGAACGATGTTGC
>JACZXA010000069.1 GCA_022571865.1 Pseudomonadota bacterium
GGGTCGAGGGCAATTCGCAAGCGAATTGCTAAGCAGTTTGCGAAGCAAACTGCCAGAGTAGTAAAAACACAGGGTGCGCGGACTGTAGGGCGCGGGTCCCGTCCCATTGGGACGGGCGCGTGCATTTACAGCACGTCGAGCACCCGGAGGGAGCACGCCCGCCTGCGAGGCCCGGTGTTTTGCTGCTATCGGCGACCACAGTAGCTTGTTCATGAATAATCCAGGCTAGGTACTAGGAAGGGCAAGTTCCTGTATTGAGGGTATCCCGGAGGGGCTGAGCGGAGTGCGAATAGAGAATTCCCAACCCCACGGTCCCCGGGTTCAACCCAACCTAATCCCGCTGCTTTTTCTCAACATGCTGCCGAACAGTCTTGGAAAACGCCCGGAACCGAGTATGACGTTCCGCGACCGACTCCGTATTACGGGCTTCTTCGCGCGCCAACTTCCGATAACTTGCCAATCGTCGTTCTTCCAGATCACCGCTTAAAATAGCCGCGCGTACCGCACAATCCGGCTCACTCTCATGTGCGCAATCGGAGAAACGACACTCGTCAGCCAACGCTTCAATGTCATCAAACATATGAAGCACACCGCTTTGCGCCTCCGCGAGGGACAATTCTCGGATCCCCGGACTGTCGAGCACCAGCCCGCCTTGAGACAACAGATGCAGCGACCGATGGGTGGTGGTGTGTCGTCCTCTGCTGTCGTCCTCGCGGATGTCCTTGGTCAGCTGCAGATGCTCACCAGACAGCGTGTTGAGCAACGTGGACTTGCCGACACCAGACGAGCCAAGCAGCACGATGGTCTGACCCGGTTGCACCCATGCAGCAACGTGCCTGAGCGAATCCATGTCGAGGGCGTTGACAAGCTCTACAACGAGGTCGTTCTTCAATCGTCTGACTTCGGCAATGTAACTTTCGCCATCGTCACAGAGGTCGGCTTTGGTCAACACGATCACCGGCTGAACACCGGCGTCGTACGCGAGCGACAAATAACGCTCAATACGGCTCAGATTGAACTCGTCGTTACAGGAGCTGACTAGAAACATCGTATCGACGTTGGCACCGAGGAGCTGTATCTCGTTGTCACTACCCGCGGCTAACCGTTTGAGTATGCTTTTGCGCTCCAACACGCGTTCCAGGCTGTTCAATGCACGGTTCAGCAATACCCAGTCACCGACTGTGGGGCGTTGTTCAGCTTCAAGTTGAAACCATCTGCCACCCAACGAGACGATGCTCTCCCCACCTTCATGGAGCAACGTCAAACCGGTTCGCTGCACCTCGAACACTCGAGCAGGTTGGTAAACCTCCAGATCTTCCAGCGTCAATTGTTGTTGGAAAAACGGACCCCAGCCTAACTGAACCAGGCTTGTAATCGATTCGTTCATCAATCCTGCACAAGAACGGGTAGATAGCGGTTGAGATGTTTGCGCCGCGACTCCCAATCCGGCATGTGAAAACTCATCAGTGAGTAGAAACGCTTGCCGTGATTATGATGTTTGAGATGACAGAGTTCATGCAACAACACGTAGTCGATCAACTCGATAGGCGTCTTGATCAGGTGAGTGTTGAGCGAAATCTTACCGTTGGTGCTGCAACTTCCCCATTGGCTGCGCATGAACGAGTGGCTCCACGCAGGCAGGCCGTTATCAAGCCATGGCAAGCTCACCCAACGTTCAAGCCGTTCGGCAAACACGGCTTGTGCGCGTTCTCGAAACCAGCCGTTGAGTGCGTCTCGAATAGAACCAGAATCTGTCGCCGCGAGCGTCAACCTCAACTCCCCGCGAGGCAGATACGAAAACAAAGGCAACTGGTCGTTACGGGATTCATCACAAACGATGCTTTTTTTGGGACCGCTCTTCACGCACAACACGAAGGCAGCCCCAAGGTAGTGGACGATCTCGCCATTTTCATAATGGAGCGCCGGGAACCGTTCATAAGCCTCCTGCACCTTGGTCAGGCGGTAACGGAGCCAGCGGTAATGTTCGCTGACTATCGAACGAATTTCTGCTTCGCTGGTATCCATGGGCGCATCCATGATGACGTAACCCGAAGGGTCGAACACCATGCCAATTCTGGTCCGACGGCGATTGTTGCGACGGACCTCTACCGGGATCGTGTCGATGACGAAACGTTCGCTCAAAAGTCCCACGTGAGCTTGGCTGATGGAGAAACCAAAGCAGCATCAAGCGCCTTGAGAAGGTTGTCGGGAGCCGTTACGCCGTCTGTCAGTGTGGCGCTGGAGGCACTGACAATTCCAAACAGCAAACGGCTGAACGCATTGACGCTTGCACATAATGTAGGCAAACCTGTTTCTGATCCTGAAGTAGCTTTTGACGTCTCGCCAAACGTAACTACGTAGTCACCACCCACACCCCGCCAATTATCTTCCACCAGGAACGGTTCAACCGGGTCGGTCAAGTCGAGGTTGAACCGAACCTCCGGGCCATGCCAATGGCGTTTGGCTACACACGCTGCTACGTTGATCATCCGCAGTTGCCACCACGCGAAAGACCGATGAATATTTTCATGTTTCGAACCCTTCGTATTACGACGATTTCGAAAAGGTTGTTTCAGCAACAACTGTAACTGCAACTCCGGCGGTTCCATCAACACCACCAAGGAAACTTGGTCCCCGAACGCTTTCAACAGCGCAAGCAGTTCAAGCAATTCATCGCCATCGCGATAAGCCATACCCGCGATATGATACGGCCCATTTTCACTTTTTGCCTCGCACCAGAAGAAGTGGCTGAGTTCCTTGCCATCGTAATAACCGAGTCCAAAACCGTTCTCCGTCCAGGCAAGTTCAGCTTTCATGATCTCGGGTGGGTGCAGCACACAGCCGCCATGAGCGCGCAACCTGCGTGTCATCGCACCATGAATCTCTCGCCAGTTTGCCTTAGTCAATCGCGAGGGGGTGCGAAACGATCGATCGATGAGCAAAGTTGCGGGATCGAAGCTCACCTGGTGTTCATAGCTGCCCGTACCAAACCCAAGCAGATCGTAGAATCCCTGGTCGAAAATTCCGAGTACGGCAATCGCCGCGCCGTCTCGAGCACCGTTGGCAAGTTGGCGTGCGGTTAACGCTTGCGCAAATCCCTTTTTTCGAGCCCTGCGGCTGGTCGTCACCGCAACTATCGCGCACATGTCGAGATCTTCGTCGATACAGCGTATCTGCCCGGGAACGGTATGTACCAGGCATTCGGCTTCGTCATCAATCATCGCAACGAGGCTCTTGCCAACTCGAAGCACATCTCGGAGATATTTTGCGTCTTCGGCGTTTTCGATCCAGCCGATCTCATACCAGATGCGTTTCACCGCATTGAGATCGCGAGCTTCTTCGTAGAGTCGAATATCCATATTGGCGGGATCGGACACTAGCGAACCATCACCTGGCCACCATCGATGATCAGCGCCTGTCCGGTCATATAACTTGCTGCTCTCGAGGCCAGGAAAACCATCACACCTCTCAGCTCTTCCGGGTCACCGAATCGTTGCAAGGTAATATGGTCCGCTGGTTTTTCCTTGCCGTCTTCCTGCCAGAGGGCAGCGGAAAAATCTGTTTTGAACAGTCCCGGACACAAAGCGTTTACTCGTATGTTAAACGGCCCATACTCCGCGGCAAGGTTGCGTACCAACGCCAGGTCGGCCGCCTTTGAAATCGCATACGCACCCAGATGAGTGGAAGGCATGAACCCACCATTCGACGATGTGACCACGATCACCCCATCACGTCTCTCAACCATATCCGGCAGCACCATATGACAAAGCCAGTGGTTGGACCTGACGTTGCAATTCATGGTCTTGTCAAACGCAGAATCTGGAATCTCGGCGGACGGACCGAAAAACGGATTTACCCCCGCGTTGCAGACAAGGATGTCGATCGACCCCAATCGATCGTGGGTAACATCCACGAGATTCTGCAACTGCTCCTTGTAGCCGATGTTGCAGGCGACGGAAATCGCCCGTTCTGCCCCACAGAGTTCATTGATATCTGCCGCAGTCGCCTCGCAGGCATCGATCTTGCGACTGGAGACGACTACCTGAGCACCCGCCATCGCAAGCCCTTCCGCCAAAGCTTTGCCCATGCCCTTGGAAGCACCCGTCAGCACCGCTACCTTGCCGGTCAGATCGAACAATTGATCACCCATCTAAAAAACCAACCGCGCCAGACTTTCCGCCACGATTGCCGGCTTCTCGGACCCCTGCACCTCGAGCACAACTTCGTTCATCGTTTCGATCATCTCGCCTTTGATCTCCACCCGCTTCAGTGTGGATGTGGTGCGAATCATCGCGCCCACGGGCACGGGGCTGGGGAACCTTACTCGGTCAAATCCATAGTTGATGGTCAATTTCTGACCAGGCAACTGCGGTATCCCGATAGAACCTCCACCGGGCAGGTGACTCATGATGGAAAGTGTCAACTGGCCGTGGGCGATCGTGGTACCAAACGGGCCCACCTTGGCACGTTCTTCGTCAATATGAATCCACTGATGATCCAGCGTGACATCCGCGAAATCGTTTATCCGCTCTTGAGTCAACTCGAACCAGTCCGTCGCCGGCTTTTCTTCCCCGATACGAGCCGTCATCGACTCGTATGCATTTTGCAGATCCGACATCTCAATCCCCGTTATGGTTGGAACGCGGGATTATGCCTACCTTGCAAAGCTCCGTGAAGCACGCTCAAATATGCTTACATGGCGAATTCGCCGATGCGAACGACACTTACGCGGGTCATCCAGGGAAAATTTCACTGAAGCTTGCCTCGACCTGCATATCGTCATGATCTGGAATTCCGCTGTGATCATGACCGTCACCGACATCGCCATCATCGGTACCGTGGGCTATGCGCTGAAATTTCTGTTCACCCGTTGGCGGCGAGCCAACGATGCGGCATTACGCACAGGTTCTCTGGCCATCATCGGTGGCCTGGGCGTCGTCGCGTCGTTTCACGTGATCGACCTGATCGTCCGCCACCTGTAGCCGGCGCTCCTCGAGTCTGAAGCCCAAATCGGCGCAGACCTGCTACTCACTACCCATTGGTTGTTCACCTGACCTGTGTCGGGTCCATTGTCTTCGGATTGACCCGGCTGGGACGCACCATCTTCACCAGATTCGAAGAGCTGGCGTTGAGCGAACGTCGGCTTTCGGACTACACGGCCGCAGGCAGCGACTGGCTCTGGGAGTTCGATGAAACCTACACGTTTACCTATTTCTCGGAGCCATTTACTGCGTTCATCGGCAATTCGGTTTGGGATGATTTTGAGAAAGACAATAGCGAAATCCGCGACTCTCTGGCGAAAAGGCAACCTTTTAAGGGTTTGCTCTCGGTCCACGAACAAGACGGTGCACCGCGCTGGATCTCCTCAGGTGCGGTTCCGATCTTCGACAGCAAGGCCTGTGTCGACGAGGAATACGCCCAGGAAAATTCCATAGCACCGGGCCACTACGTGGTGTTGACCGTCAGCGATACGGGCTGTGGGTTGCCACCTGGCACGGAAGAACAAATATTCCAGCCTTTTTTCACTACCAAGGACGTCGGCCAGGGTAGGGGCCTGGGTCTCTCAATGGTCTGGGGGTTCGTAAAACAATCGCTTGGACATGTCGCCGTGCATAGCGTGCCCAACCAAGGTACGACCTTCAGGCTCTACCTGCCACGCTCACCCAAGACCGTGGAAATCGAGACTTCTCAGCAACCTCCGCCATCCGCTCGAGCGCTCCGATGAGGTTGTACTTCTTGTCGAAGACGAAGATTCCCTCAGAGACGTCATCGAATCGATGGTGATCGAAAACGGTTATCAACTGCTTTGTGCCTTTGATGCCGAAAGCGCGCTCGCAACGATCGACAATGCAAGTCGAGTAGATCTCATACTCACTGACGTGGTACTCCCCCGGGGTCTTTCCGGACCCGATCTGGCAGCCAAGGTTGTCCAGAACAAGCCCGGAACCAAGGTGCTTTACATGTCCGGATACACAGACCGGGTGTTATTACCCAACGGCCGTTAGACCAGAACGTGGAATTGCTGCAGAAACCCTTCGCTATGGACTCACTCGTCGCAAGATTGCGCAAAGTGCTGGATCAAGTGTCGTAACAATCTGCCTTTCCTTTTCAGCCGATGCTGCTCAGGGTTGTACGACCGGACGATGAATCGGAAAGTGTTCGTTGTTCGCCGCCATCTCGATGAGCGCTTGTTTGGATTCGAACTCCGCTAACACCTCGAGTTGTATCCTCGTCACGTTCATCAGATCGAATTCTCTGGCGGCATTGCGCTCGAGGGCTGCAACCGGAGAGACCCAGATACTGTCGACGGTTTCGGTGTCGTCATGTTGCCCAGTCTGCCCCGGCGGCGCTTGCGCGATGAAGAATCGCGTATCGAATCGCCGCGGCCGTCCTATTGGCGTCACAAAACGGTTGTAAAAATGAACCTGATCTACGGCGAGCCGAAGATTTTCCTGCTCACAGATTTCCCACAGACTCATTTGCCCCGAATGTAATGGTGAGCGATAGGCATCGAATCGTCGTCGAGTTTCCTCATCCGGATAGGAGAGCAACTCGCCGTGCTGAGCGTATGCGAGCAACAGCCCCGCTTCTTCGAAACATTCCCGGATACTCCCAACCCAGAATCCCCGCCACTCGGTGCCAAGCGCTGACCGTTGAGCGCCTTGCATCTCGCTCGGGCCCACCCGCAACGAATCGTATTTATGCAGATGGTCGTCACCGTCCACGCGTCCCCCGGGGAAGACATACATTCCTCCAGCAAAGGAAGCACGGCTGGTTCGTCTCAACATGAAGATTTCAAAGCTCCGCGCAGCTTCACGCACCAGGATGACGGTAGCAGCGGGTCGGATAGGTTGAACGGCGGTCATGGGGGCATCTGCAAACCTGGTAACCTCCGATCACTTGTCAATTATTGAGCGGGAGCTTCTCTGAAAATGCGAGAATTGTTCCCTGGGCAGCGCTCAAGCTACCTAGTTTTTACCTCCAGCACCATAGTCGGTATGGTGGCATCCTTTTAATCATCCAGTTCACCGCTTAGATAATCTGAGGAGGAGCTATGAAGCTTAGTGTGGAATTCCCGAGCATTGCCTATCGTGAAGGCCCTGACGCGGTTACCCGGCTCGCAAAAGCCATCGAAGACATCGGCTTCGATCAGTTGGACATGTTTGACCACGTGCTCATGGGTTATCCCACCGAAACCCGACCCGCCCCGATTTATCCGCCCCAAATGCCCATCATGGAAGCCTTGATGATGCTTGCTTATGCTGCGGCCGTGACCAAGCGTATCGGCCTTGGGACGGAGGTATTGGTGTTACCTCAACGACAACCCGTACTCGTCGCCAAGCAGATCAGCACGCTCGACAGCCTGTCCGGCGGGCGCGTACGGCTCGGAGTCGGCGTTGGTTGGCAGGCCGCCGAGTATGACGCTCTGGAAGAAGAGTTCAGCAACCGCGGACGCCGCATGGACGAAGCCATTCATCTCATCCGCGCATATTGGCGCGATGAGAAGATCGACTTCGCCGGCGAGTATTACACGTCCACCGCCATGGCTATGGAGCCTAAGCCACCCCAGGGTGCCGCCCTTCCTATCTGGATCGGAGGGCTTTCCCCTCGCGCACTGAAGCGGGTAGGTGAACTCGGCGACGGATGGCTGGCAACTGCCTTCGTCGATCCCGACAAAGCCAAACAAGCTGTCGCTACGATCCATGCGCACGCCGAAGCCGTCGGCCGTGATCCAGGCAAGATCGGTCTACAGCAAATGCTCGATGTTCCACCCCGAGGCGATTCTGGCAAAGCGTTCTACGCGGACATAGATGCAGTAGTCGCCCGCGCGGAAGCCGTCACAGAAATGGGATTCGGTTGGGGTGCTCTGAACGCAACAGCGATCTTCCAGGCAGGTGCTCGCAGTGTTGATGCAATGATTGATCAGCTGGGCATACTTCACGAGCGGATTCGCGCGGTTACTTCATAGCTGGATTCGCTCATGGGGCTGTTAAGCGCTACAACCAACATTACCCAATCGCGTGAAACTCTTCGCGCGGCCACCTACCTTGACGAAGCGATCAGTGTGAGTGAATTACTCACTCTCGATACGCGAACGTCACAGCTGACAAACGAAAGTCAGAAGTTAGGGCGCAAGCTGATCCAGGGATGCCGCAACAATCGTGCCGATCGATCACTGCTGGATGCCTTTCTGGAGCAATTCGGGCTCAGCACCCAGGAGGGGGTCGCGTTGATGTGCCTGGCGGAATCGGTGTTGCGCATACCGGATGCGGCAACGGTGGATGCGCTGATCAGTGACAAGCTGTCTGGCAAGCGTTGGTCGGAACATATCGGACACTCAGACATGCTGCTGGTCAACGCATCCACCTGGGCGCTCATGCTCACCGGGCGGGTGGTAGAACTCGGCGAGCCGATCGAAGGAGACTTCAGCGGTTGGCTCGGCCAACTGATCAGCCGCACAGGCGAGCCTGTTATCCGCAGATCTCTGAAGGTGGCGATGCAGTTGCTAGGCAACGAATTTGTTTTTGCCCGCACACCCGAACAGGCGATGGAGAAATCGCGACCGGGCACCGTGTATTCGTTTGATATGTTGGGTGAAGCCGCCCGAAGCGAAGCGGATGCACAAAGCTATTTCGAATCCTACCGACACGCGCTGGCCGTGTTGGCGCGGACCGGACCGTTTAGCGACAGCATCACGGCTTCCGGTATATCGGTGAAACTCTCAGCGTTACATTGCCGCTACGAAAGCCGTCAACGCAAATCGGTAGAGAAAACACTTTATCCGCGTCTGCTTGAACTGGCGGAGCGTGCGGCGGCCGCCAACGTTCAGCTGACAATCGACGCGGAAGAAGCCAATCGGCTCGATGTTTCGTTGGATCTCATCGAACGGCTGAGCCGCGAACCACACCTGAACTCCTGGCGGGGGCTTGGCATCGCGCTGCAGGCTTATGGCAAGCGGGCGGTGCCTTTAATCGACTGGCTGAGCACTCTGAGCGACGAAACCGGGCGTCGATTCATCGTTCGTCTGGTTAAGGGCGCTTATTGGGATACCGAGATTAAACATGCCCAGGTGCTGGGGGTTGCAACTTATCCGGTGTACACAACCAAGGCGGCAACCGATCTCGCCTATCTGGTCTGCGCGCAGAAGCTGCTGGCGAGACCCGACGCCTTCTTTCCCCAATTTGCCACCCACAATGCCCACACGCTTGCAACCGTAATCAAACTCGCGAAATCGCCGATTGAACTGCAAAGGCTGCACGGCATGGGCGAACTTCTTTATGCTCAGGCGGCCGAGCAACTCGATGCCCTGCCACAGGTTCGCGTGTACGCACCGATCGGACCACACAAACATCTGCTTGCCTATCTCATCCGCCGCCTGTTGGAAAACGGCGCCAACAGTTCATTCGTCAACCGGTTTCTCGATGCCCAGACTTCCGTTGACGAGCTGGTGATCGATCCTCGCAGGAGCATCGAGACAGCGTTAAAGTCCAAGAGGCCAACACCCATTCCAACACCCCCGAACCTGTACCTTCCCGAGCGCGCTAACTCTCCCGGAGTCGACCTCGAGGATCCACACCACCTGGAAACAATCGTCTCCGCCATGGCGCCATTCGCGAATTACCAGTGGGGTGAGAATGGCGATGGAGGATTGACCATCGTCAATCCGGGACGCAACGACGACATCGTCGGTCACTATCGCCCTGCCCAACCCGCCGACATCGAAGCTGCACTCGTGGATTGTGTTCAAGCACAACCAGCCTGGAATGCGCTTGGTGGGGGTGAACGCGCCGCTATGTTACGGCGCATCGCAAGCGGCTTCGAAAAACACCAGGGCGAACTCATGGCGCTACTGGTACGTGAAGCCGGGAAAACCCTCGATGACGCGCTGAGTGAAATTCGTGAAGCCTGGGATTTCTGTCACTATTACGCACACCAGGCAGAACTTCACTTCCAGAGTTCACTGGAGTTGCCCGGGCCTACGGGAGAGTCCAACCTCCTCAACTTACAGGGGCGGGGTACGTTTTTATGTATCTCTCCCTGGAATTTCCCCCTCGCGATCTTTACCGGGCAGGTCTGTGCAGCGTTGGCCGCCGGCAACAGCGTCGTAGCAAAACCTTCCGAACAAACGACCCTTGTTGCCATGCGCGTGGTTACCCTGATGTACGCCGCCGGGGTACCGGATGACGTGCTTCATCTGCTCACCGGGGAGGGGGCCGTAGTAGGTCGCGCGCTCGCCGAAGACGAGCGTGTGTCGGGTGTCGCGTTCACGGGTTCTACCGCAACGGCCAAACTCCTGCAGCGAACTCTGGCAGCCAGATCCGGCGCAATCGTTCCGTTGATTGCCGAAACCGGTGGACAGAACGCAATGATCGTGGACTCCACCGCGATGATCGAACAGGTGGTGGATGATGCCATTGCCTCCGCATTTGGCGGAGCCGGCCAACGCTGTTCCGCGTTACGGGTATTACATTTACAACACGACATCGCCGACGAAGTACTGACCATGTTCCAAGGTGCCATGGACGCACTCGTCATTGGCGATCCGTGGTCACCCGATACGGACATCGGACCCATCATCGACAAACGCGCACTCGCTCGACTGCAGCATCATGCCGACGGACTTGCCGCACGTTGCCTGCACAAAGCCGCGTTGCCGGATGGTTTGAACGGTCACTACATTGCACCGCAATTGTTTGAACTGAATTCGATCACCGAGCTGGCTGAGGAAAACTTTGGCCCACTGCTCCACGTCGTGCGCTATTCACGTGATCAACTCGACAATGTTCTGGCGGAGCTGAACGCGACCGGGTACGGGCTAACGCTGGGAATACACAGCAGGAACAACCAATTCATAGACCGGGTTTACACCCGTTCGAACGCGGGCAACGTTTACGTGAATCGCAACATGATCGGTGCCGTGGTCGGTGTGCAGCCTTTCGGCGGCCAGGGCCTGTCAGGGACCGGTCCGAAGGCGGGCGGTCCCAACTACCTGCAACGTTTCGCGAGCGAACGCACCTTGACCAACAATGTTGCCGCGATCGGCGGCAATCTGGATCTGCTCACAAAATAGAGAAAAACCCCGTTTTTCGTCCTACCGCATTCGCAACGCCATGGACTCGGGCGTGGACGCCAGCGTTATCGTCGATCCACCGACATTTATTTCCACCGAGATCGCGGGAGCGCCTTCTTGAACATCAACCTCGAGACCCAACGCCTTGAGTGCGCCAACATGTTCCGCCGCTCGTGACGACGTTAGGTTCAGCTGGCAAAAAGAACCCCCGGACGGGTTGATGGTTGCCGGGTGCGGACACTCGAGCCAGTCGATAAAAAACGGAAACGTGCCGGCCCAATGCGGTGCATCGGGAAACAGCAGATCCCACGCCAGCTGTTCGCCTCCGGGGGTCGCGCGGTGAGTGCGTACCGGGCCGCGACAGGCCAATCCATGACTGGCTAATCTGCGAGACACGACATCGAGCTCCCTGGAGCTTGCTGCCCACGTGATGAGCTCGCATGATTCGAGCGAACCGAGTCGTTCCCCGAAAGTGCCCTCTAGTGATTGTTCGGGATCGGGGGCGATAATCTCGAGATAAACACTATCGCCAAGAGACAGTAGCGCATTGCGCGTTCCGAGGCCTGGATGGGATCCGCCTGGCGCTGCTGTTACGCCAAACAATCGTGCCGCTTGTGCTATTCCATGATCCAGGTCCGGTGCACCCCACATGAAATGATCGATCTGAACGTTAGTCATAATATCTTTGCTTTTAGAATCTTGTCCAAACAATCCGTACAATACGGCCTTTCCGGGGAGGAGCCTACGCGAGTATGGAAAATAACAACGACGACTACTGGCGCGCCAATCTGAGAGTTGCCGCTATTCTGCTGATCATCTGGTTCACCGTTTCCTTTGGGTTCGGAATTCTACTGGTAGAACCGCTAAACAAGATCTCGTTTTTTGGCTTCAAGCTTGGGTTCTGGTGGGCACAGCAGGGTGCCATCTTCGTATTCGTGATTCTCATTTTCGTTTACGCAGGAATCATGAAACGCATCGACAAAAAGTTCGGTGTGGACGAGGAAGAGGATTAGCGGCACATGGATGTACTAACGTTAACCTATTTATTCGTGGGCGGAAGCTTTGCGCTCTACATTGGCATCGCCGTCTGGTCACGCGCGAGTTCCACAGAAGAGTTTTACATCGCAGGAGGGCATGTCCATCCGATTGCCAACGGGATGGCAACGGCGGCCGATTGGATGAGTGCTGCATCGTTCATTTCCATGGCCGGTATCATCGCTTTCATGGGTTATGACGGTACCGTCTATCTCATGGGCTGGACGGGCGGCTACGTGCTTTTAGCCCTCCTGCTCGCACCATACCTGCGCAAGTTCGGCGAATTCACCGTCCCCGATTTCATCGGCAGCCGCTACTACTCCAACACCGCACGTGTCGTAGCCGTCATCAGTCTCATCCTGATCTCTTTCACTTACGTCGCGGGGCAGATGCGTGGGGTTGGTATCGTATTTTCCAACTTTCTCGACGTTCCCATCGACGTCGGCGTCGTTATCGGGATGGCAGTCGTATTCATGTACGCGGTTCTCGGTGGAATGAAAGGCATCACCTATACCCAGGTAGCCCAGTATTGCGTCATGATCTTCGCGTACCTGGTACCGGCAATTTTCATATCGATGCTCATCACCGGTATTCCGATACCACAGCTCGGTCTCGGCGCGGAAGTCGCGGACGGTTCGGGTCTCACGGTGCTGGACAAGCTCGACTCTACCCTCGTCGAACTCGGTTTCGGACCCTATACCGACGGTAACAAGGCAACAATCGACGTGTTCGCCATTACCCTTGCCTTGATGATCGGAACGGCCGGTCTACCCCATGTGATCGTGCGTTTTTTCACCGTGCCGAAGGTATCGGATGCGAGAAAGTCGGCGGGTTATGCGCTCCTGTTTATCGCGGTGCTATACACCACCGCACCAGCCGTCGGCGCTTTTGCACGGCTCAACTTCATCGATACGGTGCAGGGTAGTCAATATTCGACCGTCGATTCGTGGTTCAAGAACTGGGAGCGGGTAGGATTGATCGGCTGGCTCGACAAGAACAACGACGGTGTCATTCAGTACGCGCCCGGTGCCGCGTTCGAAGGCGCGCCGCGCTATGGGAGTGAAATCGGCGCCTCGGGTGAGCGCGCTATTCTCAACACGCCAACGGCCAATGACAACGAAGTGTATGTGGATCGAGACATCATGGTGCTCGCCAATCCGGAAATCGCGGGGCTGCCAGACTGGGTGATCGCGCTGGTGGCGGCCGGTGGATTGGCCGCGGCTTTATCCACCGCCGCGGGGCTCCTGCTCGTGATCTCCACCTCGATATCACACGACCTTCTGAAGAAAACGATGGCCAAAGGCCTCAGCGATCGCCAGGAACTGCGGTATGCGCGCATATCCGCCGCGGTCGCTATCGCGATCGCCGGATACCTTGGCATCAATCCGCCCGGGTTCGTCACCCAGGTAGTCGCATTTGCATTTGGATTGGCCGCGGCTTCACTCTTCCCAGCCATACTCATGGGTATTTTCTACAAGGGCATGAACAAGGAAGGGGCCATAACCGGTATGGTGGTAGGGCTGGTTTTTACCTTCGCCTATATTTTCTATTTCAAATTCATTGCACCCGCGGATAACAACGCGGAACATTGGTGGTTCGGAATTTCGCCGGAAGGGATCGGCGCCCTGGGCGCGCTTTTCAACTTCACGGTTGCGTTCGTCGTCAGTCGGTTCGGTAAGCCGGTGCCTGGCGAAGTGCAAAAGATGGTGGACAACATCCGTATTCCGAGAGCGGCTAACCCCCGAAGTGCCCCGGATACGAGCTGAGATAACCGATGGCACACATCAAGACGATTTACGATCTCATCGGCAAAGAAGTGGGGGTCACTCCATGGATCATGATCGATCAGGAAAAGATCGACAACCATGCAAGTAACAGTGGAGACGATAGCTGGATTCACATCGACCCCGACCGCGCAGCAAAAGAAACTCCTTTCGGCAGCACGATTGCTCAAGGGTTTCTGCTGTTATCCGTCTTGCCGGATATGGCCAAATCCCTGATGTTACCGACCGAGGGTGTTGCCTACTCCGTGAACTACGGCTTCGATCGAGTCCGTATCGTACAGCCGGTGGTGGTGAATTCTCGAGTTCGCGGACGATTCGAACTCAAAAAGGTGGTGTCCAAAGGTCATCACGGATTAATCGCCTATCTGGATACCTCTATCGAGATCGAAGGAGACGACATCGCGCCCGCCCTGGTGGCGGAATGGTTGGCGTACATTCGCCTGGAGGAATAAAGTCAGCGCTCGAGTATGCGATGAATGCTCCATACCTCGTTGAGGGGTGATTGCCGGAAACCCTGAGTGAGCTCGTTACCCCATGATCAGCATGCCGGCCATTTCGAGGGTTCTGGACAGTTTCGACTGCTGGTCTTTGAAAACGATGTTCAGCACCGCTTCGGGCTCAACATCGCTTTCCCATTCGAGCGTTTCCTTTCCGGCGCACACCGAGGACGCGATGTGTGCTGAATAATGCACCACGGTGGCCATTGAATCATGCGGTTCTCACCATCTGGCTCGACACCGGCTTCGATTCGCCTGCAGATACGTAACACGCGAAAGGTTCCCCGGACGGGTCGAAAAGGCACGCCGATTGAATCTCTTCCACGGCCCGCAGCGCAGCGAGGGTTTCAAAACCCGTTGGGGGGTCGTCGAACATAATTGCCGCCCGGGAGTGGGTGGCAACGAGTTGGGCGGTGGTTTCCAGTTCACGAACGGCACGCCGCTCGGCCTGCGCATATTCCCCATAGATCAACGCCCCGCACCCCAGAGCGATCGCAACACCCGTTGTGAGCCCGGCAAGCCCCAGGATTTTCTGCCGGTAGGACATGTTTGGTGGGGTAAACATCTTTACCGTCCCGGGAAAGCGAGTTCAGGTCCGCAGGATTCTGTTTGGACGATCCGCCCGTCCAACGTGTTCATCGAGGCCCGTCCATGCAGGGACGCGATCCCGTTGGTGGGTGACGCGCACTCAAGTGGGTCCATGTAAGGAACCTGGGGGCCTTTCCTGGTCGTCCATCTCCGGTATCGAATTCCATTCATTTCGGACGACTTTGATCTTTGCTCACTGTCTATCTAAGTTTAGACAGGGCTATCCGCGAACCTGGCTTAAACATGTGACGCAGATCACCCGGACGGCTTCGGTATCTACAAGTGCTCGAGCCAGCGCGCCTCCCAGCCGTCTTCCGGCTGACCTTCGGCATAACGCCACTTGTTGCCGAATCGTTCATCGTAGACCACAGCTTTGACTGGTTTGCGTCTTACCGGGCCGTGTTTATCCGTGGGGTAACCGATCGGCAACAGGCAGTAGATCTCGTTATTTTTCGGGATGTTGAACATTTCGGAAAACTCGTCGCCGCCGCGCAGAGGAAAATTGAACACCGAACCCGCCAGTCCAAGGCCGCGCGCGGCGAGCAAGAGATTCTGTACCGCAGGAAAGGTGCTGCCTCCCGGCGTACCATGGCGCCCTCGCAAGCCACAGACGATGATCACCACGGGCACTTCGGCCAGATGTGCGACGAGATGTTCCACACTCTTAAGCGACAACCGTTGCGAACGCGGCAACTTATCGATACTTCCCGGATCATCCTCGAAACGTGCCTGATAACGCTGCCACGGACCCTGTGACCACTGTTGCATACGCTGCAGTGCTGCGCGGGATCGAACGAGGACGAAACGCCAATCCTGGGCGTTTTGTCCGGACGGGGCGCGAATCGCCGCATCGAGTAATTGAAACAACACCTCATTCGATATCGGATCCGGTTTGAATCGACGCAGTGCCCGGGTCGAATATATCGTATGAAACAGTCCTGGATCTCCACTCATCTTGATGTCTCCCTCTATGTCCCGCTCTTTGCCCGCCTCGCTATTCCCCTCGTTATCGCTCCTGCAAATTTTTCGGCAACAGCTTGCGCACAAACCAGCATACGCTGACTATAGGGTTAACTTGACTGATTCAGGAGTTCTAGTGAGCGGCGATGACAACCTGGCTCTGTTCTGCGATTTCGAGAATATTGCGCTCGGGGTAAGGGATGCAAAGTACGACAAGTTCGACATTCGGCCAATTGTAGAACGGCTGCTTCTCAAGGGAAGCATCGTCGTCAAAAAAGCCTATTGCGACTGGGAACGTTACAAGGAATTCAAAGCCACCATGCACGAGTCGGCTTTTGAACTCATCGAGATTCCCCATGTGCGTCAATCCGGTAAGAACTCTGCGGATATTCGTATGGTCGTCGACGCGCTCGATCTGTGTTACACCAAAGAGCATATCGACACCTTCGTGATCATCTCGGGTGATTCCGATTTCTCACCTCTGGTGAGCAAACTGCGGGAAAATGCGAAGACGGTGATCGGCATCGGGGTAAAAAATTCGACCTCCGATCTTTTGATGAACAACTGCGACGAGTTTATTTTTTACGACGACCTGGTTGCCGAGCGGGAGTCATCGAAAAAGCGTCAGCGACGCAAAACGCATCGAAAAACAACTGCCGCAAAAAAAGGAGCAGCCAAAACGGCGGAAGCTAAAACTCAAGACGATCCCACCCAGGAAGCTATCGACCTGGTGCTGGAAACAACCGAGGCGCTGTACGCCGAACGCGGCGACCGGGCCAAGCTCTGGGGTTCCATGATCAAACAAACGTTGAAGCGTCGGCGTCCGGGGTTCAACGAATCGGTCTATGGCTTCAACTCGTTCAGCGATTTACTCGAAGAAGCGCAAACCCGGGGACAGCTTGAACTCGAGTTGGACGAACGCTCAGGGGGCTATGTCATCCTCCGAGTTCTACGATCATAGCCGGATTCGCTGTGCGGTTTTCATCGCCACGCAACTCATCGATCATTGTTAGGAGTCTACCAATCAGCGGTCAACGCCTTGGCCGTTCGAGCCTCAGCCATATTTCGCCTTTGCTTCGCGGCGTCGGGCGTGTAACAGCGGTTCGGTATACCCGTTCGGCTGATCAATGCCCTTGAAGACCAGATCACGTGCGGTCTGAAACGCGATGCTGTCAGCAAAGTCCGGCGCCATGTTGCGGTAGCCGTCATCTCCGGCATTCTGGCCATCAACGATCGCCGCCATGCGTTCCAGCGTTTCCTGCACCTGCTGGGTTGAACAGATGCCGTGATGAAGCCAGTTGGCAATATGCTGACTCGAGATTCGCAGCGTCGCGCGATCTTCCATGAGCCCAACATCGTCGATGTCCGGCACCTTTGAGCAGCCGACGCCATGATCGATCCATCGCACCACGTAGCCTAAAATCCCCTGGGCGTTATTGTCGAGTTCGGTCTGTACCTCTGCTGCCGACAGGTTCTCTCCTTTGAGCAGCGGAATGTTCAAGATCTCATCCAGACTCGCCCGGGTTCGCGAACTCAGCTCCAACTGGCGATCGGCCACAAGCACCTGGTGATAGTGCATTGCGTGTAGCGTGGCCGCCGTGGGTGACGGCACCCAGGCGGTGTTTGCGCCGGCTTGTGGGTGACCGATCTTGACGGCCAGCATTTCTTTCATCTCATCGGGCTTTGGCCACATTCCCTTGCCGATCTGGGCGACCCCCCTGACCCCGGTGGCAAGACCGCTGTCCACGTTGGCATCTTCATAAGCCTTGATCCAGGGTTCCGCCTTGATCCGCTCTTTGGGTAAAAACGCACCCGCCTGCATACTGGTGTGAATCTCATCGCCCGTGCGATCCAGAAATCCGGTATTGATGAACACGATCCTTTCCCGAGCCACGTTGATACAGGCACGCAAATTAACCGTGGTGCGACGCTCTTCGTCCATAATGCCCACCTTCATCGTGTTGGCTGGCAAACCAAGAATTCGCTCAACACGAGCAAACAGGTCGCAGGTTAATGACACCTCCTCCGGTCCATGCATCTTCGGCTTAACAATGTAGATGCTGCCGTGGCGTGAATTGGAAACCGTGCCGGTACCCTTCAAATCGTGTATTGCCGCGAACGCGGTGATCGCGGCATCGAGAAATCCCTCAGGCACCTCGTTTCCACCGGCGTCGAGCACAGCATCAGTGGTCATCAGATGGCCGACGTTGCGCACGAGCATCAAGCTGCGCCCATGGAGCGTCAGTGGTTGTCGGTTTTTTCCGGTATAGGTGCGATCCGGGTTCAGTCGCCTGACGATACTTCGCCCGCCCTTGTCCACGGAAGCTTCCAGATCGCCTTTCATCAAGCCGAGCCAGTTTCCATAAACGATGCACTTGTCGGCGGCATCCACTGCGGTCACCGAATCTTCACAGTCTTGAATCGTGGTGATGGCAGCTTCCAACACCACATCTTTGACCCCGGCAGGGTGGGCTTGGCCAACATCATGTTCGCGGTCGATTTGAATCTCGATATGCAAACCGTTGTTGACAAGAAGTACGATGCTGAGCTCTCGATCGCCTACATATCCAACAAATTGGCCGGAATCCGCTAGCCCGGTATTACCGCCATTGTCGAGTACAGCCCGGAGCTGGACTTCATCCACACCATCGCCAATTCCATAGGCAACGACCTGGGTGTGGCTGGCATCTTCGAGTGGCACCGCCTCATCGAGAAATTGCGCGGCGCGCGCCACCACCAATTCACCCCGGGCTGGATTGTATCCTGTGCCCTTCTCCCGGCCGGGCTCGTCGGGCAGGATGTCGGTGCCGTACAGGGCATCGTACAAGCTCCCCCAACGGGCGTTGCCCGCGTTGAGCGCAAAACGCGCATTCATCACGGGCACCACCAACTGAGGGCCAGCGGTTAACGCAATCTCTTCGTCGACGTTTCGGGTGAGAATGGAAAACGGTTCGGGTTCTTCGACGAGATAACCGATATCGGCAAGAAACGCACGATACTCTGCCGGGTCGAGCGATTGGCCTTTACGCGCCAGATGCCAGGAATCGATCTGTGCCTGCAAGTCGTCCCGTTTGGCCAACAACGCCCGATTGACAGGGCCGAGATCGTTGACGATCGTCTCGAATCCGGTCCAGAACTCGGAAGCGTCGACACCCGTTCCCGGGGCGATCTGCTCCGTTACCAGTGCATCCAATTCGCTCGCCACCTGCAAACCACCATGCGTGACTCTGTCGCTCCCACTCATGGACGCCCTCTTCGAAAACGGAATCGAGCAAGTATACCCGAAGACAAGTCGGTACTAATGAATCGGCCGGGGCTTAGCAGTTTGCTCATATCCGTTCGTGAGCTTCATGCTCGGCACATCGGTGAAATTTCTACAAAAACCGGAATGCGCATGTTGAATATCTACCACGCACCGAGAACCCGATCCGTCCGAATCATCTGGCTGTGCAAAGAGCTACAGATACCCTACGAGGGGGAGACGGTGGACTTCTCTCCGGCTTTTCGATCAGGCCTCAGTGGCGTGCACTCAGCCCCGTCGGCTAGATTCCCGTGCTGCAGGATGGTGAAACGACGATGTACGAATCCGGTGCCATGATCCGCTACATCCTCGAGTCACGGTGACGGCGCCCTGCAACCAACCCCGGGGTCCGCGGAAGCAGCCCTGACCCTGCAATGGAGTGGGTTTGCCGAGGCGACATTCGCCCGACCACTCGGTGACATGATGCAGCACATCGTGTTGAAACCCGAAGCCGAACGCATCGAAGCCGTGGTTGGGGATGGCAGGCAACGGGCCACGTTGTGTCTGCTGGCCATGAACAAGCAGCTCGACGGAAAGACCTATCTACTCGGGGAGGAACTGACCGGCGTCGATATTGTCATGGGTTGGACCCTGGCGATGGCCAAACAGGTGAATGTGCTCACGGAAGCGCGTGCATCGAACGTCTGGCGCTACCTCGCGAGCCGGGAAGAACGCCCCGCATAGCGGCGCGCTGATTCGTACGCCTGACCATCGACAAAACGCGCTGGAACCGAACGCGCTTGGTAAACCCACAATCGATGACGTTCGTTCCAGTTATGAATGCCGCGCTAAGACTCGCCAGAGACGCCACAAGGCAACGGCCGCATCGACGTCTTCGGCGTTCCGGGCTCAAATCGATACATTTCAGCCTTCGCCAGCAGGTAGATGGGCGATGGCATGGCCGATACCCTTCGTACCGCCCGCGATGAGTGCGTTTTGACCTTTCTGTAAAAGATGCCTGGGTGTCCCTTCACCATAATGCCTATCGACGGGCGAACCGCTCTGGCTAATCTCGAGCTCCGTCATCCGTTTCCATCATCAATGGTGACCAGTACCTTGCCACGTTCCAGAGTCACCGGAAACGACTTGATCGGCCGTGTCGCAGGCGCTGCCAGACACTCGCCAGTACGCACATCGAACCGTGCCCCATGCAGCGGACAACTGATGGTGTGACCACGGAGCTTGCCTCCGGACAAGGTCTGGCCGGAATGACTGCAGCGGTTGGAAACTGCATAATAACTGCCCCTGACCTGGCAGATCAGAAGTTCGACGCCATCCACCTGGCAGACCGCCATATCGCCTTCGGCAAGCGCCGCCATTGACATTACCGCTTTCAAACTACCTGTTTTCCTGACAACTCTCAGCCGAAGTCGATCGAGGCTAGTTTAGGTAAAAAGCCAGTCAAGATGGTGTTTTGTATACGCCATACCAAGACGAGCCACACAGTCCTGCAGTCACGCATTTGGAAATGGTATCACTGAAGGAACTGCAGCACCTAACTACCAACCAAACGTGTTCCGTAGTTTGCTGAGGGAGTCATCGACCCTTTTCCAGCCTCAACCGGAACTGCCGAACAGGCTTCCAGCTCCAACCGAGCTCATGCTGCCCTTTTTGCGACCGTAATCCAGAAATCTGTCATGAGGTTCACGGTTTTGATGAAGTCGAGCGCACTCACCGGTTTCGACACGAAGCAGTTCGCATGCAGCGAATAAGCTTCCTGGATATCCTCGGCCGCCTCCAATCCCCTAGCCTGGATTATTCATGAAGAAGCGTAGCGAGGTTGGGTCGAGGGCAATTCGCAAGCGAATTGCTAAGCAGTTTGCGAAGCAAACTGCCAGAGGGCAATTCGCAAGCGAATTGCTAAGCAGTTT
>JACZXA010000255.1 GCA_022571865.1 Pseudomonadota bacterium
CCAGCGCCTCATAAACCATTTCCTTCAGCGTGGCCTGCGCTGCCGCTTCATCCATGCCGATGACGATAGGAGCGGCCCGGGTTGGGATACCGAGAAACCTGGATTTCGCGTTCGATATGCAGCGTGCCACTTCGTCCTCGACTTGCTCACGAGGAAGCAATTCGCCGCGCTTTCTCTCTAGATCAAGTTCCGCCGCCGCCGCCTGGCAACGCAGCAATTTGTCGCGGTCGGATTCACCCTCGGGACCATGCATCTGGTAGATGAGTGGCAAAGCCTCGGTAGACTCGTACATGGCAGCGCCGTGAGGGCCTTTTTCCGGTGTCAAAGAATCAAGCCGCCTGGTTACAGTCGCATGAGTGCAGCCGGTCAGTTTGGAAAGTTCGTTTTTAGAGCACTTCATTCTTTCACTCAGGGGTAGCGGTTATCAGGCCACCACCCATGGCGTAAGGTCCCGGGAAGGACCCGAAGCCCACGTAGCACGTGCCTTTCAAGGCATCGTGTGTGGTGTTCCATGTTATAGAGCGGCGATCCCGCAGCCACGTTGACTCGGCGTGGAAGGGCTGTTCCGCGGGTCGCCTGCCCGTTGGTAAGCGACTGCACCCCATGAGGTTGGCGGGTATGCAGTCGACACGGGTTATCATCTTCACGCAGCCGGTAGCACGTCAGCTTTACAGCGAATAGCAATAATGCTTATCGGTGTGCCGTTGCTGTGCGATCCAGTGACGTTGATGACTGGACGCACGTAACGCGCTGTGCCGGTATAGAAGCCCAGAAACCTTGCGGGTATCTCGGCGTTAGCGTCCACCGTTGCAAATGTGGCGTCGTTCGATCCGGTAGTACCAGCAGCGCCAGCACCATCCAGCACGTCCGCATTGGCTGCATCGGCAAACGTTGAGTTATCAGAGGAATCCTCGATCTCGAATTCGAACATGACCGAGCCGCTTAGGGTGTCGCCTTCGATACCACAGTCCACGACGAAACACACGGCGTTGTAGCCACGCATATCCACAGAGGTACCATTGGCGTCGGAAGTAACGACAACGGCCGCTACCGACTGTGAGGAGATCAGGTTGTGGCGCATGAAGTCTTTAGTAAGTATGCTCATGGTTACCTCCTAAGATCCGAGCGAGAACGATTGCGCGTGTCTTACGGCAACATCCATGGTCTGAAACGTAACGATGCGAACCGAGCCTGTGTTCGAGAAGGTGAACGGATCGACGAGAACCGAAAGTCCGCCCCAATTTCCGATGAGCAGGTCTGCCCAATTTCCCAGGAACAAGTCAGTGGAAGCGACCATGGTCGAAACGAGCAGCCTGTAGCCGTTAAGTAAACCGTCGTCAGTGGCGACAAAGATCGCCTCGCTCCCACTGCGCGATTTTACCTTCATATTTGCCACCACAGCCGGATGCGCGAGATAGGCAATGTTGCCCATCAGTGCGTTATCGCTCGCGATGTCTCCAGCCATATCGACAACTTCCGCCCAAGTAGGATCTGAACCCGCAGCGAACGACGTAGTGTTGAGATCAGTTCGGCCAGAGATGCCCCTTGGTTCACCTGCACCAGTTCCGTACAGGGCAACTCGATCCACCTCAAGGGCGATTGTAGTAGCCAGATCACGCCGCACAAAATCCTCGATAGCGATTGAGGATTGCAAGAGTAGCTGCCTGCTCATGTCCGTGTAGGCGCCTAAGGTCCGAGGGATTAAAGAAACCTGGCCAAGAGTTTGCGTGGATTCTGTGGGAGCGGATCCCTCGGAAGAGATCCAGTAGGAAGTGCTCGCGCCCGTATGAGTTGGAATAGCGACGTCACCTTGCAAATTATTCAAAAAAGTTGCGCCTAGGGCGGACGTCACCTGGGCACTTCTTAAGAGGTCAATAAAACTGCCGCCAAGCACGTCTTCAGCGACCGTTACGCCCCCGGCCGTCCCGATACCCACGGACAAATCACGGCGCATTGCTCGCCGCTCACGTTGTAAATCTGTGCCGTCGAGGATCTCGTAAGGAATTACGTCGCCGCCATGAGACGAAGCTGGTTGTTTCGAAGCAGCCGCCGCCACTACCTCAAGTTCAAATCCTGCCGCATCAAGGTGTTTTTTTGTAAAACCCGGGACGCCCATGCTTGCGCATCGGCCTTCTATGAGACCGGAAATGCTGAACTTGGCTTTCTCCTGGTCTGTTAAGCCGAGGCTTCGCGTAACCGGAACCTCGGGGTAGTTTTGATTCGGATCGAATGTCATTGCAGAAGCCCCTTTATAGGGCCTCTTGGGGCGGGATTTGACCGGTTCCCAAGAGGCGTTCACAAAAACGAGCCAGGCGGCACATTGCTGCCGCTCTGGTTCGCATTCAAAACACCAACCTGAAGAACCGGACCTTGAGCATCGGTTTTACGGCCGAAGCTCTCGGGAACCGGCGGCGGCTGTTTGGGTCCTTCCCTACTGAGCCGCGCGTCGTGAGGTGGTATCACACAAGGCATGAAATGATCAATTCCACGCCTCAACAAGCAGTTTAACACAGTCACAGCGGATCCATACCCAACGATTCCAGGATTTCCGAAACTGCTTCGTCGCGTTTCTTGCGATCAACGCCCCATACCTCCATCATCACCTCCTCGATACCGTCGAATGCAGGCACGAACAGCGGCGAAGTAACGTACTCGTCGATGAGCTGTAACAACTCTGGATTCGCATTCTCTTGCGCATACGCTCTCAGTTTTTTGTCAGCCTCGCGAAAATCCCATACCAGTGAAATCAACGCACGTTCGGCGGCCGTGATTGATCTCACTTGCCGCACCACTTGCAGTCACCTTCCCCGGCGCAACGCGGGCAAGTGGTCACACTGGTCATACCAGTCCATACCACTTCAGCACTTCGTTCTTGCGTGCGCACGTGCGCGTAGGTGTCATTATGGTATGACCTGGTATGACCACCCTCAGAGGCCACGTCTTTCGTGGCTTCCAGCGAGTCGTTGGTATGACCAAAATCGGACCTGGTATGACCTGGTATGACCAGACTGATGCCGGAATACACATGGACCCGTTTATCGCCATTTCTTGTTCGGCGTTTGTGCACCATTGGCGCCGCCGACAGTAAATCCCGCCCGAACGTGTCTTTAGTACCTGGTCGGGTGCGCCCGCTTGCCTCGCACCACTCGCGCCAGGACTTGTACAGATCATCCACATCGACGGATAAACCAGGTCCAATTTCGCACTCAGCACTCAAGAATGCACCGATAGGACTACCCAACTCTTGCAGCATCTCGATAGCTTCCAGCCCACTTCCCGGTTGCAGGAAACGTCCTCGGCCTTTGAGGCGTTGTCGCCCTTCGATAGACCAGTTCAATATCTGGGGAAGTTCCGCGAGGAGACGGTCAGTCAGGTGTACATCTTCTTTGCCATAGAAACTCTGGGTTAACACCAGCATCACAAAGCGGCTCGCCAACGCGCCGGAGGTATCCATCAGCCGTGGCAGTTCATTGGTGGCGAGAAAGAAACGGGCGCTCACCTGCGCGGTGTAATCAGCCAGGAACTTGCGGGGAATCCCGATGTGATCCTCACCGCTAATGCTCAACAACCGCTCGGCGATGGCAGTCTGGTCAGCCTTGCCGCCTAACCTTGCATCGGATACCAGCGCGGCCAGCTTACCGATAAGCGATTGCATCCCGAAGTTCTGCGACAGACTCGACAGCGTTGGCGCCGCCACGTTACTGCGACCCAACAATGCGGTCAGGATGCGGAAGATGGTGCCTTTACCGGCACGCTTGGGACCAACTACCAGGAAGATTTTCTGTAATGAGGTCCAGCCGGTCAGCATGTAGCCGAATATTTCCTGAAGCGTGTCGATGCTCTCCTGGTCATCGCTCCAAATGGTGCCGAGGAAGCGCAACCACTCCACAGGTTCCGAATTGTGACCGTAGGAAACTGGCAGCGCGTGCAACGTGAACAGTTTGGTAGACGGCTCGCTCAGGACGCCGGTGGCAAGGTCAAGTATCCCGTTAGTCAGCGGCAACAGATCCCTGGTATCTCTGTCCTGGTCGTCCAACCAGCATCCAGCTCCGGTTTCTGCCGGTAAATACGCCACCGCAACCATTGCATCCACGGCATCGGTAACGGTTTTGCGGGTAGGCTTTTCGCCTATCTTTTCCAGGTACCGATACGCCGAAGTTCGAACGGCATCGCCGGCGGTCTCTGTATACGCACCGTCACGCCATTCGAGAAAGGTTCCCTGCCAATGCACCAACGCCTCGAACTCGACCTGTATGATCATCCGTGCGATGGGTAGCGGATCGTTGCTCGCGGGAGTCGCAACAGCGGCAATTGTCTGGATGACGGGTTTCAACTCGGATCTCGTCCAGTCCATATCGGTTTCTTCATCGACGAAATCAGACATCACAGCCTGCCTCCTCCAGCGATAACGCAGACTCGGCGTTCGAAGCGCCGCGATCAAGGTCCTGCACTTTTGCGGTAGGGCTCAAATTGTCAGCCAGCTGGTAATTTGCCGCCGATTTGTAAACCGCGTGACAGGTAGGCCAAAGCAGTGCCGTTGCTTGGGCAATATCAATGTTCTGCACAGTGGCGAGATCGGTGGCAATCGCTTGGAATATTTCGGTACTGCCAAACATCACGAGCCGTTCGAGCATCGCGTTTCGCAACGCCGCGCGGAATTCATCGGTGATCAAATCAGTAGCCAGCTCCTGATTTGATAGCTCTTCGAAGACGAGCTTTTGAAAACTGTTCACGCCGCCACCGAAACCCGGAGCGGGTGGACGATCCGTAACGGTGAGATTGCTCATTCGATCACCCGTTTAAGGTGGCCGTTGTCTCCCGCGCGTCACGCTCTGCAATTCGAGCGCGGCACCATTCGTCTACTTCCTTCTCGACATAACCGATTACCGTGGCGGAAAAACAAGGAGCACTCCCCCAGCCGAGATCGCCGCCGATGACAGAAACTCCATGTTCTGCGCATCCCGACACCAGCCCTTCAATAAAGAAACGCAAATAATCTAAGGAGAAATCGTTTGGCAATGCGAACGTCGCGACCAGACCGAGCGGCGTACCTCCCATCGCGGCAATATCGCTGATGTTCACCTGCGCAAGGTAGCGCCCATGGTCGAAGGGCGTCATAAGTCCAAGCTGTAATGCTATTAGATCTTCGGGGATCTTGTCCGTTGAAAGGAGAAGACTAGTGCCAGGTGGTATGTCAATCAGCGCTGCATCATCTCCCACACCAATGCCGGATTCAAAGGTGCCACAAATTGGTATGATGACCTCACGGATGATTCTTTTTTCCCCGAGATCGCTGAGCAAAATTTCCGCCATGCAATTCAGAAACCAAACTTCGTGTCTTTAAGCTTTGAGGCAATCAATCCTAGTGCACGCACACCTGCGTAAAAATTATAACCCTCATATTTTAACAATCCATACAAAACTAAAAATTGTGCGGCCAAATATTCGTCAAAATCAAAATCGGCACCAATGTCCTTCCAAAGCCTTTTCGCTTGTTGTCTGACAACCCCAACCATTTCTGCCATTCTTTGATATTCGAATCGTAGT
>JACZXA010000256.1 GCA_022571865.1 Pseudomonadota bacterium
AACACATGCAGGAGCCCAAGGTGATCGTCGATAAATCCACGGTACCGGTCGGCACCGCGGACACAGTTCGTCAGACGATCGCAGGCGTTTTAGAGAAACGCGGAACGACCATCGAGTTCGATGTCGTGTCCAATCCTGAATTTCTAAAGGAAGGGGCGGCAATCAGCGACTTCATGAAGCCGGATCGCATTATCATCGGCACGAGTAACCCGAGCAGCGCTGCCCTCCTGGAATCTCTTTATGCACCATTCAATCGAAACCACGACAAGATTGTGCACATGGACGTGCGCTCGGCAGAACTGACCAAATATGCCGCGAACGTCATGCTTGCGACCCGAATCAGCCTCATGAACGAACTCGCCAATCTTGCTGACCGTTTGGGTGCCGACATCGAGGACGTTCGTCGGGGTATCGGCTCCGACCCGCGCATCGGCTTCCACTTTATTTATCCGGGCACCGGTTATGGGGGATCCTGTTTTCCGAAAGACGTCAAAGCGCTCATTCACCTCGCCGAGCAGAGCGGCTATGACGCCTCCATAGTCAAAGGTGTGGAAGCCGTGAACGAGCGCCAGAAGCGCGTGCTCTTCGATAAAATCAGCAACCACTACCAAGGGGATTTGAAGGGCCGGACGTTTGCCGTCTGGGGGCTCGCCTTCAAACCCAATACCGACGACATGCGCGACGCTCCGAGCCGCACGATCCTCGGGCACCTTTTCGAGAGCGGCGCATCGGTGCGCGCCTACGATCCAGCCGCCCTGGAGGAAGCCGGGCGGATATATGGAGACCGCGACGATCTCGTTTTATGTACCGAGCGAGACGATACCCTCAATGGTGCGGATGCACTGGTCGTGATTACCGAGTGGAACGAGTTTCGCAGCCCCGATTTTCACGCCATCAAGGCGCAGCTATCGGAACCGGCCATTTTTGACGGTCGCAATCTTTACGATCCGGATTACCTCAAACGACTCGGTTTCGCCTATTACGCAATCGGACGTGGAAAACCAGCGTGAACCTGATCTGACTCCTACCTGATTCCGACCTGAAAAGAGCCCGAATCACTCTTGAGTAAATCGCACTTGACACTGTATATACATACAGGCAATCTGGACGGCCCTGTATAAAAATACAGTATTCATATGGTCGGTTTTTTCTCGGACAACTCGAACCCGGATTCGACTGCTGACGAGATTGCCAGCTTGTTGCAGCATCCCCATCTGTGGCGGGCAGATCAACTCATCCAGGCGCCCGACACCCTGCCCAGCGGCTTTGCCAACCTCGACGAGCACCTGCCCGGAGGCGGGTGGCCTCGCGCAGGATTAAGCGAGTTTCTACTGCCCACCACGGGGATTGGAGAGTTACGGCTGTTAGCACCCGCGCTCAAGGCTTTGAGCGAGCAGGAAGAGCGCTGGCTCGCCTGGATCAATCCGCCCTTCATTCCTTATGCACCCGCGCTCAACGCCCTTGGCATCGACATCAGCAAGATTCTGCTGGTGCATCCGAAAAATCATCAGGACGCACTCTGGGCTCTGGAACGAGCCACCCGCTCGGGTACCTGCAGCATGGTGCTGGCCTGGCTCGATGAGAAGCAACTCAAGGTAAAAGACACTCAACGCCTGCAGCTGGCTGCAAAGCAGGGGCATACGTTCACCTGCCTCTTCCGCCCGAAAACGGCCGCCCTTCTCCACTCCATGGCGGAGTTGAGGCTCGAGATGGCGCCTGTCAACTCCGAAGCCGACTCCGGAGCCAAACCCGGAGTCGAACCCGGCATCCTGGAGGTTTCCATCAACAAACGCCGTGGCGGGTGGCCTGTTACGGGCCTGCGTGTGCAGGTTGCCGAGTCGCGAAGGCCTGAGGACTTACCTGAGCAACTATCACTGTGGCGCCATCTGCGGGCGGGCGCTTCAGCCTCTTCGCCCTCCTCGGTGAAGAAGAAAGAGGAATTACCGCAAGAGACGCCGAGCGGATTACCGCGGAGCGTTACGACAGAAACCGACAGCCGGGTTGCCCGCTGATGTTGTGGCTCGGCCTGCATTTTCCTCGGTTCGGGCTCGAGGTATTCGCCGACCACTTGCAGCCTGGCCCGGACCTCGACCCGGAAAGCAAAACCCCCAAGGTGCTCATAGAGGACAACCGGGTCATCCTCACCAATACCGCTGCCGCCGAAGCCGGAATCGCCATCGACAGCACTCTGGCTACCGCTCACAGCATTCTGCCGGCACTGCATCACTGCAATCGCGATGTAGGCAAGGAAGCACAGCGCTTACGTTTTCTGGCCGAAACCCTTTACCGCTTCACCTCGATGGTGAGCCTGCAACCGCCCAACGGCCTGTTGCTGGAAGTGAGCGGCAGCCTCAAGCTCTTTGGCGATATCGGTCGGCTGGCCGAACAGGTCAATACGCTGTGCTGCTCCCTTGGCCATGAAATCGATCACCGCACCGCTGCAACACCCCAGGCAGCCTGGCTCCTGGCCCGCTCCCGGCAATCCCGCCTGCACCAGGTGCCACTCCGGGCGACCGATCTGGAGCCGGCCGTTGTCGAACGTTTTGCCAACATGGGCATTCACACCCTGGGTCCGCTCCTTTCCACCAAAGAGTCCGCAAAAGACACACCCGACCTGCCAGAGAAGGAACTTGGAAAACGCTTCGGGCCCGAGCTTCTGAACTATCTGCAACGTCTGACTGGCCGGCTCCCTGACCCCCGAAACGGCATTTCTCCATCACCTGCCTTCAACAGCACCCTGCATCTGCTGGATGCCATCAGTAACAAAGACGCCCTGCTCTTTCCCATGCAGCGTTTGGCTCTGGAGTTGCATCACTGGCTGGTTGGGCGACAACTGGGTGCCGAGCGGATCCTGTGGCACTTCGTGGCTCAAGGCGGCCGAGCCATCACCTTGCCCGTCAGTTTCGCCAGGGCCCAGCAGGGTAAAGAAGCCTTGCTCAACATCAGTAAGCTCAAGCTCGAGCAGGCAGAGTTTCCGGCAGACGTGTTGACGTTGCGCCTCGAAGCTAAGCGTCTGGTTCCCTGGCATACCCGAAGTCAGGAGTTACTTCTTTCATTCCCAGGAGCATTCCCAGGAGCCTTCCCCGGAGCACTCCCCGGAGGACCGGGCCGAGCCTCGGTTGCCATCGACGATCTGGTAGATCAGCTCAATGCCCGCTTGGGTATGGAAACCTGTCACAGCATCCGCGAGACCGATCAACATTCTCCCGAGCAGGCCTGGCGCAAGGTCGAACCGTTTGCCAGAAACGGTTTTGTCGACAAGCAGGCGGCGTGCCGGCCGCTATGGCTGTTCGATCCACCCTGGGAACTCGCTCGCGACGAGTTCACCGTGCTCAAGGGTCCGGAACGGATTCAGACCGGATGGTGGCAAAAAGCCATCAGTCGGGATTATTACGTGGCCCGGCACAACAACGGTGCCGAATGCTGGACTTTCGTCGACGCTCAGAATCGTTGGTTCCTGCATGGTTACTTCGCTTAAACCTCATCCACCCGTCGATTTTGCCGAGCTGCACTGTGTGAGCAACTACAGCTTCCTCAAGGGCGCCTCACATCCCGAGGAACTGGTACAACGCGCGGCGGCGCTCGGTTACCGCGCCATCGCCATCACCGACGAATGTTCGTTCTCAGGCCTGGTCAAGGCGCACCTGGCCGCGAAAGAGCATGGCATCAAGCTCATAGTGGGAGCAGAGTTTCGGCTCGAAGAAGGCTATCGCCTGGTGCTGCTTGCGCCTGACCGAAGCGCCTATGGGCAGCTTTCCGCCTTCATCACCAAGCTGCGTCGACGATCCCCCAAAGGCGAGTACCAGGTTGCTCTCAAGGATCTTACCTGGGGCATCGATGAATGCCTGGCCTTGTGGATTCCGACCCTCGACGACATTCAGATTCTGGTCAGCCAGGGCAGAAACCTCAAAGCGCTGCTTCCCGATCTCTGGGTTGCCCTGGAGCTCTTTCACGAAGATCACGACATCACCAAAACGGCCAACGCGCTGGCGCTGTCCATCCGCCTCGAAATACCCATCGTCGCGTGCAACGACGTCCACACCCACACCCCTGAACGGCAGCCGTTGCAGGATGCACTTACCGCCATTCGTCTGAAAACCACTGTGGCCGAGCTCGGCTCGGCCGCTTACCGCAATGCCGAACGTTACTTGCGCCCCATCACTGCGCTGGAGGTGCTTTACCCACGGGAAATGCTCGAGGAGGCCATCACAATTGCCGCGCGCTGCAATTTTTCCATGGATGAGCTGCGTTACGAATACCCTGAGGAACTGGTGCCGCCACACCTTACCCCGGATGTTTATCTGCGCCAGTTGACCCTGGCCGGGGCTGAAGAACGCTGGCCCGAAGGTGTGCCTGAGGAAACCGTCGAGCTCATCGAAAAAGAACTCGTCCTCATCAAGCAGCTGAAATACGAATATTTTTTCCTGACCGTGCAGGACATCGTGCAGTTCGCCCGCAGCCAGGGCATCCTTTGCCAGGGCCGGGGTTCCGCCGCCAATTCTGCCGTTTGTTACTGCCTGCACATCACCGAGGTCGATCCCTCGCGCATGCATCTCCTGTTCGAGCGTTTCATTTCCAAGGAACGCCACGAACCCCCCGACATCGATGTGGATTTCGAACACGAACGCCGCGAAGAGGTGATCCAGTACATCTACAAACGTTATGGCCGTGACCGGGCGGCACTCGCCGCCACGCTGATCACTTATCGCCCGAAAAGCGCCATCCGCGACATCGGTAAGGCGCTCGGCATGAGTGCCGATCTACTGGACCTGCTGGCAAAATCCATGTCCTGGTGGGACAACCGCGAAGCACTCGGTCAACGTTTTACCGCGTCCGGCCTGGATCCCGACAGCCAACTCGCCGAACAGTTTCTGACCCTCGTCAACGAGGTGTTGGGGTTTCCACGTCATCTCTCCCAGCACCCGGGTGGATTTGTCATCTCCCGGGGGCCGTTGGCCCAACTGGTGCCGGTGGAAAACGCAAGTATGAATGAGCGCACCGTCATCCAATGGGACAAGGACGATCTCGAAGCGCTGGGCTTGTTGAAAGTGGACGTGCTCGGCTTGGGGATACTGACGGCTATTCGTAAATCCCTGGAATTGTTGAACGAGTACCGTGGCACGAGTTTAAGCGTCAGCACGATTCCTCCGGAAGATCCCGCAACTTATCGCATGCTGCAAAAGGGTGACAGCGTTGGCGTGTTCCAGGTGGAATCCCGCGCCCAGATGGCCATGCTGCCACGCCTGAAACCCCAACATTTCTACGATCTGGTCATCGAGGTCGCCATCGTCCGCCCTGGACCCATCCAGGGTGACATGGTGCACCCCTACCTGCGTCGCCGGCAGGGCCTGGAACCCGTACATTATTCCAACGATGCGGTGCGCAAGGTTCTGGAACGCACCCTTGGTGTGCCGATCTTTCAGGAGCAGGTCATCGAACTCGCCATGGTTGCCGCCGGGTTCACCGCTGGTGAGGCGGATCAGCTTCGCCGTGCCATGGC
>JACZXA010000070.1 GCA_022571865.1 Pseudomonadota bacterium
ATGGCATGGATCTCGAGGGAACGGAGACCGGCCCCGCTCTACTCGGTGTGCGCGAACGGCTGGGTTACGGCGAGATAGTCGAGATGGTAGAAAACGGCAGTGGCCGCATGCCGTCGTTCAAGCACCTGACTGACATCGACCGGCGCGGCGCGGTGCGTCACATCGTCGCCCCGGAGCCCGTCATCGACGAACCCAACACGGCCGTCGACTATTACCTCAGCAGTGGTTATGTGTATCTGCGTGATCACGAAAATCTGCCGGGTAACTCGCCTCCCTGGGGGACGCTCAACTCCATCGATCTCGCGACCGGCGCAATCGACTGGCAGGTGCCGTTCGGCGACTATCCCTCGCATCCCGGGCTTGGATTCGGTGCCCAGAATTACGGGGGACCCGTGGTCACGGCTTCGGGCCTGATCTTCATCGCCGCAACGCCGGATCGAAAATTTCACGCTTACGACACCCGCGATGGCAAGCTCCTGTGGGAAACAGAGCTACCGGCGGCGGGATTCACCACGCCGGCCGTCTACAGCGTTGACGGAAAACAATTTGTCGTGGTTGCGGCGGGCGGCGGCAGGATGGGTCCACCGTCCGGGTCGAAATATTTCTCGTACAGCTTGCCGTAACCGAGAAAATGGGGTGAGAAAATGGGGTCAGGGTAAAGGGTCAGAGTGACTTACTCTGACCCTTTACCCTGACCCCAAACTTACAAACTTATCCTGTGAACTACCCACAAACAACGTAGAGCGAACAAGATGGAAGTCAAAAACAGCGTCAGACCCAACGATGAACAGATCGCGGGTTTTTCCGAACCCGGACCGGACGGACCGATCTACATGGTCAACCTGCTCAAGTTCAAGGACAAAGCGCAGTACGAAGACGGCCGCGAAACCGATCTTACCGGTGAGGAGGCTTACGGTATTTATGCCACCGCCGTCTCCAAACTGCTCGTCAAATTTGGTGGTGGAGGAATGTTCAGCGCTTCCGTCGAGCGGTTGATGCTCGGCGAGGTGGAAGAACTCTGGGACAAGGTCGCGATCGCCATGTATCCCTCACGCTCCGCGATGATGGACATGATGCGCTCCGATGAGATGCGGGAGATCGGCGTGCACCGCGCTGCCGGGCTCGCCGGCCAGCTCAACATTGAAAGCACCGATGCGAAAGGCCTGTGGCTCGCTCGCAACGATATCTGATTTTTCCTTCTTGTTAGGCCTGTTCGCGTCTCCCTAAGGAACCTTAAGAAATCTAAACCCTGTCCTCAGGACTCCGAAGGTCGATGCCTGCCAGGCTCTCTCACAGCCAGTCGCTAAAGGGAGCCAGGCATGAACAACTACAGACACATCCTACTGATAATCGCGCTGACGACCTTCGGGTGCGCCAGCCTGCCAACGGGTCCACACGGGCCACCCGTTGCCAATACCGTACGCAACGAACTTGGGCGAATGGCCGTGCGCGCGGCGAGCAAACCGCCCGTCTCGTTGACGGCCGAACTCGACAACAAAGGCAAAGCAGCAGGCAAAACGGCAGCCGCCGCAGGTATAGGCTGGTTAGGTGGCACCTTCGAAGCGGCCGGACAAACCGGTGAGCCGTTCAGTGCGGCGTTGATCCTGGCAATGGGTCTGGTCACCGCACCCTTAGTCGCAACCGGCGGCGCCATTTACGGTGCAACCATTGCCGATACCGACGAAGCCATCGCCGCGGGCAACAAGGTGCTCGAAGATGCGCTCGACTTTGCCCCGGCCCGTTTTACCCACAGCCTGCAAACCGCAATGAACGACAATCTGCCCGTACCGTATGCCTTTGTACCGGCAGACATGGCAAACGAAGACCTCGCCGAACTCGGTTTTGATTCCGTGATGGACCTGCGCATGGGGATCGTCCAGAGCCAGCCGAGCGACAATCAATTCGAAGTGAATTTCAGCTCGCAGAATCGCGTGGTGGTAACTGCGCTAACTGACGGTCGAGTGCTGGTTTCTCGACACTATGACTGGCAAACGGCCAATCGCAGCGTTTCTTCCTGGGCCCGTAACAATGGCGAGGTTCTCCTCGCGGATATGGATCAGCGGTTCAACCGGATATCCATGAAAATCGCGGACGAATTTTTCGTCGCACCCGCCATTCGGGTGCAAGGGCTCAAACCGATGTCTCGCGGATGGGGGCGTCGAGGCAAAATCGATGATCTGGTGCCGCAATTTGCCTGGACCGCTCTGGACGGCGCTAGCGGCACGCCGGACGCCGACGTCTCCTATGAGCTGATGATATTCACGAAGAAAAACGCTCCCGACGCGGGTTTGCGGTTGCAGACCATGAATTACATTTCTCCCGAACCGCTGCAAGCCTGCGAAAGCTACCGGTGGAAGATACGAGCCCACTACCAGAGCTTTTACGTCCCCGCGACCAGTGCATGGTCGCCAACCTACCGTTTCAAGACACCGTGCGAGTAGCGGCCATCATGTCCAGGCGTTGCCGATATCCGCAAGCGGCACACAGCCATCGTAAGTCTCGGGGATGGGATCGTAGTTCAATACTTCCTTGCCCACCCTTTCCGAGGTGAAGTAGCCAAACAGGGTGTTTTCACGCACGGACAACAGGAATTTGTAGATCACATAAATGTCTTTGTCGTCAGCTTCGATATCCGCGAGGTTTTTGTCCTGTTGCGCGAAGATCCGGTCCTGCTCTCGCTCCGTCAGGTCGAAATAGCCTTTCAGCAATTGCTGAAATTCCTCGCGGCCGCCGTCCATGGCCGGATGCTTGAACACCTGCTCAAATTTTCCGGCAAACACCACGGCGCCATCGCTGAAATACCGCTGATCGATTTCAGAAAACAAGTGACCGTACAGTTTGTCGATGAACTGCGGCACGTTCACGTCCAGAGCACCGGGTATGGATGAACCGGGCAGAATGACATCCACCAGTCGAGTGACGATGTGCTGCAGTTCGACCGAAAAGGATTCGGCCTTCCAGGTTGCCGCGTTCGCCGTGGACGATGCGAGCAAACTCAAGAGAACGGGCGTACTTGCCACTCCCCCAAGGCCCAAGGAAATATTCCTGATCGCGGTTCTTCTATCCATGGGCTTTCTCCCCATCCGTATTGGTCACCGAAATGCTCGAAGTCTCGGAAACAGAGGAAACGCGGGATCGTTTTCCCAATTGCGCCGCGGCATGACTTGCGGCGCGAGCCGTGATTGCCATATAGGTCAAAGAAGGATTCTGGCACGCGGCCGAGGTCATGCAGGAGCCATCGGTGACGTAGACATTGGGCACTGCGTGCAGCTGATTGTTTTCGTTGAGCACCGAGGTTTCAGGGTCCCGGCCCATCCGGGCCGTGCCCATTTCGTGAATACCCAGGCCTGGGTAACAGCCACGGTCATAACCTTGCACGTCTTTGAAACCCGCCGTACTCAACATGACGATAGCTTGCGCTTGCATGTCTTTGCGCATTTCGCGTTCGTTCTCCTTGTACTCCACATCAAAATCGATGGTTGGCAAACCCCACTCATCGAGCTTGTCGTAACGAAGCGTGATCTGGTTGTCGTGATAAGGCAGCATCTCGCCGAAGCCGGTGAGTCCCATCCGCCACGGGCCCGGTTTGATCAGATCCCGTTTGAGACCCTCGCCAAAACTCATTTCACGAATCGCCCGGGTCCAGTTCGTTCGGCTCGCACCTCCCTGATATCCATAACCACGAACAAAGTTCTTCTGTCGGGTTTTCTCGTCCAGATTTCTGAACCGAGGGATGTAAATGCCGTTCGGGCGGCGACCTTTGTAGTACCTGTCGTGGTGGCCATCGAAAATACCGGCGGCACCAATCTGGAAATGATGGTCCATGATGTTGTGGCCCAACTCCCCGCTGTCATTGCCCAGCCCATTGGGAAAACGCTTGGACATCGACTGCATCAGAATACTTGTCGTCGGCATGGTCGAGGCACAACAAAAGATGATCTTCGCTTTGAAGAAGAAATCCTCTTTTGATTCTGCATCGATCACCCGAACGCCGGTGGCAATCCCCTTGGTTTCGTCATAGACGATTTCGCGGGCAACCGAATTCACTCGCATGGTCATTTTGCCGGTCGCTTCGGCCGCGGGCAGCGTCGATGAATTACTGCTGAAGTAGGCCCCATAAGGACAACCCCTCGAACACCGGTTTCTGAATTTGCAGGGCATTCGGCCCGGGCGAATGTCGGCACCGGTTATGTTCGCGACCCGCCCGATGGTCAATACGCGGTCGTCAAATTCGTTTGCCAGCGTTTTCTGCAGTTCCTTTTCAACGCAGTTCAACTCCATCGGTGGGCAGAATTTTCCATCCGGCAGTTGCGGCAATCCCAGTTTTTCGCCGCTGACGCCGATGAATTCTTCAACTTTGTCGTACCAGGGCGCTATGTCCTGGTAGCGAATCGGCCAGTCCACGCCATGGCCGTCATTTTTGTTGGCTTCGAAATCCACATCCCCCCACCGATAGGACTGTCTGCCCCAGGTCAGCGAGCGACCGCCTACGTGATAACCACGTATCCAGTCGAACCGTTTGGTTTCGCTGTAGGGGTGTTTGATGTCATCGACAAACCAGTGTTTCGAAAACGGGCTGGTCACGTATCCCGTTCGGGCTTGCTTCTCCTGGCGCGCTGCCACCTCAGGCGTGTTCCGGCCACGAAATTCCAGATCCCACCGTTCCTGGGTTGCCGTTGGGTAGTCCACGATGTGTTTCACCATGGGGCCTCGTTCCAGCACCAGGGTTTTGAGCCCGTGTTCGCACAACTCTTTGGCCGCCCAGCCACCGGAGATGCCTGTGCCAATCACTATGGCGTCGTAAACCGTATTTGGATCCACCTTGGTAGAGGTCATCGTGGTTTGCCTGTGACATATAAAGGTGCGGCAAATGTTAAGCCACCCTCATGGCGACATGCCAGCTTTCGCAATCACTCCTGCGCAGGTAGGGTGGCTACTCGAACCAGGATCAATCGATGAAAATGACACCCATTGCCCACTCCCTTTTTGCCTGTGCACTGTGTTTGTTGACGCTACCGAGCTCCGCTGAGACCTCTGGAGACTGGCAGGCCCTGTTCAACGGCAAAGACCTCACCGGCTGGACCGCCAAGATTCGGGGTCACGCGCTGGGGGAGGACCCTTACCGCACCTTTCGCGTGGTGGATGGTCTGCTGACCGTCAGCTACGACGGTTACGATTGGTTCGATAATAAATTTGGCCATCTGTTCTATGAGCGGCCATTCGAATCGTACCAGCTTCGCGTCGAATACCGCTTCATCGGTGAGCAAGCCAACGGCGGCGCCGGCTGGGCGCTCAGGAACAGCGGGGTGATGTTCCACTCTCAAGCCCCGGAATCCATGGGGCGGGATCAGGACTTCCCGATTTCCATCGAAGCTCAACTGCTCGGTGGTAACGGGACCGACGCACGACCCACACTGAATCTCTGCACACCGGGAACCCATGTGACGATGGAGGGGAAGCTGTTCGAACCGCACTGCGTGAATTCCAGCTCATTGACCTATCACGGCGATGGTTGGGTGACCGTGGATCTCATCGTGCGCGGCAACGGTAAGATCGAGCACGTCATCGATGGTCAAACGGTACTGGAATATTCGCAGCCCGTTGTGGGGGGCGGGATGGTCAACGGTCACGACCCGGCCAGCAAACAAGATGGCGCACAGCTCAGCGGGGGATACATCTCGCTGCAAAGTGAGAGTCATCCGATACAGTTTCGCCAGGTGCTCATCCGCGAGCTTTGAATTCTGGAAGGAATCGCTTCATCCTCTGTTTTGGCGGAAATTTCAAGCAGACCCGGGTCGTCTGGCCGTTTCTCACCCAGAACAGTGGCCGCGCCCTGGTTTTACCTTTCGGGTGCAGGTCCCCCGCCCGACCAAAGTCAGACTGGCTCATTTATTCCCGTGTCGTCGGAGATTCCACATCCACCTGGAGCAGGTACTGGGCGAACAGACCAACGTGAGCTTGCCGTAATCGCCGACGCGCCTCGATGAGCTCGTGGTCCTCCGGGTTGAGCAGCAGCGATCTCATGAGTTCGAATACCGTTACTGCGACAAGGCTGTCGGTTTGCCTCGGTACCGCGCGGGCGATGCCACGCTCGCACAGCAATACCCAAGCCGGAAAGAACTCGATGGTCAACTCAGATTGTATGTCCTCGCGCCCGGCATCTCGCCAGTATCGTGCGACAAGGTGATCGCAGAACGTCGTGGATTCGATTTGGGCACGCATGAGCTCACCGGCGTTCCAGCAGAGCTGGAACCAGATCTCGAGGGCAACGGTGCGGTGTCCCAGGCGGCGTTCGGCTTCCGCGAGCCGCAGAAGCAGCACCGGCTGGGATTGGTAGTCGTCGGTAGTCCGCACGACGCGCCGAACGCTCTCCCAATCGAGACACCGGCCATAGGCGTAGCTCGGATGTCTTTGCGGGTGCTCGGGATCAAACGAAACAACTGCCAGCACACCGCCGATCTGCTGCCAGATTGGTGCCAGCAAGTCGCGGGCGCGGGCCCCAAGCAGACGGCTCGAAGCTGGAACCCAGATGTTCTCCAGGAGCACGAGCGTACGGTGCGCGTCATCGAGTTCCAATACCGGAGCAGCTTGCAGTGCCCCGACCAAGCACGATGCGTCAGTCAGGTGCCGGTGGTTCGGGTTGAGGATTGACAAGCCATCCAGAGCTGCCTGCGCTCGCTTCGAATCACGTCCGGCCAAAGCATCGAGTAATGTGTTTACAGCCGCGTTCTCGGCACTGTCGAAGAAAAGATCGAGTTGCGTACGGTCCCGCTTCGGGGTGTATTCGGAACACAACAATCGGTTTATCCCCGCCTGGTTGGCCGCGACGAGACGGATTCCCTCGTGTCCTTCCCACCCGAAGTATTCAATATCGCCACGCTCGAGGCCAAGTCTTTCAGCCCAGACCGCGGCGGCATCCACGAGGTGCTGCGCGCCGACTTCGCCACCTGCAACACATTCAGCAAGCGTTCCGCGTAAGCCACGACGCCACGACTCGTAATCGCCATAACTAACGGCATCGAGTTCGATCAGCAATTCCAGCGGAGTAAAGCTACCGTGTTCGAGTAGCAAACTCTGAATGGCGGCATGCACCCTGGTGGATGGTTCGACAATTGGAGAGTCCATGAAACTGAATCATATCGAATCTGTTGTTCGATTGGGGAACGGGTGTGCGAGTTGAACTCGAATTTTCTCATCCGGATGAGAGAACAAATCGCCTGGGTCAGCCAGGCTATGTTGTCCACACAGGTCGGCTAGCACCCAACTCAGCAACTACTTATGATTAACAGCTTGTCGATAAACGATCGTCCTTGAAACGGTTCGGTCGCATAGAGGAGGATCATGGAACTAAACGACAAAATCATCGTAATAACCGGCGCAGGATCGGGTATCGGCCGAGCGCTTGCTCGGGCAATGGCGGCGGTTGGCGCAAAGGCCGTCGTGTGCACCGACTTAGATGGCAAAAACGCCGCCGAAACGGCGCAAATGATTGGTGCGGGGGCTACCTCCGCCACCCTGGATGTGGCGGACGAGCAAGCCATCGAAGCGCTCGTCAAACAAACCGAGGATTCATTCGGCACCATTGACGTGTTCGTTTCCAACGCCGGCTACGGAAAACCCGGCGGTCTCGATCTGTCGACCGAAGACTGGATGCACATGATGAACGTGCACACCTGGTCGCATCTGGCCGCGGCGCGAGCGGTCATACCCGGCATGCTCGAACGCGGTGGTGGTTACTTGCTCAGCACGGCATCGGCCGCCGGTCTGCTTACCCAGATGGATTCAGGTCCCTATGCGGTTTCCAAACACGCGGCGGTCGCCTTTGCCGAGTGGATTGCCATTAACTATGGCGACCAGGGCATCGGCGTTTCGGTGCTCTGCCCACAGGCGGTGCGAACTAATATAGGCGGCCCGCGCAAGCCCGGCGAGCAAGCCAAAGGGCAAGCGAGTTTTGACGGTGTGCTCGAACCGGAAACCGTAGCGGATGCGTGTATCGAAGCGATTCGCGAAGAACGGTTCCTGGTCCTGCCTCATCCGGAAGTGGAAACCTATTTCCAGCGTAAAGCCAACGACTATGATCGCTGGTTGCGCGGCATGCGCCGCTTTCGCGACCGCATCGCCGGAGGATAACGCCACAGGCTTACCAGCAGGCGCAGATTCAATCGATCTCGTTCATCGAACTGCCCGAACAACCCATCTGCGGTGCCGTAAAACACGTCTGCACCGGCTGACAGCGTCGTATTGCTTGTCAGCTGGTGGGCGACATCGAGCTGCACGACACCGTCCGAGTCATCCAGGTTGTGAATCGCCAGCATCTCATGTGTCAGCGGGTCGTTGATAATATTCCGCCGGATCAGAAGTAACAGGTTCTCTTCATGCGCATCCCGCACGATACCTTCGCGCTGATCGATGGCACTCATGGTATAGAATTCACTCACAGGCTTGACACAAAGCGGCAATTCCATGGACACGAGCAGATGAGCGGACGAGTACTCCTATTTATGCTGGGTGTTGCCGTTGCTCTTTCGGCAACGGCGGATACCAGGCAGTACTCCCACGGGATCTCTTACGTCGAGCCGCTGAAGTACCCGGCCGATTTCACCCACTTCGACTACGTCAACCCGGATGCACCTCGCGGAGGGCTCCTCCGCGCACCGATTCGCGGCACCTACGACAGCTTCAACGGCATCCTGGACCGGGGGCGCATCGCGGCGCCCACTCACCGTCTGGTAGCGGAAGGCGACTGGGTGTTGATCTACGACAAGCTGCTGGAACAGGCGCTGGATGAGTCTGCGGCTTATTACGGGCGGCTGGCGTCCGCTATCTGGGTGGCCGACGATTACAAACAATTTGCGTTCAAAATTCGCCAGGAAGCGCGCTGGCATGACGGCACGAAGCTCACGCCTGACGATGTGGTCTTTACGTTTCGGATGATGAAAAAACACGGGGCGGCGGGTGTGCGCAGTGCGCTTCTTGAACTCGACACCATCGAGCGCATCAGCGAAGACGAGGTGCTGTTCACAACCAATCCGAATACCCCCAGCAACCCCGATTTGCCGATCATGATCGGCCAATACTCCATACTCCCGGAACACTACTGGGTGACCCGCGACATCAGTAAGACAACGGTCGAGCCACCGCTCGGCAGTGGTCCTTACCGCATACGCGATTACGATCTCGGCCGGACCATCACGATTGAGCGCGTTGACGACTACTGGGGTGACGGTCTGCCGGTGAATAAGGGTCGCTACAACTTCAAGACGATCAAATATGACTACTTTCGGGACGAGTCGATCCAGTTGGAGGCGCTCAAAGGTGGCGTCATTGACGTCCGTCAGGAAACGGTCTCGAAAAACTGGATGACCGCTTATGAGTTTCCCGCAGTGAAGTCGGGGTTTCTCAAAAAAGAACTCGTCGATCTGGCGCGCCCCTGGGGTCTGTGGGCCGCGGTTCTCTGGAATCTGAACCGGAAAAAATTTCAGGACGTGCGGGTCCGGGAAGCCTTGTACCTGATGTCCGAGTTCCGATACACCAACCGGGTGCTCATGTTCGGTTTCTACAACTACGCCAAAAGCTACTTCTACAATTCCCCCATGGCGTCCAGCGGCATGCCATCGGAAAAGGAACTGGTTCTGCTCGAACCGCTGCGCGGTCAGATTCCCGATCGCGTGTTTACCGAACCGTGGTTGGGTAACGAGACCTCGGGGTACGGCTTCGACCGCGACAACGTAAAACGCTCGCTCGAGCTTTTCAAAGACGCGGGCTGGGAAATTCGCGACGGCGTCATGACCAACACAGCGTCCGGCGAACCGTTCAGGATTCAGTTCATCTTCTCGTCACCGTTTTCACTGCGCCAGGAAACGCCCCTCATGCGCATGCTCAACATGATTGGAATCGCGACGACGGCTCGGACAATCGAGTATTCGAACTGGCTTTACCGCATGCGCAAAGGACTGTTCGACGGTACCACCCAGACGTGGATACCGTCCAACATGCCCGGCATATTCGTGCGCAACCAGTTGGGCAGCGCCTCGGCCGACTGGGACTACTCCCAGAACTGGGGAAGAGTGAGAGATCCAGCCGTGGATATCATGACCGATCACATCATGGCTGCCCGCACGCCGGAAGACCTCTACGCCGCGACGAGGGCGTTGGACCGCATACTGCTGTGGAACTTCTATCGAATTCCCGGGCTCGGCTCGCCCGGGTACCGATTGGTCTATTGGGACAAGTTTGGCATTCCCGACAGCAATCTGCGTCTGCAGCGCGAGGCCTGGGTAGACACCTGGTGGTGGGACGAAGCCAAGGCCGAACGGGTGCGACTCGGCATGGCTGAACTGACCGGCAAGTAACCGGGGTCATAGCCGGTAGCCAAGGGGTCAGAGTAAAGTGCCATAGTGGCACTATGGCACTTTACTCTGACCCCAACTTTATGACCCCAACTTTATGGCACTTTACTCTGACCCCAATGCCACGGTTCGTCTGGGATCGAAGGCATCCCGCACGGCTTCACCGATGAAGATCAGCAACGTGAGCATGGTGCCGAGTGTCACGAATCCGGACAACCCCAGCCAAGGCGCCTGCAAGTTGTTTTTTCCCTGTGCCAGCAGTTCTCCCAGGGACGGCGAATCGGCGGGCAGGCCGAAGCCGAGGAAATCCAACGCCGTGAGCATGGTGACCGCACCGCTCAAGATGAAAGGCAGGAACGTCAGGGCGGCGACCGTGGCGTTCGGCAGTACATGGCGCCAGATGATGAACAGGTCACTGACACCAAGCGCGCGCGCTGCGCGAACGAACTCGAAATTGCGGGCTCTCAGGAATTCCGCCCTCACCAAACCAACCAGGGGCATCCAACTGAAAAGCGTCAGGATGCCGAGCAGCCAATAGACGTTGGGATCCACCACGCTTGCCAGAATAATGAGCATGAGCAAAATGGGCAGGCCCGCCCAGATCTCGACGAACCGTTGCCCAACGAGATCCACTACGCCCCCGAAGTAACCCTGCAGCGCGCCCACCGTGACGCCGATCAGCGAACTCAACAACGTGAGTGTCAGCCCGAACAGAACCGACAGGCGAAAACCGTAGATCACTCGCGCGAGGGTGTCCTTTGCACGGTCATCGGTACCCAACCAGTGTCGAGCGGACGGTGGCTCCGGTGAGGATGACTCGATGTACAAATCCTGAGTATCGAATCGGTAGGGGATAGGCGGCATCAGCATCCACCCGCCGGATTGCTCGATGAGATCGATGATGTAGGGGTCTTTGTACTGGGCCAGAATCGGCAATTCGCCGCCGAGTTCGAGTTCGGTGTAGTCGCCAAGTATCGGAAACCAGTACTCACCGGCATGTTTCATCAGAATCGGGCGATCGTTGGCGATGAACTCGGCACACAAGGACAGGCCGAACAACACCGAGAAGATCCACAGCGACCAGTACCCCCGGCGGTTGGCTTTGAACTGACGCCAGCGACGTTGCGTCACCGGATTCAAGTGCGCGCCTCGAAGTCGATTCGTGGATCCACCAGTGCGTAAACAATGTCGCCCACCAGTTGCATCACCAGCCCGATCAGCGTAAAGCAGAACAAGGTGCCGAAGAGTATCGGGTAGTCTCTCTTGATCACCGCCTCATAGCTCAACAGCCCCATGCCATCCAGCGAGAAGATCACCTCGATCAGGAGCGAGCCGGTATACAGGATGCCGATGAATGCGGCGGGAAACCCGGCAATGATGATCAGCATGGCGTTGCGGAACACGTGGCCGTACAGTACGCGGCGCTGGGTGAGACCTTTCGCGCGGGCCGTCAAGACGAACTGTTTGTTGATCTCCTCCAGAAAGGAGTTCTTCGTCAGCATGGTGAGCGTCGCGAAACCACCGATGGTGAGTGCGGTAATTGGCAATGCCAGATGCCAGAAATAGTCGAGGATGCGATCGCCCCAGCTGAGGTCGGCCCAGTTGTCGGAAACGAGGCCGCGTAGCGGAAACCAGTCAAGGTAATTACCGCCTGCGAATATGACGATGAGCAACACGGCAAAGATAAAGCCGGGAATTGCATAACCAACAAAAATCAGCGAGCTGGTCCAGACATCGAACAACTCTCCGTCGCGCACCGCTTTGGCGATCCCCAGTGGAATGGAGATGCCGTAGATGAGCAACAACGACCACAAGCCGAGCGATATGGTCACCGGCATTCGTTCGACCACCAGGTCCAGCACTGGACGGTCTTGAAAGAAGCTGTCGCCAAAATCGAGCACCGCATAGTTCTTGACCATGATGAAAAATCGTTCGTGCGCCGGCTTGTCGAATCCGAACTGGCGTTCCAGATCCGCGATAATTGCCGGGTCCAGGCCGTAACTGGCGGCTGTGTTGCTGAGACCGGTGCCCCCCACATCGGCACCGCCACTTATGCCGCTGGTGGTTGACGCCTGCCCGAACGTGGCCTCGGCGATGATCTGTTCCACCGGGCCACCGGGAGCAAACTGGACTATTGTGAAGTTGATCAGGACGATGCCGAACAACGTCGGCAGGATGAGCAGCAGGCGTTTGAGCAGGTAACGACCCATACCGACAATCGTACATGGAGCCATGGACAATCAATAGGATACACTTCAGCGTTCGACTAGCCCTGTTCATCCAACTCGCTGGAACCAGATCCCCATGACCAGGTCCCCATGAAGAGGAGCAGTCTCAACACCTGCCTTCTCCTGGCGTCATTCGCCGCCGCAACCGGTGTGCTTGCTGCGGCTAACGTGACCGATGAGCGGGTATTAAAGGAAGCCGGTGAAGGTGCCAACTGGTTCTTGAAAGGCGGTAACTTTCGCGGCGAACACTACTCGCCGCTGGCGCAGATTACCGATGAGAACGTCGCGAACCTCGGCCTTGCGTGGTCGGCGAACTTACCCACCGCCGATGGCATTGCGACCACGCCGATTGTCGTGGACGGAGTAATTTACCTGTCGGGCGCGTATTCGGTGGTTTTTGCCATCGATGCATCGAACGGCAAGCTGCTGTGGTCGTTTGATCCGGACGTGCGCTCGGCTTTTGCGGAGCAACCGGACCTTTCCTGGGTGGCCCGAGCGCACCGCGGCGTTGCCGTTTATGACGGCCGGGTGTTGCTGACAACCGCGGACTGCAAATTGATCGCGCTCGACGCAAACGAGGGCAAACCGCTCTGGTCGAAGACCACGTGCGATGTCGCGCTCGATTATTTTATTACCGATTCACCCTACGTCGGCGGCGGCAGGGTATTCGTAGGCAATGGCGGATCTGAGTCGAGGCTGAAAAACCGCGGTTACGTTTCGGCCTACGACGCCGACGACGGCGAGTTGCTGTGGCGGTTCTATATCGTGCCAAGCGACAAGTCTGAGGAAAACGACACACCGGCCCTGAAGATGGCGGCAAAAACCTGGTCGGGCGACACGCTTGCCACCTACGGGGGCGGCGGCAACAACTGGAACGAGATGACCTACGACCCCCTCTCCAATCAGCTCTTCTTCGGTACCTCGGGCGCCTATCCTTACCAACACACAAATCGCAGCCCCGTCGGGGGCGATAACCTGTTTCTGTCGTCGATCGTGGCGGTCAACGCCGAAACCGGTGAGTACAACTGGCATTACCAGACCGTCGACAAAGACAGCTGGGACTTCAATGCGACGATGAACATCATCCTTGCGGATCTGACCATTCATGGCGCCGAGCGCGAGACCGTGCTGATCGCGCCGAAAAACGGCTTCCACTACACGCTCGACCGGCACACGGGCGAACTGCTCACCGTGGGCAAGTTCGCCACAACCAACTGGGCAACCGACATCGACGTGGAGACGGGCAAGCCGACTTACGATCCAGCCGCAGAGTACTGGAACCTGGAGGATGGGGAGACAACCTACGTCTGGCCGAACATGTGGGGATCACATAGCTGGAACCCAATGGCCTTCCACCCCGGACACGGACTGTCGTACATACCCGTCGTCGATCTCCCGGCACTGGTGGACAACGAAGGATCGGGTGAGGACGTGGTGTTGTTGACCGAGGTCGACGGCAAACCCCACGCCCCGGGCAAGCTAGTCGCCTTCGACCCCGCAAGCGGCAAAATTCGCTGGTCGGTGGACCATGCGTTGCCTTACAACGGCGGGTTGATGACAACCGCTGGTAACCTCGTGTTTCAAGGCAACGCACAGGGGCGATTCGAAGCATACGCCGCCGACACCGGTGAGCGCTTGTGGTCGGTGGCAACCGGATCCTCAATCAACGCGGCGCCCGCGAGTTATACGGTGAACGGGACGCAGCAAGTACTCATCGCGATCGGCAGCGGCGGCGGCCTGCAATATCGATATCCTGAGCTGCACTCGACCGACAATTCCCACGGACCGACCCGCTTGTTAGCTTTCTCGTTAGGGGCCACCAACGAGTTGCCGCAATCCGTCGGTTACCCGCCGCTCCCGGAACAACCGAAACTCGACGCCTCGGCGGAAGTGATCGACAAAGGCGCGCTACTCTACGCGGGTTACTGCAAATCCTGTCACGGCAAGGACGCCGTCAGCCGGTTTGGCAGTTCGGTTCCGGACCTGCGTTATGCGACAAAAGAAACTCATGCAATTTGGGACGGAATTGTCATCGGCGGATCCAAGCAGATGAACGGCATGCCCGGTGTGGAGATATCGCCCGAGGAGGCACAAACGATCCGAAGCTACCTCTTGTCGCTGGCCGAAGCGATCCGCACACCCATCCAGTAGACCATCGCGGATAGCCACCCCAAAACTCCCCGGTAATAACGTTTGACGTTAATAACGAGATCCGTTATCGAAGTTGCCAGAACAAGGATGTCCGCGAGCTTTTCGAGAACGGCAGGAGACTGAAAGGATTGCCTGCCGACCTTCAGCGACGGGTGGTATCCAAGCTCCAGATGCTCCATGCAGCGCAGCAACTCGACGATCTAAAACTTCCGCCAGGAAATAGACTTGAGCTTCTGAAAGGCAACAGAAAAGGTCAACACAGGTTTCGAATCAACAATCAGTATCGCGTCTGCTTCAATTGGAGAAGTGGAGATGCTTACGATGTGGAAGTCGTGGACTACCACTCATAGGATCAACAAACGGCACGTAAACGACAGATTGCGCTATCACACCCAGGTGAAATTCTTCTTGAAGAGTTTCTGAAACCCATGAGTATCAGTCAGTATCGGCTGGCAAAGGACGTGCATGTGCCGGCGCGGCGAATCAACGAGATTGTGAAAGGGCTGAGAGGCATAACGTCCGACACCGCACTTCGATTAGGCGTCTACTTTGGTATGTCTCCAGAGTTCTGGGTCAATCTCCAATCCCACTATGACTTGAATAAAGTACGCCAGGAATTGCTCGAGGAACTAGAGCGCGTCGTTGTTCCGAGAGGAGCCGCGACCGGGTAGCCGGGTGTTCATGCCAAGCGCCAAGCGATCATTGGCACACCAGGAAAGTCAACTAACGCCTACAGTTTCGCTATATCGCCCGCCTTGTCTGCCTTTTGATTTTAACCTCCATCGTCAATCCCGCCCGATACAACATCTCGGTCATCTTATCGAGCGTGATCTTGCTGAAGTCTCTTTTGAGCAAACGGTTCATTCTGGGTCGTGGAACACCCAACAGCTCGGCCGCCTGCGCCTGGGTCAACGAGTTCGCTTTGATGTACTTTTCCAACGCAATCATTACCTTCGCCTTGGCTTGAAGTACAGCCGCTTCGTGTTTTTCGAAGCCGAGATCTTCAAAGACATTTCCAGTGCTTTTAACCAGGGTCATCATCTCGTTCCTTCCATCAACATCGGCTCCGAATCACTGTCTCGCCAAGTCAATCTCGGCCTTCGGTGTCCGTTGCGTTTTCTTGATGAAAGCACTGAGAACGTATATCGCATCGCTAAACTCGGCGATGTAGAAAACGCGATACTGGCTGCGATACCGGACCCCGATCTCTCGAACGCCTTGGCCAATTACTGGCATGGGCTTCCAGTCGACGGGATTCAACCCGCTTTGAACCCGCATCAGTTCAGCACCTACCTCGTGCCGGACTTACTCGGGGAAACTCTGGAGAGTCTTGAGCGAACTGCTCTGCCAGATCACCGTCTTCAAGACAACAACTGGATCAAACAGGATACACTCCAGTAAAAGAAATATGTACTAAATATGATACATTCTCAGGTAAGCATGGTTGGAAGCGGCGATTGATAGCGAACACGATTACCCGTGTCCAACAATACGACCAGAAAACACCCCCCGATAGCCGAAAGTGGAACACTAACTTGTGCGATTAGTGCGCTCCCAAGCTGGCGATTTGTGCAACCTGTTTTCTGTGGATCAAAACCTACTGCGTGTCCAGAATCTCCACCCCCCTGGTGGCATCTACCAACAACCCGACCAACCGCCTTTGTTATACTGGTCGTTTTGTCTGGTCTGAGTGAAAGATTTGATAAGACAAACCAACCGACGAGCGTGTTGGTACCTGGCGTTAGCGTCGGTGTGCATCGCGACCCCGCAGATTGTTCTTGCGGCCGCGGAAGCCGCGCTCGGAGCGGGGCCGACAATTCATCTCGAGCGTCACGAGGTGGACATCGAGGTCGATGGCAGGTTGGACGAACCGGTCTGGCAAGATCTGCCCTTCCATGGCGATTTCTACCTGACCAATCCGGATACGCTGGCAAGACCGCTGCACGAAACCCGGGTGCGGCTGTTTTATTCGAGCAAGGGCCTGCATGTGGGCGTGGATGCGGACCAGCCCCCGGAGACCCTGATCGGGAGGCTGTCGGGACGAGATGTGTTGATGCCGGGCCGGGACTGGATCCATATCAGCCTGGATACGTCGGGTACCGGTCGGTATGGCTTTTTCTTCGAGATCAATCTCGGCGACTCCATCACCGACGGGACTCTGCTACCGGAACGGCAGATGTCGTTCGACTGGGACGGACCCTGGCGGGGTGCGACACATCGCACCGATACCGGCTGGTCCGCCGAATTCATGATTCCCTGGGGGACGGTGGCCATGCCCCAGGCGGATGCCGAGCGACGCATGGGGATCTACGTTTCCCGCAGCATGGCCTACCGGGATGAGTGGGTGGGATGGCCCGCCCTGCCCATGACCAAACCCGAATTCCTGTCCGCCCTGCAATCGCTTGCACTCAGCGGGGTGAATCCCAAGCGGCAATACAATTTCTATCCGTATGCGTCGGTGACCCGTGATGAACTGAAAGGTGATACGGAGCTGAAGGTGGGTGCCGATTTCTTCTGGCGTCCGTCCAGCAATCTGCAACTCAACGCCACCCTGAATCCCGACTTCGGGGCGGTCGAGTCGGATGACGTGATCATCAATCTCTCTGCCACCGAAACCTTTTTCCCGGAGAAGCGATTGTTTTTCCTGGAAGGCCAACAGATTTTCAACGCGACCCCGCGCGCCGATACCCGCGGTTTCGGCATCGGCAACCGAGGCTCGCCCTACACCATGGTGAATACGCGACGCATCGGCGGCAAACCGGAGTTTCCCGACGTCGCGATTGATTCCGCGGTTGAAGGCCTGGATCTGATCCAACCGGTGGAACTGCTCGGCGCGATCAAGGCGACGGGGCAGATCGGCGCTTTCCGTTATGGCGTGATGGGCGCTTTCGAGGACGATGCCAGGTTCCGGGTAACCGATGCAGACGGGCTCATGCGCATCGTCGAACATGGGGGCAACGATTACGGTACGGCGCGCGTGCTGTGGGAAGACAACACCGGCGGAACCTATCGAGCATTGGGCATTCTGACCACGGCGGTGGTGAAGAATGTGCCGGGCGATGCTTACGCCACCGGAGTTGACTGGCACTACTACACACCCAACGCCAAGTTGAAAATCGACGGGCAGGCGTTCAGTTCGGATATCGATGGCGTCGGCCGGGGCTACGGTGGCTTCTCGGACTTCCAGTATTCCCATCGCAAGGGCGTGTTGACCCGCCTTGGACTCGAGTATCTCGACGAAAAAGTAGATCTCAACGATCTCGGCTTCCTGGATCGCAACAATGCCTGGCAGGTGCGGGTTGCCCATGGGCGCACCCGATCGGATCTGTCTTTCGCTCGCCAGAATCGCTTCGACATACGCGGTGGAGTGAGGCACAACCTGCAAGGCCGGATGGTTCGCACCGGTATGTTGATTACCGACATGCTGACCTTGAACTCACTACATCGGGTTAGTTTCGGCGCCGGTTTCCGACCCGCTCAATACGATGACCTCAACAGCTTCGGCAACGGGACTTTTCGGATCAAACGCACCCTCAGTGCGAACATCGGATTCAATTCCGATGTATCCAAGCCAGTGAGCGTGCACGCGATGATAGGCACCACGGGTGAAGACCTGGGTGGACAGAGCTGGCAGGTGGGTGGAGGGATCGACTGGCAACCCAGCGATCGGATCAATCTGGGCTTAAAGGTCAACTACATGGACCGGGACGGTTGGCTGCTGCACACCGAAGATCGCAACATGACCACCTTTCAGGCCAAACAGTTCAGCCCCAGCGTGAATGCGGAATATTTCATCACCGCCAAACAACAGCTCAGAGTGTCGCTGCAGTGGATCGGCATCAAAGCGCGGGAAGATAAGTTTTACTCAATACCCGATCGCCCCGGCAGCCCGATCGAAGTGGCCAAACCTGTCGGCCCAAGCGACGATTTCAGTGTTTCCCGCCTCAGCTTCCAGGCCCGCTATCGCTGGGAGTTGGCGCCGCTGTCTGATCTGTTTATCGTCTACACCCGACTCGCCAACAAAGGCGACCGGCTTCTGGATGAGGATTTCGCCGAGGTGTTCGAGAACGGCTGGAACGACCCGATCTCCAACCTGTTCATCGTCAAACTGCGCTATCGACTGGGTTCCTGATTATTCGCTTGACGACTCATGGCTGCCCGCGTGAAGCCGGTCTGAAAAATATTCGAGTCAGCTTGGCCATCGTTTCGGCGGGTGCGCATCCAGACCGGTTCGCACGATTACCACGGGATTGCGCGGTGACACGTAGATCATCTGACTAAATCGTCCTTCGGACTTCATGACTACGCCAAGAACTTCCGTAGTGAAACGATACGCTCGTCTTCGCTGCCTAAATACTCGCCGATGATCCGGATAACACGCGCGGCGTTGAGCGTACCGGCCGCGTGCATTTCTTCGATGTCCGCCCAGTCTCTGGTGCGATTGAAAAATGCTTTGAAGACCGCCACGTCCAGGCAGGCGATGAAGGGAATCGTTTCACCGCCAAACTGTTCCCAGCGAATGCGACCGGCAACTTCGCGATGATAGGCGGTGGTGTTCAGAAACAGATCGAGGGGGGTCTGTTGCCACCAGATTCGAACCTGTCCGTCATTGCGCAGAATCTTCTGGTCGCCTCTGGTGGTTTTCACGCCCTCGGGAAGTGCGGCGAACACACCCTCGCATGCATCCACATCGACAAAAACGTTGAGGTCGATGTCTATGGTGCCGCGTGCTCGTTCGGTACACCACGCCAGCGCCAAAGCTCCACCAAACGCATGGGGGAGATCGGCAGCGGCGAGGTGGTGGTGAACCTCGACGATCTTCTCGACCAGATCAACCACTGTCAGGCGTTCGGATCAGAACCGAATACGGGGTAGTCCATGTGTCGCGATACCCGGGCGGGAAACTCAGCTGCGAGCTTCAATACCTGCGCCAGTTCCTCGCCTCGAGCGACGCCATCGCGCCAACGGATGCGCAGGGAGAGGTCAAAATCCACGGCGAAACCGCAAGCGTCGAGAACGCGCAGAAACGTCACGATAGACGGGATCTTCCTGCCGCGCTCATAAGCACTCAGAGTGGCATGTGAGGTACCCGCGAGCCGGGCAGCTTCTCTGAGAGACAACCCGGCTCTTACTCTGGCATCAGCCAGCAGGCTGGCGGTGACCTCGGCGTGTGTGGCAGCTGCGTTCATGTCGCGATGGTATCGCAGCGCATGTCAAAATGGTATCCGATTGGATACCATTTCAACGACTCTACAAATTCAGAGCTTTGGCCATCGGCTCGCTGTCGAGCTAACCCGCCTGTCGCTCCAGTCGCTCTGCAAGCCAAACCTTGATGATTGATTGGCGAGTCACGCCGAGTCGTTGCGCCTCTTTATCGAGCGCATCTACCATCCAGGTTGGAAAATCGACGTTGACCCTTTTGGGCGCCTGCTTTACGCGCCGAGCTTTGGTCAGGTCCAGAGCACTCGTGATGTCTTTACCCGTGTCAAAATCGATATCAAATTTCTTAGCTTTCATAAAATGCTATCTCTTCCGTACGTGATCGCCGGACCGAGATGATGCGTATCACATCACTTCGATACGTAATCACTGCCGACCAGTGCTTGCCCGCAATCTTTCCGATCAATAACCACCTTGGTTCATCCTCTGTGATGGCTGGAATTTCGAGCAGATTCGGGTCGTCCCACAGTTTCTTGGCACCCTCAAAATCGATACCGTGCTTGGCAAGATTGCTCGCACTTTTCCGAGCGTCAAACTCGAACTCCATAATGGTATATAAAATATACCAAAATTACTCCTACGGCTAGCCGCGAATTTGCCGCAGACGCCGCGAAAAAATGTCAGGTAGACTTGACACTTGAGGTGCTCGACCCTAATATATGTAAGGTATACATTACATAAAGTCATCCATACCTGATAATAAGACGATGAGGAACTATCATGCAGTGTCGGTCTTTTCAGCCTCTTAATCTCTCATTCTGGGTCGTTATTGCCATGGCGATATTCGCCGCGAACTTGTCTGCGAATTCAGCCTCGGACGCCGTTTCCCGATTTGCCGTCGAACATCGCGGACTCAGCACGGGCCGGCCAATCATCTCCATCCCGGGCCTTGCCACCCCCGGCACCGTGTGGAACGCCGCCGCGCAAAGTTTCATGGACAACCA
>JACZXA010000257.1 GCA_022571865.1 Pseudomonadota bacterium
GAGAAGTTCCTCTGGGCGTCGACAGCAGGCCAAATCTTGCGGGGCATCCGTTGCAAACCCGAGCCATGGATTCGCAGGACATCAAGAACCTGCGTCGTTGGCATCGAACCGCCGCACTGCGTGCTCGAGAAGCAGGTTTCGACATCGTTTATATTTACGCCACGCATCAGTATCTGCTGTCCCAGTTCCTCTCGCCTGAACACAACCATCGCACCGATGAATATGGGGGATCGTTGGAAAATCGCGTTCGTCTCGTTCGGGAGCTGATTGAAGAAACCAAGGATGCGATCGGCGACACCTGCGCGGTTGCGGTGCGTATGGCGGCCGATGATGGTACCGGCACACGAGATGAACCGGTGACCGGCGAGCGCAGGGAGATGTTCGAAATGCTCGCGGAATTACCCGATCTATGGGATATCAACGTTCAAGACTACGAACACGAAATGGGTGTGTCGCGTTTCGTCAAAGAAGGATCGCTCGAAAAGGCGATGCACTACGTAAAATCCATCACCACTAAACCCGTCGTTACCGTGGGACGTTTTACCTCTCCGGACACCATGGTTGCACAGATACGTCGGGGTATAACCGACTTCATTGGAGCGGCTCGGCCTTCCATTGCGGATCCGTTCCTGCCGCGCAAGATTGAAGAAGGTCGGCTCGACGAGATTCGAGAGTGCATCGGTTGCAATATCTGCTATACCGGTGACAGCCTGAGCGTACCTATTCGTTGCACTCAAAACCCGACCATGGGGGAAGAATGGCGCCGAGGATGGCACCCGGAGAACATCGAGCCTAAGAGCCATGATGCTCTGGTACTGGTTATCGGTGCGGGGCCTGCAGGTCTCGAGGCAACCCGGGCACTCGGCCAACGTGGTTACCAGGTGATGCTTGCCGAAGCCTCGACCGAGCTTGGTGGGCGCGTCGCCCAGGAATGCCGATTGCCGGGTCTGGCCGAATGGGGGCGGGTTCGAGATTACCGCGTGCAGCAGATTCAAGTCATGCCCAACGTGGATGTATTCCTGGACAACGATCTGAACGCGGAAGATGCGTTGAGTATCGGCGCAGATCATATTGTCGTCGCCACCGGTGCCCAATGGCGTGCCGACGGCTTCGGCCGCTATCATAAAAAGCCTTGTCCGAATCTCGGACCCTCACGACAGATATTTACCCCCAACGACATTTTCAGCGGTCATTTACCCAATGGCCGGGTATTGGTGTTCGACGACGATCATTATTACCTGGGCAGTGTCCTGGCCGAGGCACTGGTGGCACACGGGGCGGAGGTGTGTTTCGTCACGCCGGAAAACCTGGTGTCCGCCTGGGGCGTTAACAGTGATGAGCAATATCAGACCCAGCAACGCCTCATCGAACTGGGGGTGCAAATCATCACCGCTCATGGCCTGGATGAATTCGACGGAGCCGAAGCAACGCTAGGCTGCGTCTATACCAAGCAAACCCAGGTGGTCGCTGCAGACGCCGTGTTACTGGTTACGGCGCGAACCCCGAACGACAGCCTCTATAAAGAACTTACCGCAAAGATCGAGTCAGACCCCCCGGTGAAATACCCGACGGTGGACAAAATAGGTGACTGCGACGCGCCTGCCATCATCGCCTCCGCCATCTACGCGGGACATCGTTACGCTCGAGAACTGGGAACCAATATGGAGCAGTCCGATGTTATCCGCCATGACCGGCTGTTTGATCCCAACTGACATTACTCGACACCCCGGGAACTGCTTAAGCCCCGCACCATCACTTTCGCGACCAACCATAGAGACCGCTCGTCCGGTGGGCCGTTTTCAGTAATCCAACAATTCATCGACGAACTGTCTATCGTCGTCAACCTGCTTTGCGCACCATGCGCATAAGCACAATCATAGACTGCTCATCCCCGGACTCGAGGTGGTCCCAACACCGGGCGGTATCGGGAGTTTCGATCAGGTCCGCCGCCGGATTTTTGGCCAGCCGAGCGTTGCCGACAACGAGTTCCAACGGCTTCTGGTGCGCGTACTCGCCGCCCATCCAGACAATTCCGGCTGACGAGAATACTGCGCCGCCGGTGACCTGGACGTTGGATAGCCTGGTATTGACCAAATCGAAAGAATAGGATCGCAAAAGACCTCGAAAAGGACCGATTGACCGTGCTGCGCAAGATCTACAAGCGAATCCTCGATCGACGAACCGATGTTGCCGGTAGCCCTTTTTTCACTCGATATCCGACCAGGCTTCGTCCTCGACTACTGAACAATTACGCAGCAGTACAACATGGCTACCGCTTCGCTTACTTTCGTATCGGTAAGGCAGCGAATTCAACGGTTGTGGCAACTCTGCATTACGCGATCACGGGTGATCGAGTTGTTGCCATGGACGATCTACAACTGATCAAAGACGCGTCGTTCAGCAAGCTGAGCGACTTGAACACGAATGAGGTGGCCGCTCTCGTCAGCGACTATTTTACGTTTACGTTCGTTCGCAATCCCTATGTACGAGTGCTCTCCGGTTATCTGGACAAGGTTATCGACAATCCTGGTCTCAAACGAAAAATCATCGCGAAGAAGCTCAAGAAGTCCCCCAAGTCGGAAATAACGCTAGCTGACTTCCTGGACTACATCGAAGACGGTGGCATAGACGAGGACGGACACTGGTCGAGACAAGTCGACCTCCTTCCCATCCCCCACACAGAATTAAACTTCATTGGCAGGGTGGAGAATCTCGCTACCGAGCTTCCATTGGTAATGGAACGGATTTTTCACCGGCAGATTCCCATCGTCAATGCAGCAACGCATGCAACTGCGGCTCAAGACGCGACGAAGGAACTCGACAGTTCCACAAAGGAAAGAATATACCGACTGTACCAGGCGGACTTCGAGATTCTGGGTTATCCCCGCACCTGCTGAAGCGTTGGACCCTTAGCCGCGAGTTCCAGGATGGTTTCTTCGAAGTTGCTCACCAGCAAACTCGCAACCGAGCGCGCATACCAATTGAAGTGGGTCGAGACTCTAAAGCGCATGCGCACGATAAGTTCCGAGCGGTTCGCGCCGAGGGGTTCATCACATACTCGGTGTCCAGCACATCGAAATAGAGCCCGCCAATCTCCACATGCTCATCGAGTGCATTCGGCGGGAATGAATCTTCCGTGAACTCGTACGTCCAGCGAACGTGCCGGTTGGGTTCGAATACGACTGCGTGCTGGTCAAAATGAACGCCTTTGCCCATGCGTACATGACGCACGTATCCTGAGTCTACCAACTCGGTAACCCCTTCGATGGGTAATGGCACGCCAATGCGATACATCCACGCCTGCTCGACTTCGTGCGGTTGGATGGCGTGTTCAGCAGCTGTTGCCAGATCTGCGATGGTGTGGCGGCAACGATTATTTTGCGTTCGATCGTCGTCACATCGTCAGGCAACGGTATCGTATGCTCGAACCCTCCCAGCACCAATGGCAGTGCTGCGAAGCACGTCAACGTACTATTTGGCCAGTTCTTACGCCTGCATATCCATCCCATGACGAGGCCACCAATCGCTCCGAAGAAAACGAATATCCCAATGATGACGATCACACAGATAGGGCCCGGAAAATGTCAATCGCTTAAGATCGCTCAAACAGCGCCAGCCAGCCAGGTGTCGGTCCACCCAACTCTGGGGTTGCAGTGATATAAGATGGACCTCTCGAGCCGTTTTCACGACCAAGTGAGGAACCAGACAAGGTGAGCACCCGCATGAAGGCAGTCGTGATCGACGAGCAAGGCGATGTGGAGGTGATGCGCTACCGCGACATCGAAATGCCGGTTCTAGAATCTGGCCAGGTCCGTATTGCCATGCGGGCCTGCAGCCTCAACTACCATGACATTTTCACCAGACGCGGCATGCCCGGAGTTCGAACTCCTCTTCCCATGATCCTCGGCTGTGACTGCGCGGGCGTCATCGCCGAAATGGCGCCTGACGTGCAGGGCTGGGCGCTTGGCGATCGAGTGCTGGCGGATCCAATCTCCCGCTTCAGCACACACGAAGATCCAGAGCCATCGATGCCGATCAAGTTCCTCGGTGATACACGCTGGGGAGGCTACGCCGATTACGTTGTGGTATGGGACCGTCAGCTGATCAGAATTCCCGAATCGGTATCCACCGAAGTTGCCGCCTGCCTTCCTGTTGCTTACGGGTCGGCGTACCGCATGGTCATGTACCACGGAAAGATCGAGGCAGGCGACAGAGTACTTGTGCTGGGTGCCTCGGGCGGAGTCGGAAACTGCTCGGTGCAGCTCGCCAAAAGCGTGGGGTGTTTTGTCGTCGGCGCCTGTGGAAGCGAAGCGCGTTGCCGACAGCTCAAGGATCTGTTCGGTGTAGATGAGACCATCAACACGGCCGAAGAGGACGTTGTCAAAGCGACACGTAGACTGACCGGTGGGTCTTTGCTGCGGGGTGGCGGCTTCGATGTGGTGGTGAACAGCCAGGGAGGCGAATACTGGGCGAAGGGACTGCGATGTCTGAAAGCAGGCGGCAGGATGGTTACCAACGGTGCGCTGTCCGGTTTTGACCCTCCCACGGATATTCGCTACATCTTCCAGGGCGAACTCACCATCCAAGGCAGTAACGGTTGGCAGCACGAGGATGTCGAAAACCTGGTTGGCCTGGTGGCTGCCGACAAACTCAAACCGCACATCGGTGCAACGTACCCTCTGGAGCAGGGCATCGAAGCCCACAAGGCGCTCGAAGAACGCAAACATTTTGGCAAGATCGTCATCACCGGCGACGCACCAATACTGTCGACCACCGGACCGCACCAACCTTGAGGAAGACGGGTGGGTTCAATAGCAGCTAACAAGCCATCGGTATTCGACGATGACTCAACCACCCGCAGAACCTCCTTGTCCATAGCCCTTTGACCTCGAGCCGGGTTCCCGTCGGAAACCGCAGGAACGACTCGAACGCGGCTCGACGACTTGACACGACAGTCATCGTCAGCGCAGGCGAGCCGCAATGCCGCCCAACGTCTCGGCCATCGCAACCTGCCGTTTTCTGGTGATGGTGTCGCTGCGTTCTTCTGCAAGGGACCTCGCCGCCAGCGAGTCGAGTCTGATGGCGAGGTCTTCGTCGCGCGCGTCGTCCTCGAGCCTCGCCGTCGCAAGGTCGAGCACCGTCTTGACATCGGTAACGAACGACATCGATATTGCCTCGTCGCGCTCGAGCTGATCGAGGTACGCCCGGACCACCACCGGCTCGGCCGGCCAGGTAACGCGGAACTGCTGCTGCGGATTGAACCCACGGCCTTGGTCTGCCACCGTCGCTGCCGCGATCTCGTTTTCGGACAGGTGTTCGCTGGGCGTCAGCGCCAGGACGTCCAACCCGCGCAGGATCTCGGTGCCGTATATCCGTCCTCGGTACCAGTATGCCGACCAGAAGCCAGCCATGATCAAGTCCTCTTCATCAGCAGGACCACGATCGAAGTAGGCGATCTCGAACGGGTTGGT
>JACZXA010000258.1 GCA_022571865.1 Pseudomonadota bacterium
GTCGACGACCTGACTCGCTTGTGGGATAAATACGAACGGGGATTCGGGACGGCGGTTCCGGCGGCCCGGCATGCGATTGCCGCTGCCGAGGCAACTGATCCGGCGGGATGGTGCCGGGCGGTGCGTGAGGCGCTCGCGGAGATCGCGGGTGGCCGCATGGAGAAAGTGGTGCTCGCCCGATGCGCCGTGCACCGTCTGCCGCGCGGACTCGATCCCCTCACGGTGCTTGGCTCCCTGCGCGCCGCCGATCCTCACTGCTATCAGTTCGCCTTCCAGTGGAATGCGGATTCGGTATATGTCGGCTCGACACCTGAGCGTCTGTTTACAACCGATGGCCGGATGCTGGAGAGCGAGTGCATTGCCGGAACCATCCGGCGGGGCCGCAATGTCACCGAGGATGATCGCCTGGCAACGGCTCTGCTTTCCAGCGCCAAGGACAGGCTTGAACACTCGTACGTGGTGGAGGCGGTGTTGGGCGACATGGAAGCTCTCTGCGAGCGCATCGATACCGCACCGGAACCGCGGATCATGAAGCTGTCGACCTTGCAGCACCTGACGAATCGGATTGCCGGGCGCCTGCGGGAGGGAACCACGGTGGGTGCCATTCTCGAACGCCTGCACCCCACGCCCGCAGTCGGTGGCTGGCCGCGTGCGCGGGCGCTGGCTGAGATCAGAAAGCTGGAGGAGACCCCGCGCGGCTGGTACGGCGGTCCGGTGGGGTGGATCGGCGCCGGTGAGGCGGAGTTTGCCGTGGCAATCCGTTCGGCGATCCTCAGCGGCAACACCGCGCATCTCTTCGCCGGCGCGGGAATCGTGTCGGGTTCGGATCCGGAGAGTGAGTGGCAGGAAACCGAGGACAAACTGAACGCGTTTATTCGCGCGGTGAACGGGTCTTAGTCGTGTGATTAGAAAGTCCGTAGTCATTCTGAGCGAAGCGAAGAATCTGTTCTCGATGCTCCGCTCCGTTCCGCGAGTCTTCGACGTGCACATGGGGAGAAAAGCAGATTCTTCCTCCGCCTGAGGCGGACTCAGGATGACAGTGTTCTTGTTGGAGGGCATTGATGGTGTTTTGCATCACCCTGCTAAAGCCCACGAGCGGTTACTCGGGAATCTCACCGGTTCCCCCAAGGCCATAGACAGGACAAACTCTCCCGGATGTCTCCTATGCCGCGAAGTGTCAAAGCGCCGCATTCGTCGGTGGAATCCGCCAACATCCGTTGCGCGGACAGCCTCATGGCGGCTCTGGTCGCCGCCGGTGTGCGGCACTGCGTGATCTCTTCCGGCGCGCGTTCGGCGCCGCTCATGCTCTCTGCGTCTCGCAACTCCGCGCTGCGGATTTGGGCGCATCCGGATGAACGCTCAGCCGGTTTTTGGGCGCTGGGCATCGGCAAGGCACTGCGCCAACCGGCGGCGCTGATCTGCACTTCGGGAACCGCGGGCGCAAACTATTACCCCGCGATCATCGAAGCTCATTATTCGCGCACGCCGCTCATCGTGGTGACCGCCGACCGTCCCCCCCGCCTGCGCGGCCGCGGCGCGCCGCAAACAATCGATCAGGTCGGTCTCTACGGGCGTTTTCCTCTCACCTTCCGCGATCTTCCGGTGCCTTTCGCTGCGGATGAGTCGCCTGCAGCGTGGTACCGGGAAGCACGCGAGGCGGTGCGAGGTATCCTCGATCGCAGCGATCACCGTCTGCTGATCGTGATTGGCCCATGTTCGATTCACGATGTCGATGCCGCGAGAGAATATGCCAAACGGTTACGAACGCTCGCCGATGAACTTCAAGACAGCCTGCTCGTCGTCATGCGCGCCTACTTCGAGAAACCCCGTACCACCATCGGCTGGAAAGGCCTGATCAACGATCCCCACCTCGACGATACCTTCTGCGTTGCGCAGGGGTTGGAGATTGCACGTTCCCTGCTGCTGGACATTGCCACGCTCGGGCTGCCCTTGAGCACCGAAGCCCTGGACCCCATCACCCCGCAGTACATGCAGGATCTCATCGTCTGGTCGGCGATCGGCGCGCGCACGGCCGAATCTCAGACCCACCGGGAGATGGCGTCGGGGTTGAGTTCGGTCATCGGTTTCAAAAACGGCACGGACGGTTCGCTGGACGTCGCCATCAATGCGCTCGAGAGCGTTGCCAGCCCCCACCGGTTCCTCGGCATCAGCCCTTCCGGCCAGGTCGCGGTATTGCATACCCGTGGGAATGCTCATGCCCATATCGTGCTGCGCGGCGGCAGCGACGGGCCTAACTACAGCATTGATCACATCGAAGCGTGCGAAACGGCGCTGAACAAGATCCACCAGACGGCGAACATCATGGTGGATTGCAGTCACGCCAACTCGAACAAGGACCACAACAAACAGATCGAAGTCGCCCGGGATATCGCGTCGCAGATAACCTCCGGCAATCAATCCATTATCGGGTTGATGATCGAGAGCAACTTAAGCGAAGGCAACCAGAAGTTGACCGAGGATCTCACCGCCTTGCGTTACGGCGTTTCGGTGACCGATGCCTGTATCGGTTGGGAACAGACCGAGTCGCTGTTACGGGAACTCGCGGAGTTGCGGGAGGTATTGTTATCCCGGAACGGGTAACACAATCCCGTTCAACTCCCGTTCAACGGTAGTAGGCGTTTTCCGTTACCGAGTGATCGGTCGCGTCTTTGATGGCAACCAGATCCGGGATCTGCTTGAGAAGAGAGCTTTCCACGCTGTTCTTCAATGTGATGTCTACCGCAGCGCAACCCTGGCAACCGCCGCCAAACTGCAATACGGCGGTATTGTTCTCCACCACCTCCACCAGCGTGACCATGCCGCCATGGGATGCAAGCCCGGGGTTTATTTCGTTGTAGAGCACGTAGTTGATACGATCTTCGAGGGAGGCATCTTCACCAACCTGAGGGGTACGGGCGTTGGGCGCCTTGATGGTCAACTGGCCGCCCATGCGATCTTCCTGGTAGTCCACCTCCGCCCCTTCGAGAAACGGCATGCTGCGCTCTTCGAACCAGGCATTGAAACCATCGAATGCCACAGCAACATCGCCTTCCTGCTCTTCTCCGGGACGACAGTAAGCGATACAGGTTTCCGCCTGGGGCGTGCCGGGTTGCGCGACGAAGACGCGGATGCTCACATTTTCGCCGTCCTGATTGGATAACAGGTCACGCAGATACGCTTGCGCCGATTCGGAAATATCGATCATGTCAGTCGTCTTCCTAATTCCTAGTAATTTTGTCGGGTATTGTACCAGCTTTCATGTGAATGTGATTCATATCAACACGCCGTAACTTCAATTGCATTCATATTGGGCGGTCCTAAACTAAGTTTAGCCACCCTCTGCCCAAAGACCCACGCGTATGCCAAAACCTGAATATCAACGCAAGACCGGCGAGACCGTCCATACCGAGCTTACCTCGGCGCTGCAGGAGCGCATCCTGGTACTCGATGGCGCCTATGGGACGCTGCTGCAGGGTCTGGGTCTGGTAGAAGAAGACTACCGTGGCGAACGGTTAGCCGACCATACGGTGCCTCTCAAGGGCAACTACGACGTGTTGTGCCTTACCCAGCCCGAAATCATCGCTGACGCGCATCGTGGGTATCTCCGTACCGGGGTGGACATCATCAAGACCAATAGCTTTACCGCCTCCCCCATTGCTCAAACCGACTATCAACTGCAGGATTTGAGTATCGAGATGAATGCGGCGGCGGCCCGTATCGCGCGGAGTTGCGCCGACGAATTCAGTACCAGCGACGCACCTCGTTATGTCGCCGGTGTCATGGGTCCGACCAATCGTACCGCGAGCCTCTCACCGGATGTGAACGACCCGGGCTTCCGGAATGTCAGTTTTCAGGAACTCGCCGACAGTTATCGGGCAACCGCCACGGCACTCATCGACAACGGTGCGGACCTCCTGCTACTCGAAACCATCTTCGATACGCTCAACGGCAAGGCGGCGATTTACGCAATCAAATCCCTCGAAGTCGATCTCGGTCGGACCATACCCTTGATGATCTCGGCGACGATTACCGATAACAGCGGACGAACCCTCTCCGGACAGACCTGCGAAGCCTTCTGGTGGTCTGTTCAGCATGCCAACCCCCTGCTGGTGGGCCTCAACTGCGCGCTTGGCGCCGAACAGTTGCGCCCCCATGTCGAAGAGCTCAGCCGTATCGCCGACACCTTTGTCAGCGTGCATCCGAATGCCGGTTTACCCAACGAGTTCGGCGGCTACGATCAGACGCCCGAACTCATGGCGTCGCTGCTGGGCGAATTCGCGGATGCGGGTATGGTCAATCTGGTCGGTGGATGTTGCGGCACGACGCCCGCACACATGTCGGCGATTCGTGAAAGCGTTGCCGGCAAGAGCCCGCGAAGCTGGCGCGCTACAACCCCCACGCTAAGGCTTGCGGGGTTGGAACCCCTGTCGGTCGACCAAGATTCATTGTTCGTCAACGTTGGAGAACGCACCAATGTGGCCGGATCTGCCCGGTTTGCCCGACTCATCCGCGAACAGGAATACGACACGGCACTACAGATTGCCCGCGAACAGGTGGAGAACGGCGCGCAGATCATCGATATCAACATGGACGAAGGCATGCTGGACAGCAAGGCGGCCATGGTCCACTTCCTGCAACTGATCGCTGCCGAGCCGGACATCACCCGGGTCCCGATCATGATCGACTCGAGCAAATGGGACATTCTCGAAGCGGGGCTGCGCTGCATCCAGGGTAAGGCGGTGGTGAACTCCATCAGCTTGAAAGAAGGCGAGGAAGCCTTCGTGAAATCGGCGCGCCTCTGTCGGCTCTACGGGGCCGCCATCATCGTGTTCGCGTTCGACGAGCAGGGTCAGGCCGATACCCTCGAACGTCGCCAGGAAATCTGCCAACGATCGTACGAAATTCTCACCGGGACGGTGGGGTTTCCTCCCGAAGACATCATCTTCGATCCCAACATTTTCCCAATTGGCACCGGAATCGATGAGCACAACAACTACGCGGTCGAATTCATCGAGACCTGTACCTGGATTCGTGACAACCTCCCCCACGCGAAGGTCTCGGGCGGTATCAGCAACGTCTCGTTTTCGTTCCGTGGCAACGACGTTCTGCGCGAAGCGATTCACAGCGTGTTTCTCTACCACGCGATACGTGCCGGGCTGACCATGGGGATCGTGAATGCCGGACAACTCGGCATTTACGAAGAGATTCCTGTTGCGCTGCGCGAGCGGGTGGAGGATCTGGTGCTCAATCGCCGCGAGGACGCCACTGAGAGACTGTTGGCGATCGCCGAGGACTACGCGGGCAAGGGTGCGACCCGGGTAGAAGTCAATCTCGATTGGCGCGAGGCGTCGGTTCACGATCGTATCGGCCACGCGCTGGTGAAGGGAATTACCGAATTCATCATCGAAGACACCGAGGAGGCACGGCTCGGTTGCGAACATCCCATCGAAGTCATCGAAGGTCCGC
>JACZXA010000259.1 GCA_022571865.1 Pseudomonadota bacterium
CTCTTTCGACGTATAGCCATCGAAGCTGCCGACGCTACCGTCGGTTTTTCGAATGAGACCGACGAGTTCACCAACCTCGTTTTCGCCACACTCGATACAAAATCCGTCTGTGCCGCGGGGGTGGGTATCGGATTCGATGTCATAGCGGATCAGCCGACCGGTCTTGGTGGCGCGTTGAATCCACTTCACCGGGAAGCGCCCTACAGAACCCACCTTGTTTTCGAAGTTCATAAATCCGGTGTTGCCCTCCGTCGCGCCATAGAACTCCATAATGTTCGGGATACCGAAACGATCGCGAAACTCCTCCCAGATATCTGCTCTCAGGCCATTGCCGATGGCGATGCGGACCCGGTGGTCCTTATCTCTCGGGTCCGGGGGTTGATTCACCAGATAGCGGCAGAATTCACCGATGTACTGAAACGCGCTGACGTCGTACTTTCTGATGTCTTCCCAGAAATGCGTAGCACTGAAGCGACGCCGCAACGCCATCGCCGCACCGGAGAAGAGCGCCGACGAGACGACACCAATTCCACCGGCACCGTGATAGAGGGGCAAAGCACAGTAGTGCACGTCCCCGGGTTTGAGGTCGAGCACCGCGCGGACACCATCACCACCCGCAACGAACCGCAAGTGGCTGAAGCGTGCGGCCTTTGGATTACCCGTCGTTCCGGAGGTGTACAGGTAGAGAAGATCGTCGCCCATGACGAGTCCTTCCCGTACCGCAGGGTCGGGATTTTCAACCGAGCGAATATCGAGGTCTGGATTGAGTTCATGTACGTCGAGCACGGGCTCGATATTCGACGCCGCCGTGCCAGGTTCGCGATCCAGCCACACTTCCAACGGCAGGTCCTGATCGTCGGCGATTGTAGCGAAATTGTCGATGCACTCTGCGCCGAGTATCAAGTGGTTTGCAGTTGCCGTTGCCAGCGCATGGTGCAGCGCCTGACCCGTGACGTGGGTGTTGATCAGGGCAGTCGTGACGCCGAGCTTCCCAAGCCCCATCCAGCGGCTGAGATACTCCGGCCGATTCTCCATCAGGAGCGCGACGACATCTCCTCGACGCAGGCCCAGCTCAAAGGCCCAGTGTGCGACTTGGTTGGCTTCTTCGTTTATTTCGCGGTAAGACACGCGCCGATCTTCGAACAACACGAAAGGGTGATCACCGTATTCGGCCGCTTTTTCCTCCAGCACGTCTGCCATCGTGTAAGTCGAATCGGGCTTATGGCGCAGCACGCGCGGCATACTAGCGGCGATCTTGGCGATTAACCGGGTGCGTTCGAACATGCTTAGAGCCTACCACCGAGGTTAATGTGATTCATGTCGTTGAACTAAGTGAGCCGCGTATAAGAAGCATAACCCAAGGAAGAAGGAGATGGTGGAGATAGGGAGGGGGCTGGTGAGCATGAATCATGCAACCGATACAACCCGCCAGCAGAGTGCCGAGAAAGATACCGATGTGGGCGCCCGCCACAAAAAAGGTGATTGCCCGTGCGCGCTGCTCTATTGGAAAGTAGTCCGCAGGCAACGCCTGAGAAGGTGGGTTGCCACCCGCTTCGCCGATACCCACGCCAAGGCGTGCAAACAGGAGGTGCAGGTAGCTGAGCGCAAACCCGGAAAGCACCGTCATTGCGCTCCACATGGCCATCGCCCATGAGATAACACGAACCCGCAAACCTCGATCTGCTAGCCGTGCGATCGGGAAGCCGCAAATGGAGTAAAAATAGCAAACGCCCAGGATGCCCATCTGAGTATCGCTGGCGTTGAACTCCTCTTTGATGGGCTGAATGAGCACGCCCAGGATCGCGCGATCCATGTAGTTGAAGAGGTTCACCCCTCATCAGAATCGCGAGCAGGTAAATCTGATAGCCAGCCGAAACTCGCGAGTCGGGTGTGATTCGTCAGTCGCTTCGCTCATCGCAACAATCCGCCTTTCCAGCCGCTATTTGGTGGCGCTTTGAGGGATCATCGCACGGCTGAGTAAACGTTTCGGGATGACATCTTCGCCGGGTACGAGCCGATCAGAAATGCCCTGCAACAAGCCCATCGCGCGGCCAATGAGTGCAAAGTGATGAGGTATACGTATCGCTTCGCCACCTTCGACAAGACGCTCGTACTCGGCTCTCTGGGCACGATACTGCTTTATCTCCTCTCGCGACGGCATGCCGCGCGACTCACGCTCCCAGGTAGCCCGCTCACCACGTTGCCATGCCGCGTTTGCCGATACGGCACCGCCGATGGTCTCGTTGACGATTTTCTCGAGCAAAGCAGGGTTGAGCTCGTCGAGATTGAAGCCGAGAGCATGGGCGGCTTCGAGTGCGCCGTCTGTATCACCGCTGAAAGTCTTGCCGATCATCGATGCCATGTGCATACCGAATTGGTCAGGCAGCTCTTTAGCCAGGCCGAAGTCGAGCATACCAATCACCCCACCGGGCATTGCCATCAGGTTGCCAGGATGCGGGTCGCCGTGAAAGAAACAATGGTCGAAGAACATCGTGGCATAGACATCGCCCATGGTCTTGGCAAATTGATTCAGATCGATGCCTTCGCTGCGCATGCGTTCGATGTCGGTTAACGGGATACCGTCGAAGTACTCGAGTACCAACAGTTTGCGATCGGTGTATTTGCTGTAGACGTGAGGCACACGCACCCGGTTGTCCCCCTCGAAAGCGCAGCGCACACGTTCGGTGGACTCAGCTTCAGTACAGAAGTCGAGTTCGAGATTTAGAAAGTGATTCATCTCGTCGACCACACCCGTTGCGTCGATCAATTTGGTGCGCTTCAACAGGCGCTTGGAGATCTGTTTGAGTCCGATCAGATCGCTCTGCACGAGCTTTGCAACCTCGGGATATTGCACCTTGATGACGACGTCGCCGCCGTCGTGCAAACGAGCTCGATGAACCTGAGCCAATGAAGCGGCTGCAAGCGGCTTTTCGTCCACACTGGCAAACACATCATTGATTTTTCTACCGAGAGAAGACTCGATGCCAGGCACGAGTTCAGCGAACGGCCGCGGAGGCACTGCGTCGTGAAAACGCCCCAGGATACGTGTGTAAGGCTCAGGAAATATGTCCGAGCGAGCACCGACAAGCTGGCAAAGCTTGATGAAAATCCCTTCGAGATGAATCGTCAGGTCATGGATGTCACGGGCGGTCTTTTCGTGCAGTCGCGCCCAAGTTTCATCCGGTTGGGTAAGGCGCCGGTCGCGACGAGACAGGAGCCAGTATCGAGTACCGGCTCTGAACGCCACTGCCAACATCTTGACGAGCCTGTACGGTCTGGTATATCTCAGCATTGATATTGCTTGTAGGTGTGGTCAGGTATGCAGTTCGAGGACCGAATCCGGTACGGTTTCCGGATCTTTGGCCCACGCCGCGAAGCGACTGAACTGAGGACCGAGCGATGTCCATCCCATGGGGTCGGCCGCACCTAACAACCTGGCAAATGCCGGCGGATTGCGCTCCAACATTTCGCGCGAAACATGCCGCTGATACTGCTCTTGAGTTTTCAGCCGCTGGTGGCAAATGTAGGACGTCAAGGTCAGGCGCAGGCCGTCGGTTTTCTTCGGAACCGCACCATGCCAGACATTACCGTTGAAGAAAATGAGCGACCCTGCGGGTGCTTCCACGGCGACCGCTTTGTCCGCGCCTTCGCCCCGCTGCGGATGACGACACAGCTTGTGGCTGCCCGGTACAAACGCAATTGCGCCATTTTCCTCGCTGTAATCGGTAAGGCAAAGGGCGGAGTTCACCACATCGTTACATTGCGCAGGTAACACGCCGGAACATGGTCTTGGCGTGTCACTATGCAGCCCCAGCGTATCCCCGTAACCGCCTCCATTCCACTTGACGAACGACGTCAACGACGACAACTGACCCTCACCACGCATGTAGTGATTAACCATCGCCAACATCGTTTCGTTGGACAGCCACTCTTCAAACACGCGGTCTTCGAAAAGCAGATAATACAGAATGAACTGCCCGGACATTTGCGGCTCGCTGCGGTATTTACCGGAGCTGGCGTTTTTATCCAGCGCGAATTTCTCGCCGGTGCGTTCCTCAGCAACTCGCAACACCGCGCTCCGGACGCGTTCAATGAATTCAGGCGGCCCCACCTTCTCCGGAGGAATAACCACAAATCCCCGCTCATCAACCTCCTCAATATACTCACCGAGTCCGAGTTCAGCGACCTTGGCGTCGTAATCATCATGGCCCTTCGGGGACAGCGCATTATCTTCCGCTGCCGCGTCAAACTGAATCAGATCGTCTTTGGTCTGAGCCATGAAAATTCCCCAGGACTTCCAGTTGATGGTGTCTTCCTAGCAAAGGCAATTTAGGAGTCTAAGTTTAGGAGTTGCTAAAGCGTGCGACGGGCCAGCGTGTCGTGAAGTTTGGCGAAAGCTCCCGCAAGCGCCGGGATCTTGGCAACTGCCGTCAGATCACCTTCACGTCGCATCTTGCCATCAGCCGTGGCAGCTTCGACGGTTTTTTGAGCATCAGCGGCAGCTTCCGGATTGTCTTCGAATGCTATTTGCGCAAGCGGTAAAACCGTTGCGTAATCGGCGGTGATCCGAATATCGGCATCGGGCAGCAGCCCTTTCTCTACATGCAACTCGCCACGGACAAGCGAAACATACCAGCCGGTCGTCGACTCACCAGGTTCTAACAGATGTGTCGGGGGATCGGTGAATTCTTCACAAAAGCCGAAACTCGCATCTCCTAAGTCGGCATCTCCAACGGCGTCAACCAGGTAGGTGCGGGCAATTGCGACCCACTCTTCGCTGCAGAATTCGTATTTAGTGGTTTCGTTCATTTGTTCTCAGCTGTGCCAGCCGCTCCCATTCAGACCCCGCATACGCTTCTCGATGGTCTCCGGATCGATATTGATCCCGCCATCTTTGAGGTTGAGGAATGAAGGACCTTCTTCCTGCCATCCCATAACCTCGTCGAGATTGGCAAGCTGTCGAAAACGTGGATTGTTACCGTGCCGTTCGATCACGTCAGCAGGCAACGCATCACCGTAGCGTTCCTGCAGCCGCCACCAGGAGCGGGCAAAATACACAGCCAGGTTCAATCGCAACCCCGGGATAGTACGCGGGTAGGACCCGTGCCATAAATTACCGTGCCAGATCACAGCGGAGCCGGCTGACACCTCGACGGGCACCGCCATGGGATTGGCGCCCGGACCGGTGAGCGCCATCTCATCCGGGCGCGGGTTGCGGGAAAACTTGTGGCTTTCTGGTACGACCGCCAAACATCCGCCTTCCTTCGTATAGTCCACCATCGCATAGTTGATGTTGGCAACGTTCGAATAGGGTGGCAGCGGTGCTGGCATTCCCGTATCCGTGTGTAACGGCAACACGCCACCATCACCGGGGCCTTTGAAGTGACAGGTCATGCTGGAGAGGTTGCAGTTTGGGCCCATCAGATACGTGATGAGCGCCAGAGGTTTTTCGTTCAG
>JACZXA010000071.1 GCA_022571865.1 Pseudomonadota bacterium
ACTCCAGCCCTTCTTGAGTATTGTAAGGTCCGATGCCAACCGTACGCTTCTTGAGGATAGTGTTGTTCATGCTGACCGAGTCGTACTCGTCCAGACGTTTGGGCATATAGTCCAACCAATCCCGCAACATCGTATCCCAGCCGTCCGGCAGGTCTTGAGCCACGCCGCCAATGCGAAACCACATCGGGTGCATACGGCCGCCGGTAATCGCCTCAATGTTGCTGAAAAGCCGCTCGCGGTCGGCAAACATGTACAACACCGGCGACATCTGCCCGACGTCCTGGGCAAACGTTCCGAAAAAAAGCAGATGGCTGGATATGCGGAACATCTCCGCGAGCATGATGCGGATGACCTTGGCGCGATCCGGCACTTCGATGCCCGCCATCTTCTCCACGGCCATCACGTAAGGCATGTTGTTCATCACCCCACCCAGATAGTCGATGCGGTCGGTGTAAGGAATGAACGTATGCCAGCTCTGCCGCTCGGCCATCTTCTCGGCCCCGCGGTGGTGATAGCCGATGTCCGGAACCGCATCGACCAACACTTCGCCATCGAGTTGCAGCGCGATTCTAAACACCCCATGCACGCTCGGATGGTTGGGGCCGAGGTTCAGAAACATGAAGTCGGTGTGTTTTGCCTCAGTGCTCATCCCCCATTGTTCGGGGACAAACCGCAGTGCTTCCTGCTGTTCACGTTTGATCTCGGGACTCATCTCGTATGGGTCCATTTCGGTCGCCCGAGCGGGATGTTCTTTACGCAGCGGATGTCCCTCCCACAAGGGCGGTGTCAAAATGCGATACAAGTTCGGATGGCCGATGACATCGATGCCGAACATGTCGAAAACTTCGCGCTCGTACCAGTTGGCGGCCGGCCAAACGGGCGTCAGGCTCGGCAGACTCAAGTCGTCATCCGCCAGCGCAACTTTGATGCGCACGTCCTCGTTTCGTTCGAGGGAAATCAGGTGATAGAAAACGGTGAAGTCCGACGCTGGCTGCCCAGCACGGTGCTCACGCAACCTTTCATCTATTGCGGACAAGTCGAATAACAGCGGAAAAGGCTTGTCGATCTCGTGTTTGAGATAGCGCATCACGTCTAGCAATCGATTTCTCGATACCCAGAGGGTCGCGATGCCATCTACCGTTTCCTGGTACAGACATTCGGGCTCAAAACGAGCCATCAACTCTGTTGCCACCCCCGTCCGGGTGGTCGGTTGTTGTGCCAACTCTGACATAGGTTGCCGCTACTTCTTTTCGGTTCTCCGGGGCTCACTGCTCAGGAGGTCGGCCGATAGTGGTGCATCGCCCACGCTATTGGGCTCTGCAAGGGTGGTGGCCTGCATTCTTTCCGGCGTACGCAGATCACGCTGATTCGGGGTATTTGGCAGTTGGTGACGATCGTCCGCAATGACTCGACCCAGTGGCCGCCGGTCTTTCGCTATGGCTTCCTGCAGGAGGATGAGGCCCTGCAGCAACGCTTCGGGACGCGGCGGGCAGCCGGGTACGTAAACGTCCACCGGCAAAAACTTATCCACACCCTGCACGACGCTGTAGATGTCGTACATACCGCCCGAGTTGGAACATGAACCCATGGATATCACCCAGCGAGGTGCCAGCAACTGCTCATAAAGATGTTGCACTACCGGACCCATTTTGCGAAACACGGTGCCCGTAACAATGAGTAGATCAGCCTGACGCGGCGTTGCCCGCATGATCTCGGAGCCAAAGCGAGCTATATCATGGCGGGGGGTAATGGCCGTGGCGAACTCCACATAACAACAGGACAGCCCGAAGTTGAACGGCCACAACGAATGGGCCCGTCCCCAGGCAACCAGATCTTCGAGCTTACCGACCAGCACGCTCTTAGCCAGATCCTCTTCGTATGCGGCGTCCACATCTTCCATCAACGCGCCGGGCTCGGTTTTGATCAATCGCCACTGCATTCAGTATTCCGCCCCACTCAAGTTCGGAGTTTCTCCCGCAATCGAATAATCACGACGCGATTGGCGTCGCAGCACGCCCCAATCCAGAGCGCCGGTACGCCACTCGTAAACGAGCGCAGCCAGAAGAATAACAATAAAAGCAGCGGCGCCGAAGTAACCCTGCCAGCCGAGTTCGAAAAAAGCCACTGCCCAGGCGAATATGAAGATCGTCTCCAGATCGAAGATGACGAAGAACATCGCGATGAGGTAGAACTCGATAGAAAGCCGCGTCTGATCCGCACTTCCCACGGGGAACACCCCCGATTCGAAAGGCATGTCGGTACTGTCGGTTTGGCGGGTACGAGTGCCAAAAAACCAGGCTGCTATGAGCGTTACCGATATCAGCCCGATAACCGACACCGCGTACAACAGAAAAGGCCAGAGATTCTGGCTTTCATTCATTCCGACCATCTCCCCTAGAGGTTTTGGAACGTGCAGTTGAAAAAGCGCGCATAGGGTAATCGATTTTGATGGCGCTGCGTAGCCGGGGAGTCACTCTGGCAGAGTTATTTGCGGGAACCTCTGATCTTCGCCAATGACAGCAGTCTGGGGTTATGGTAACCCGAGACCAGAACGGTTACCTCCGAAGGAGTAAACTGCGGGTGAACTTCAAAAGTGGTGAATCACCGGATCGGCAGGTAGATGATACTCGACGATGCGATATTACAGAAGCTCCTGAATTCCTGGCCGGTTGCCCGGCTCGCGACAGTCTCCGCGGCCGGCGTACCTCATGCCGTACCCATCGTTTTTGTCGTTGAGGGCGCGCATCTCTACTCTCCCATCGACGGGAAATTGAAAAGTGGTACGCCACTCAAACGGATACGCAACATCGAGGAAAATCCCGCTGTCACCCTCCTGTTGGACGATTACCATGACGATTGGCAGCAACTGTGGTGGGTACGTCTAGACGGGGAAGCAGAGCTTCATGTGCCCGATGCATCCAGGTCGCGACTACTCGAGAAGTTGTTACGCACGAAGTACCCCCAATATGAGGAAGGCACGCTACTGCCTCGCGACGTTCATTACCTGCGCATTACCTGGCGCCAGGGCGCAGCATGGGCACAATCCGGATATCCTGCCCATATCATCGGGCAAGCGATTGACCGTTTAGCCATACCTGCCTGATCCGCTGGTCCACGCTCAAGGGGTTGGATAATATCCGTCCTCATGGCAGCGGCAAAACCCGAATTCCGCCTTCAGGTTCATGGGGAGATCGAAAAGCTCAGCGAGAATCTCTGGCGTATTGAGGGTGCCGTTCCGGGTTCGCCGCTATTGCGCGTCATGACCGTGGTGCGGCTTGAGGACGCACGCCTGGTCATCCACAACGGCATCGCCATGAATCCCAAGTCCATGGCGGAACTGGAAACCTGGGGTCAACCCACGTTCCTGATTGTACCCGGGGCCTATCATCGTTTGGATGCCATGGCCTACGCCGCGCGTTATCCGAAGCTCACAATCATCGCTCCGGCGGGTAGCGCCACGCGCGTTGGTAAGGTGGTCGACGTGGATGAATATTATGATAGCTTCGCTGATCTGCCGGAGGTCGCTCTTGCCCACCTCGAGGGCACCGCCGACCGCGAAGGCGTGATGATCGTGCGCTCAGACGACGGGGCGACTGTCGTGTTCAATGACATTGTCTTCAACATGCCACACCAAAAGGGCATGGGCGGCTTCGGTTTGCGTTTCGTCACGGCTTCCAGCGGAGGGCCGAAAGTCGGCCGTTTGGCTCGCCTATTGTTCGTCAAAGATGCTAGAGCCCTATCTATCCACCTTGAGCGTCTGGCGGAGTCACCCGACCTCAAGCGCATCATCGTCTCCCACCACGAGATGATCACGGGTGACGTCTGCGGCATTCTGCGCGAAGTGGCCGGTACTTTGTAACTTCCCTGGTGTCCTGTCCCGGAAATAACTTTGCTAAGTCGCGCAGGATTTTTCGTACTTGGCAAGACGCGAGGAAGCAGTGTGGCAGGTCCCACACAAGGACGAGCAACGCAACCAGGGGCGAAAAAGACCAGCGAATTGGTAGAGTTATTTTCGGGACAGGACACTAGAGCTCGTTGATGATTCGACAGACACACTCGACCGCGGATTCGACTCTGTGAGCCTGGAAGTGGGGAGGGACCAGATCGGTCGGTGCGGACTCGAGCACCTCGATGCTGCACCGGCTCTCGTATAAGGTTTCAACCTCTTCTGGTAACACGGAAAAGGGCGGTCCGGAAACCAGATGCTGATCGTATTCCAGAGTCACCAGCAGGATCTGGCTCCCCTCGGGCAACACACGCAACATGTGGTCGACGTAGTTACCGCGATGGTTGGGGCCCAAAGCCACCAGGGCACCCCGGTCGAACGCGGCGGCCACGCCGGTTAAGTCGACAGCAGTCAGCTCAAAAAAGTCACCACAGAAGAGAACGCTGCTGCGTCCCTCGTACCTCGTGAGCGAACCTTGCGCGACCCGCCGAAATTCCTCATGGCCTTCTGCAAAATACGCTTCCAGGGCAATACCGGCCAGATCGATACCGCGCACGAGATGGCCTTGTTGTTCCAACCAGCGCATGTCGAGGCTCTTGCCACACATGGGTACGAATACGGTGGAAGATGAATCTAACCCAAGGTCTCCCCAGTATTTCGTCAGCCAGACATTGTAATTTACCTGGTGAAAACCGATCTGATTGCGTTTCCAACGATCAACCCAGAACTTTCGCTCCATGCCCGCCCTCTCAGTCAACGAACACCACAATCCGATTTTCAACCATCTAAATATCGCTGGTGTTCCAGCTGGTCAAGCCTCTCACGTCCCAGGATCATTTTTTTTGCACTCTGAGGCGCAGCTGTCTTGGATATGATTCTCCCCGCTCGAACCGATTCTGACCTAAGGCGCAAAGCCGGGCGACTAGTGCTCTGATGAGTGTAAAATGTAGTCGTCATTTATCGCGCTTAACTGATCAAGTTATCTTTGCTGACAATTGAGAGAGAGTGAACCCATGGCAGCCTATGACCGAGTGCTGGTAGGACTCGACCTGTCCGAATCCAACGCCGAACTGATTCTCGAGCGAGCCTGTCACCTCGCAGAACCCGAGACCATTGAAGTGCTGCACGTCAGCGAACGTCTTCACTCTCACTATGAAACGTATCACCCTAACCAGGACTTCCCTAATTCAGAGGTCCTGGACGAAGCCATCAAGAAGGAAGCCGACGTCCACCTGGAACGATTCTGTCGACCCTTTGGCATCACGAATCACCGGGTTCTCGGTGGCCATCCGGCCGCCGTGTTGCACGAGCAAACGGAGGTCAACGTCGATCTGGTGGTAATCGGCTCCCACGGACGCCACGGTTGGCGACTACTCCTTGGCTCTACACCTAACGCGGTCATTCACGGCACACCCTGCAGCGTACTCGCGGTGCGGATCAACGATAAATCGCATCACACCGATGGATCCTATAAACGTCTGTTGACGGTTCTGGATTTGACGGACGAGTCAAGCCAGGTTTTAGCACATGCGCACAAAGTGGCCGAGACAACGGGTGCGATGATCGAAGTGTGTCACGTGCTCAAGAATCGGCAACATGAAGACGCCGTAGCGCTCGATGCACTGCGCGGATTCGTATCCGGCTATGATATCGGTGAGGGTGCGTTACTGGTCACTCACGGACAGACGGCGGCGGAGATTCATCATCTTGCCGATGAGCGGGGCGCCGATCTGATCGTCGTGGGTACTCACGGCAAACACGGCGCGGAACTCGTTACCGGCTCCTCAGCAAATGCCGTGTTGCACGGAGCCAACTGCGACGAGTTAGCGGTCAAAATTGTGACATGATGTTGAGCTCGGGAGTCTCGAGCATTCCACACCATCGCCAATCGATCCATTCTCTACTCGTCGGGTCATTGTTCAGTGGTTGATGAAACGCCAAAGACCAATTCAGTTCTTAGCGATACCCTCGCCCGCTGCGAGCTTTTCACTTCTCTCACCCGTACCGATATTGAGCTGATCGCAGCCGGCTGTGAGCTACGAAAAATCGCTCGACGCTCTCTGCTTTTCGCCGAAGGCGACAGCGGCGATGAAATGTACGTGTTGATTGACGGTGTGCTCGAAGTCTTCAAACAAGCCGGTGGTGAGGAGGTGGTCCTTCGCCGGGTCGACGATCCCGGCGCGTATGTTGGAGAAGGGGCGCTGCTCGAATCCAGCGACGGAATTCGCCGCGCCAGTGTGCGCAGCCCGATCGACAGCCGGGTGCTTGTGGTTCCCAAACCAGTATTCGTAAGGGCAATGCAACTCAGCCCGGCTATCGAGGATCATATAAGCGCCGTTCACCATCGGCAAAATAGACAACTGTCTTTGGTGGAACAATCAGCCATGTATCGGGCACTGGCGTTATTCGACCAGGAAGACGGCTGGAGCCGCGAGGAACACTTTGAGCCCGGCGAGGTCATCGTTGCCGAAGGTGATGCGCCATCCGCGGTTTATGTGGTCCGTTCCGGAACCGTGAAGCGTAGTCGCCTGCAGGACGGCGAGGAAGTTGTCTTGTCGATGCTCCACGAAGGACATACATTCGGCGGGTTGGCGGTGCTCGAAGATCGTCCTCACAGCGCAGCAGCCACCGCCGTATCGGCGGTCGAGTTGGTTACCTTCGACCGCAAACAATTTCTCCAGGCCACAGCCACCATACCCGAACTCCACGAGTACCTCGGCGCAGTGAAACGTGTTTACGCCATGACCGGTGGCCTGGCTACCCTGTTCGACGGCGAATTCCGCGGACAACCCTCTTTAGTCACGGTACTGCGCCTCGATGATGGCCGGGAAGTCATCGTCAACCACGTTATCGACCGGGCCATTTACAGTGCCTCGCTGGAAATTCCACCGGACGCGCAGTGCGAAGACTTCATTTACCGCGACGACAGGCGCGAGATCCTGCGCACCCTGACCACACACAACGGCGACCTCGTGCGGGTGCATGTGGAAGGGCCCTGGTCGGAACTCAGTCAGGTACACGCATTACTGGTGAACCAGGTGCAGCCCGACCACGAAGCGCTACAGCAATTTGCGGTGAGCGGGCATTTACTGGAACCGTCCCCGGCCCAATTGGCAGCGGACCCAGACGCAATACTCTGCCCGTGTCTTGGACTGACCCGGCGCGCGATCGAGTCGGTGATCGTGCACGGGGTGGAAACGCTGGAAGACCTCAGCCGGGAAACCGGCGCCACGACAGTATGCGGCTCGTGCACCGCTTCGATCGCGTCAATGCTCAGTAGTACCGGTCAGGTTGTCAAACTGACTGAAGAAATTCATGTCGCCCCGGACATTCGGTCCTTCCGCTTTACGCCCTGTGAGGAGGCAGATAGCGAGATCGGACCACAACCGCTACGCTCCTCCCTGCCCGGCCAACACGTGGTGGTTTCTGCAGAGATTGATGGCGCCTGGGTACAACGTCCCTATACCATTACCTCGCCAGCCGGGTGCACCGAGTGGCGGGAGATTACGGTCAAACGGGAAGACCACGGATTCCTGTCTACCTGGTTTTTCCAGCAACCCCATGAGCCCCACCTGAAACTGTCGCATCCGAAAGGCGATTTCTGGACGGACCCCGACTTAAGGGAAACCGTCGTCTGTCTGGTTGCGGGCATTGGCATGACGCCCGCATTGGCAATTGCCCGCAGCATCGATGAAGCACCCGGTGAGCAAACCTTGCACATCGACTATTCGGCGCGTACCCGAATCAACTTCGCCTATCGCTCAGAACTCGATGAACTGGCCGCAAAGCACGACAACATCAGCGTGAACTATCGGGCCACGGGCGGCCGGCAACACCTGGACCTGGATGCTGTCCGGGCCATCCACGCATCCCTACCGGGCGCACGATATCTCGTTTGTGGACCGCCGGGATATATGCAATCCGCTCAAGAAATGTTGCGCGAGGTCGGGGTCAAGCCGGAACGGGTTCAGATAGAGATCTTCACGCCGATCGGTCATGCACCACTGGAGACAATGCCAGAACATGGCATGGCGAAGCTGCTTCAGGCGATCGCAACGTTGAGTTTGTGCACGCTTTATATACTCCAGAGCACACTCGACTGGGGACTGAGCGCTGTCATCGCCCTGCAGCAGATCGATGCCTACCGGTTCACCACCGGAAGCCTGCTGATCGCCTTCATCGGCTATCAGTGGTACATGCCCTACCTCCGGCTGACGCGCAGACTGGCAGTTACCGCAACACAGCGCCACAGCTATCTGGGTATGATCGCTCCGATTCTGCTTTACCTGCATTCCGTCTCTACGGGTTTCGCTTACACCGTCGTTTTGTCGTCTTTGTTTGTGTTCAACGCCATGGTTGGCGCCGTGGACAAGACCTTGATCAGGAACCTTGAACGACGCCAGCGCTTCCATCGCCTCAGGCTACTGGCTCACATACCTTCATCGTGTTTGATTACCGTGTTGGCCCTCATCCATATGGTGTACGCGCTCGCCTACAAATAGGGAAAAATGTTGATAGCTGCATTTCTCATCAGATGGAAATCGCTGACCCCCGAGCAGCAGGCGGCTTACCGCTGGGGATTGGTTGTCGCCGTAATAGGCGGCGTGCTACTTCTGCTTCCCGGGCGCGAGTCCTGGCACGCCGCCGGTCCACGCAACACCGGTCACAGCAAAACACAATGCGGTGAATGTCATGTCCCGGCCCCGGGGAATTATGCCGGCCAGGCATTCAGCAACCTGATGCACGCCGTTGGATTGGCAGATTCGGACAGTCATTTCATCTACGCGCCAGCAGGCAACGATCAATGTCTGGCCTGCCACACAAATCCAGACGACCAACATCCCGTGGCCAAATTTTTGGAACCCGAATTCGCTGAGGCTCGCGAGATATTGGGTGTACAAGCTTGCGTCAACTGTCACCGAGAGCACTTGGGCATTCGTGTCAGCGTGACACCGCGCGTCTGTCAGCACTGCCATGAGGACACCGCTCTGGATGACGATCCAGTCGATGTTCCTCATACCACCCTGATCCGTGAACAGCGTTGGGGAACTTGTTTAGGTTGCCATGATTTTCATGGCAACCACGACAGAACCGTGCCGAAGTTAATGTCCGAAATGCTGCCAGAAGCGCAGATACAACAATATTTCGATGGCGGTTTATCACCTTATGGGCATCGTCGTTTGACAGTCATTCAAACAATGCGACTGCGGCAAAAGGAATGATTTGTGAGGTTCCGGCTGTCTGGGTATACTCGATCCTGGTAGTTAAACATTGGCTCGCTTGATTGCGATGATCAAGGTAACGACTATGAGCGCCAGAAAATGGGAAAGGGGAATTTTCTTACTTATCGCGCTTTTTGCCACGGTTGCATGCAGCGAAACCGCCATGCAAAGTGCCAAATGCGATAGCCGCCTTGGTGTGCCCGCAGGAGACCAGGCTGCGGCGCCCGAACACGAAGTCGACTACAAAGCCTTCAACAGCACCTTCCTTCGTCCCGAAGTAGCCAAACTATACGGTATCGACCGCGATGAAAAACTCGGCGTGGTCATGGTGAGCGTGTATGAAAAGGATGCGCTCGGCGTCGGCGTGGAAGCTTGCGTCAGCGGTGGCGCAAAGAATTTACTCGGCCAGGCGAAAGGGCTGAACTTTGACGAGATCCGGGAGGGTCAGGCGATTTACCATATCAGTACCTTCCGATTCAGCCCGGAGGAACACATTACCTTTGAAGTGGACGTAGAGATCGCGGCCACAGGGGAAACACACGAACTGAAGTGGAAGCAGCAATTCTGGAAGGGGTGAGCGCTTCTCAATAACAGCGTCCTACCGTGTTTTCGATCAATTCGTGTCGAATCGCGGTAAAAGTGTGCATTGTTCAGGTTGGTCGACGGGTTTTTTGGCGAACTGAGGGGATCGATGAGTAAGGTTGTTCTGGCTCTGGTTGCTGCCGCGGTAGCGCTTCTTCCCGTCGTCGCGGCAAAACTCATGTACGACGCCACCACCTACACCGGAGCCGAGCCTATCAATCAACCGTGGGCGCAAAACAATATGGAGTTTGTGGCATGGAATGGCGAAAATTGGACCGCATGGATCCGTGATGACAGCTTTGAACAACGGCCGCAGAATGAGGATAAGTGGCACGACCATGCCAATATCAGCCTCGCCTTCGTTGACTGGGACAGCGAACGTTGGCAGGCAAAAATTGACGGTGACGGGTTTTTGCTGGCCCACCGGGGTAACTGGAAAGACGAAACCATGCATGTGAGTGCCATACGGTACCGTGATTGGAAGGGTAAAAATCAGCTTCGAACTCTGGCTCAATTGAAACGCTAAAGATCTCGTTTGTTAATGTATACAAAAAATAACAAGCAGGCTGGAAGTGTGACTTCTATCGCCAGCACGCTCAAGAACGGCCTGATGCTCATGGTCTTGTGGGGGTTGTCCGACACCGTGCTCGCAGCGGCGCTGGACATGCGCGCAGGCGTCACCGACATGAGCCAGCGTATCCAGTGGCTGCATCACTTGAGTCTGTGGATCTGCGTGGTGATGGGCGTCCTGGTTTTTGGCGCGATGTTCTACTCCATGTATGCGCACCGGCGCTCAAAAAATCCTGTACCTGCTGATTTTCATGAAAGCTTATCCGTGGAAATTGCCTGGACCCTGATCCCGGTTTTGATCCTGATTGGGATGGCCATACCGGCGACCACCACATTGATAGAGATCGAAGACAACAGCGATGCCGATCTCACGATCCTCATCACCGCTTCGCAGTGGAAGTGGCATTATCAATATCTGGAAGCCGACATCGGCTACTACAGCAATATGTCGACACCCAGCGAACAGATCCAAAACCTCGAACCCAAGGGCGAGCACTATCTGCTGGAGGTGGACAATCCGTTGGTGCTGCCCACCAACAAGAAGGTCCGTTTCCTGACCGCTTCCAACGACGTCATTCACTCCTGGTGGGTACCGGATTTTGCCGTGAAACAGGACGCCATTCCGGGCTTCATCAACGAGGCATGGGCTCGAATTCCCGTGCCGGGGATATACCGGGGCCAATGTACGGAACTTTGCGGTAAAGACCATGCTTATATGCCCGTGGTCGTCGAAGTGCGCCCCGAAGCCGAATTCGACAAGTGGATCGAAGACCAGAGAATCGCCAGGGAACTCGCTTCCGGGCAAGCGGTGGCCGATCGTGCCAAGACCTGGACGATGGCAGAACTCATGGAAATCGGCGAACGGGTCTTTATGGAACACTGTGCCACTTGCCATGAGTCCGATGGCTCAGGGCAAGGCAGCACGTACCCCGCATTGGCCGGCGGCGACATCCCAACAGGACCAATCGCGGCTCATATCGAGCGCGTGATGTTCGGCAAGTCCGACACGGAGATGCAATCCTGGGCGCCGCAGCTTTCCGATCTGGAAATCGCCTCCGTGATTACCTACGAGCGTAATGCCTGGGGTAACGCCACGGCCGATGTCATTCAACCTCGAACAATTTACGCAGCCCGTTAAGGTGACTCACTCATGGTTGCACGCGCAGAAGACGTAATTCCCCAACGCTCGGCACTGTGGGCGTTCATCACCCGCTGGTTGCTGACCACCAACCACAAGGATATCGGCACGCTTTATCTGTGGCTCAGCTTTACGCTGTTCTTCACGGCGGGGGCGATGGCGATGGCGATGCGCCTGGAGCTGTTCGAGCCCGGTCTGCAATTCATCGAACCGCTTTTCTACAATCAGATGTTGACGATGCACGGGTTGCTCATGGTGTTCGGCGTGGTGATGCCCGGCTTCGTCGGACTGGCCAACTGGCAGATTCCGCTCATGATTGGCGCCCCCGACATGGCGCTGCCACGACTGAACAACTTTAGTTTCTGGATCCTGCCCTTCGCCTTCGGTTTGTTGATCTCATCGCTCTTCATGGACGGCGGCGCACCCAATTTCGGCTGGACGTTCTACGCACCACTATCCACTACCTACGGACCGCCGAGCACCGATTTTTTCATTCTCGGGGTCCACATGATGGGGATCTCGTCGGTCCTCGGAGCCATCAACATCATCGTTACCATCTTCAACCTGCGCACTCCCAGCATGAAGTTGATGGATATGCCGCTGTTCGTCTGGACCTGGTTGATCACCGCTTTCCTGCTCATCATGGTCATGCCGGTGCTGGCGGGAGCGGTCACCATGATGTTGACCGATCGTCATTTCGGCACCAGCTTTTTTTCGGCGGCGGGTGGCGGCGACCCGCTCATGTTCCAACATATTTTCTGGTTTTTCGGGCACCCGGAAGTCTACATCCTGATCCTGCCGGGCTTCGGTATTGCCTCGCAGATCATCCCCACGTTTGCTAGAAAGAAGCTGTTCGGTTATCACTCGATGGTGTACGCGACAGCGGCAATCGCGGGTTTGTCCTTTGTCGTCTGGGGGCATCACATGTTCGCCACCGGCATGCCATTGGCGACCGAATTGTTTTTCATGTACGCAACCATGTTGATCGCCGTACCCACCGGCGTGAAGGTGTTCAACTGGGTGGCCACCATGTGGCGCGGCTCTATGACCTTCGAAACTCCGATGTTGTTTGCCATCGGTTTTGTCATATTGTTCACCATCGGCGGGTTCTCAGGGCTCATGTTGGCTCTTGTGCCGGCGGATTTTCAATATCACGACACCATGTTCGTGGTGGCGCACTTTCACTACGTTTTATATCCGGGCGCCATCTTCGGCACCATGGCTGCGGTGTACTACTGGATACCCAAGTGGACGGGCCACATGTACGACGAGCGGCTCGGCAAGATCCACTTCTGGATGGCGGTGATTGCCGTCAACCTGACCTTTTTCCCGATGCATTTTACCGGTCTTGCCGGCATGCCCCGGCGAATCGTGGACTACTCCCTGCAATTTGCCGATTTCAATATGGTTTCCAGCATCGGTGCAGGAATTCTGGGTTTGAGCCAGGTCCTGTTCCTGTACATCGTGGTGAAAACCATACGCGGCGGTGAAAAGGCAACCACTCAGGTCTGGGAGGGTGCGGATGGTCTCGAGTGGACGGTTCCGTCCCCGGCCCCCCGGCACACGTTTGAGACACCGCCCGAGTTCCCACCGGTCATGAACCGCGATGCGGACGAACGAACACCCGTCAGCACCACTTAGGAACACGCGATGAACGATACCCGCAACAATCAACGTAAGCATGTCATCGTGCTTTCTGTGTTGGCTGTGGGTATGTTGGGGTTTGCCTACGCCCTGGTACCGCTCTACGACGTTTTTTGCGAGCTGACCGGCATCAACGGCAAAACCTCGGGCCGCGCGGTCGATCCCACCACGGTTTCAGAAGTCCTCCTGAAGCCTTCCGATCGCGAAGTGACGATTCAGTTCCTCGCTCAGGTCGGTAACGGGATGCCGTGGGAGTTTCGGCCAACGGAACATCGGCTCAAGGTTCGACTCGGGGAAATCAACACCACCAACTATTACGCCCGCAACCGCGCCGCTCAAGCCGTAACCGGACAGGCTGTGCCCAGCGTGACGCCCGGGTATGCCGCTAAACATCTGCACAAAGTCGAATGTTTCTGCTTCACTCAACAGCGCCTGGAAGCCGGCGAAGACCTGTACATGCCGGTGAAGTTTTATATCGACGACGATTTACCGGCCGAGCTCCACACCCTGAGCCTGTCATACACGTTATTCAAGGTTCAGGTCCCCAAAGGGATTCCTGAAACATTGTCATCGGTTCAAGAAGCCAGTTCAGGCGGGACGCTTGCGAGTAATCAGAAATGAGTGAAGCACCCCGTTATCACGTCCCGCATTCGAGCCCCTGGCCTATTGTCGGGTCTTGTGCGCTGTTTGTGACCGCATTCGGCGCGGTCAACTTCATCCACCAGACCTCGGAAAAAATTGGTGCCGAAGGCAGCTTCGGAAAGCCGATCTTCTACACGGGCCTTGCCATGATCGCGTTCATGTTCTTCGGCTGGTTCGGAACCGTCATCCGGGAGTCTATCCGGGGTATGAACAGCGGCTTGCTCGACCGCTCGTATCGCATGAGCATGGCCTGGTTCATCCTCTCGGAAGTCATGTTCTTCGCGGTTTTTTTTGGCGCGCTTTTTTACGCGCGGATCATTTCCGTGCCGTGGCTGGCTGGGGCAGGCACCAATCTCGAAACACACCTGTTGTTATGGCCCGACTTCGCGGAGACCTGGCCTCTGTTCATGACCCCCAGCGGTGATGCGACCCAGGCGATGGAGGCCTGGGGGTTACCTTTCATCAACACGGTGATTCTGGTCACCAGTAGCGTCACCGTCACATTTGCCCATTGGGCACTCAAAAAGAACCAGAGAATACTTTTAGGCGCCTGGTTGGGCCTCACGGTCGCGCTGGGTGCGACCTTCCTCACTCTTCAGGTCGTCGAGTACATACATGCCTACACCGAGTTGGGCTTGAGCCTGGGAGCAGGAATCTACGGTTCGACCTTTTTCATGCTGACGGGATTTCACGGCGCCCATGTGACCATGGGGACGATCATGCTGACCGTTATGTTGTGCCGCGTTTTGACGGGCCACTTCACGTCGGACAACCACTTCGCGTTTGAAGCGACGAGTTGGTATTGGCACTTCGTGGATGTGATCTGGCTATTTCTGTTTACGTTTGTTTACTGGTTTTAGGTGTATCTGCTTATGAACCCCAACGCCAACAGAACAAGCAACGCGACAGCCAAAGCCACCCGAATACTCATTGAAACAACCATGCGTTCCGTCTTGCCGCGGTCGCGCACAAGGAAGTACAGACCACTGCCCAGGCTTGCAAAAATACCGAGCAGGACCACGACAATGAGGAAACTGATCATTTCAGGGATACGGCCTGATGAAAACTAGAGCGATACAATGATGTCAAGAACCGCTGAAATCAAACTGACCGTTGACCTCGACAACGACAACCTGCCGACTCGAATCGAATGGTATGCCTCAGAAGGGCAGGAAAACGGCCCGGCAACCTGTCAGTCGATGATGCTTTCGCTATGGGACAGTGAGAAAAAGACGACTGCCGCGATCGATCTGTGGATCAAGGATACGACCGTCGAGGATATGAACCTCTATTTCTACCAGGTGATTCAAAAGATGGCCGACACCTATTTACGGGCAACAAAAAATGCGGATATGGCTAAGTCAATCCGCGAGTTCGGTGACGGGTTCGGCAAAACCTTAGGCCTGGTAGGTCGGGATGCAGCTTAGATGAACGTCTCCATTGTTCCGGCGCTCAAGGTACTCAGGCCTGCGGCAGTGGTCGGCGCCGTCGCATTCTTCGGCCTTTTTGTCGGCTACTGGGCGAATGCGTTGTTGGTTCCGGGGACGAGCCCCGAGCAACCAATCGCGTTCAGCCACAAGGTTCACGCAGGGGACAACGACATCCCCTGCATGTATTGCCACACCCAGGCCCGCCGTTCCATATCCGCCGGGGTACCGAGCGTCTCGAAATGTATGGGCTGTCATATCGAGGTCGCCACCGAAAAGCCCCAGATTCGCAAGCTGACGAGTTACTGGGACAACAAAGAGCCCATACCGTGGATCAAAGTTCACGATCTACCGGATTTTGTTCACTTCACCCACAAACGCCACATATCAGCCGGAATTGAGTGCCAGACCTGCCACGGGCCCGTAGAAACCATGGAAAGAATTACCGTAACCAGCCGGGCGATCGATGGATCTTTTCAATTGGGTACGCCCTGGGAAATGGGCTTGTGCCTCAACTGCCACAAGCAAAACGAGGTCGACAACGGCACGGACTGCTGGACCTGTCATAAGTAGAAGAAGGGTTTAATGCCAAAGATAGAACGCAGAGAGTTTCTCAAGCTGGTCGGCGCCGGCAGCGTCGGCGTTGGCGCCGGGTTCATGCTGAGAGAAACGATCAAACATCCCCCGGAGTATCTGATCCCTCATGTGGTCGCGCCCGAGGACTTCAGCACTGGAATCGCCACCTGGTACAACACGGTGTGCTCAATGTGTTCCGCCGGTTGTGGTATTTCCGTGCGCACCCGTGAAGGGCGTGCCAAAAAGATCGAAGGCAATCCCAACCATCCCGTCAGTCAAGGCAAGCTTTGCGGGCTCGGCCAATCAGGGTTACAGGTTCTGTACAACCCCGACCGGCTGACCGGGCCGCTGCAACGCATGAGTGCACGCGGTGGGGAAACATTCGAGCAAATCACCTGGAACGAGGGATTGAGCCGTGTCGCCGACCGCCTGGACCTGCTGCGTGCTGCCGGGCGAGGCAATCGCATCTGTCTCTTGAGCCAGGGCGTCGGGGGACATCTCGCACAACTGTTCGAACTTTTCATGGCTGAGCTCGGGTCCGAACGCCTGCTGCACTACGATTATGACCATCCGCATACCTTGTACGCAGCAAACCGACAATTCTTTGGCGAGGAGCATCTGCCCTATTACGATTTGAAGAACACCCGCTATCTGTTGTCTTTCGGAGCCGACTACCTCGGAAACTGGATTTCCCCCGTCCATCACAGTCTCGGCTTCGGGCACAGCCGCCAGGGCCGACCCGATATCCGCGGAAGGTTCGTTCAGATCGAACCAAGAATGTCGATGAGCGGTGCGGCGGCCGATGAGTGGATTGCCGCAAAACCCGGTACCGAGGGTGTTTTAGCTCTGGGCCTGGCACACCACCTCATCACCCAAGGGTACTATCAAGGCGCCGACCTCGACGCCTGGAGGCAAGCGCTTCGTGACTACACGACCACCCAGGTGGCCGAACAAACCGGCGTTGCGACCACCACGATTACCCGTCTGGCCAACACGTTTGCCCGGAGTCAATCCAGCCTCGCCATCGGTGGTGGCATCGCCGCCAATCACAGCAACGGTGTGGATACTCTGGTCGCGGTCAACGCGCTCAATTATCTCGTCGGCAACCTGGGTAAAGAGGGTGGGTTGTTGTTCAACCCGGAACCCGCCGGATCTGTCTCGCACCCGCGTCAGGCCAGTTTTCGGACGATGCTCAAACTCGCCAAGGACGCACGTGAAGGCAACATCGAGGTTTTGATCCTCAACGGCACCAATCCGGCGTTTACCATGCCCGCGGCGGCGGGGTTCACCGAGGCACTGTCCGAGATACCGTTGATCGTCAGTCTGTCCAGTTTCATGGATGAAACGACGGCGTTGGCCGACATCATCCTGCCGAGCCATACCTACCTCGAAAGCTGGGGTGACGACTTTCCGGAACCAGGCGTCGGTTTCCCCACCGGGGCTGTTTCACAACCGGTGGTATCCCCTCTTTACAATACCAGGGCGACCGGAGACATCATCCTTACGCTTGCGCAGCACAGTGGTTTGAGCGACGCGATCCCCTGGAACAGCATGGAAGACTGTCTCAAAGACGGCTGGCGCGAGATTTACGAACGTGCCGATGAAGAGACCCGCACGGAGAGTTTCGAAGTTTTCTGGCGGTCGATGTTGAAGGCAGGCGTGTGGGGAGAAAAATCCCAACGTGACCAGACATTTACCCTGGCCGAGGGTGTCATCGACAATATTGGCGTAGCACCGCCCGAGTTTTCGGGCTCCCCGGATGATTATCCTTTTGTGCTGCACCCCTATATTTCCAACAGCTTTCACGATGGTCGCGGGGCGAATCTTCCGTGGATGCAGGAGCTACCGGATACCATGACGAGCGTGGTCTACGGATCCTGGGTGGAACTGAATCCGGTGACTGCCGAGGGTTTGGGTTTGAAAGAAGGGGATCTGGTCGACATAGAGTCTCCACATGGACGGGTTCGTGCGCCGGTTTATGTCTATCCGGCCATCATGCCCGACGTCGTTGCAATGCCGATCGGGCAAGGTCACAGCACTTATGGCCGGTATGCCAAAGACCGCGGTGTCAATCCGATTGAAATCCTGAGTGCCCAAATGGAACCCCACACGGGCAGCCTCGCTTCGAGTGCGACGAGGGTGAAAATCGTCGCAACCGGGAAACGGGTCGAGCTGATAAAAACCGGCGGTACCTCGCGTGATCTGGGCAGGGAGATCGTGCAAAGGTTCGATCCAACCGCCCAATCCAAAACCGGCGGTGCTCACAGCACCCAACTGAACAGTATTCCGATAACAACGGTAACAACATGAGCATCTTCGAACGATTTACCGAAGGCTGGAAGAAATACCGAAAGCCCGGCTACTACAGAGAATTCGATTACCACTGGGCGATGACCATCGACCTCGATAAATGTACCGGCTGTGAGGCTTGCGTGACGGCCTGCAAAGCAGAGAACAATTTACCCATCGTGGGTGAGGAGGAGTTCGCCAAAGGCCGGGAAGTGCAGTGGATCCGCATCGAACGCTACTGGGAAGGCGAGTACCCGAACGTGAAGCTCGGTTTCATCCCGATGTTGTGCCAACACTGCGACGCAGCACCGTGCGAGACGGTGTGTCCGGTGAGCGCCACCTATCACAACCAGGATGGTCTCAACACTCAGATCTACAATCGCTGTATCGGTACGCGTTCGTGTGCGGTTTATTGCCCCTTTGAGGTCCGTTATTTCAACTTCAACGACCACCATTGGGACAGCCCCCTGGACCAGCAATTGAACCCGGATGTGACCGTGCGGGAGAAGGGGGTGATGGAGAAATGCACGTTCTGTATCCAACGAATTCGCCAGGCCAAGGACGACGCCAAAGACGACGGGCGCAGACGGGTGCGCGACGGCGAGGTTCAGCCGGCCTGTGTACAGTCCTGCCCCTCCAACGCTCTCGTGTTCGGTGACCGCAAAGACCCCGACAGCCAGGTTGCCAAATCGATGAAGGATCCGCGCGCTTATAGGGTGTTGGAAGAACTGAACACCGACCCGTCCGTCGTTTACCTCAAGAAAGTTGATGCAAAAGGATGACCATGCAGGCTGAGACGAACGACTTGCAATACGCCGACGTCAACAACGACATCGTAAGGTCCATAGTGGAAACCGGGCCCAGGTATTATGTCGCGTTGGGCATTGCCGGTGGCGTGGCCCTGTTGTGCTTCTTTTTCCCCTGGTTCTATCAGCTGTATTTTGGCATTGGCGCCGCCGGATTGAATCACCCGGGCGTCTGGGGAACGTACCTCGCCAGTTTCATTTTCTGGATTGGGCTGAGCCACTCGGGCACGTTGTTGTCTTGCGTTTTGCACTTGACGAATAGCAGTTGGCGTAAAGCCATGTATCGAAGTGCCGAGGCGATGACGCTCTTTTCACTGATGGTGGCCGCGACCTTCGTGATGGTGCACGTCGGGCGTCCCTGGTTCATTCATTGGGCGCTGCCCTACGCCAATCAGATGGAAATGTGGCCCAATTTTCGTTCTCCGCTGCTGTTTGATGTCATGGCCATCGCCACCTATCTCACCGGCAGCTCAATATTCATTTACATGGGTTCGATCCCCGATTTCGCCGCCGTCAGAGATCGCACCACGGGCTGGCGCAACACCATGTATACCTTGCTGTCGCTCGGCTGGCGCGGCACCGACAGGGAATGGCACCGCCTGCATTGGGCCTACACGTTTCTTGCGGTCCTCATCATTCCGCTGGCGGTTTCGGTGCACAGCATCGTCTCCTGGGACTTTGCGATGTCCCTCGTACCCGCCCTGCACCAGACCATCTTCGCCCCGTATTTCGTAGTCGGCGCCATCTACTCCGGCACGGCGGGCATCGTCACCGTGATGTTCGTACTGCGCAGATACATGAACTTCGAGCAATACATCACCAAGGTGCACTTCGACAATCTAGGCAAGCTTTTGCTGCTGTTGTCGTTGATCTGGACCTACATCAACATGGTGGAACTTTTTACAGCCTGGTACAGCGACACATCCACTGAGCACGAAGCACTGAGCTACAAGTTGTTCGGTTATTACGCGTGGCTGTATTGGGAGATGATTGCGTTCTGCGCGGTTGCGCCGCTTTTGTGCATTTCCGGGCGTTTCAGAACTTCGATGGTACCGATGTTGATCTTGTCGATCGCGATCAACATCGGCATGTACACCGAGCGTTTCCTCATTGTCGGTACCTCACTGTCACGGCAATACCTGCCAGACTCGTGGGGCGTGTACGTACCGAGCCTGGTTGAAATGTCGATCATCCTGGGATCGTTTGCGCTGTTCACAACGCTGTTTCTCATCTTCGTCAAGATCTTTCCGAGCGTGTCCATCTACGAAGTGAAGGAAACCATGGACACCCCGACTGTCACCTCAAACGCGGAGCCGATAGCTCCCCCTGAAGGGAGCCCCGCATGAAAAACTTCGCTTTAGGACTTTTCGGTGAACCGAGTTCGGCGCTGGCGGCTGCGGGTAAGCTCAAGGGCGCCGGTTTTGATTCCCTGGAGCTGATGTCGCCGATCCCCATAGCGGGCGTGGAAGAAGTGCTTGGCGAGAAAAAATCCGTGATCAAGCGTTTTACTTTGTTCGGCGGTCTGTTCGGCGCCCTGTTCGGGTTTACGCTTGCGGCCGGAACCGCCGTACTTTACCTGCACCCGGTCGGGGGCAGGCCCATCATTACGATTCCACCGTTTCTGATCATCACCTACGAAGCGCTCATCTTCTTCGGCATCCTGTTCACGGTAGCAGGCTTTTTTATCAGTTCACGGCTGCCTGCTTTCCGCGATCGGGTCTACGTGCCTGAAACCGGGGTCGATAAGTTTGCGGTGTCGGTGGCCTGCGACAACGAGGAACACTTCAAACGCGCTGAAGCCATCCTCCATGAGGCCGGTGCCGAGCAAGTTCGGGAAGTGGGGGAGGAAGATTAATGAGGTTTACCACCCGCACGCTCGTGGTGCTGCTGCTCTTCAGCCACGCGAATCTCGGCT
>JACZXA010000260.1 GCA_022571865.1 Pseudomonadota bacterium
ACGTTCGATAAGAGAGCGCCTCGGCAATGTGGGTTGGGCCGATGCTGGTTTGCGTTTCCAGATCGGCCACCGTGCGCGCCACTTTGATGATGCGATGAAAACTCCGCGCTGATAGCTGGTAGCGATCGGCCGCGCGGCTGAGCATTCGCTTGCACTCCACGTTCAATTCGGTGTTGGCAAGATCTGCGGCGTGGAGGTCCGAATTCAACTTTCCCTGACGCTCAAACTGTGCGGTGCGCGCATCTCTGATCTGAGCTATGGCGACGTCGGGTGATTCCGCAGGCGGTGGTGGTCGGTTCAACAACAGCGCTTTGGGAAGTTGGGGTACGGGTACATGGAGGTCGATTCGATCAAGCAGAGGACCTGAGATGCGTGCCTGGTAACGTCTCACCTGATCGGGAGAGCAACGGCAGCTGTGCTGGCTGCAGACCTTTCCAGCGGGGCAGGGATTCATGGCGGCAATGAACTGGAAGCTGGCTGGAAATGTCGCTTGAGAATGGGCTCGCGCAATGCTCACCTGCTGTGATTCCAGGGGTTCGCGTAACAGGTTCAGCACGCTCGGTTTGAAGTGCGGCAACTCATCCAGAAACAGCACGCCATGATGAGCGAGTGAAATCTCCCCGGGGCGCGGCTGTCTTCCACCCCCCACCAGCGACGGAGCGGATGCTGAGTGATGCGGATCTCGAAACGGTGGTGTGCGAAGGTTTGGCACCGGTAAGCCCGCAGCGGAGTAAACCATGGCGACCTCCATTGCCGCCTGCTCGGTGAGGTCGGGCAACAAGCCCACGAAGCGACGCGCCAGCATGGTTTTGCCCGTACCGGGAGGACCTACCATGAGCAGGTGGTGACCACCGGCCGCCGCAATGATGAGTGCTCGTTTGGCCGCTTTTTGACCCAGCACGTCGTGCAGCGACTTCGTCTCCTCATCCGTTGGCTGGGGTAGCGCAACCAGATTGATTGGCTGTTGGAAGTCAGGATCACGCAGCAACCTGACGACGTCCATGAGGTGTCGCATGGGAATCATTCCGCCTTTGCTGAGAATATTCGCTTCGGCCGCGTTGGCTGCCGGTACGATGAGCTTCTTGTTCTTATCTATGGACAAAAGGGCGCAGAGGCAACCGCGTGTCGCGCGTAGTTCGCCGTAGAGGCTGAGTTCGCCGAGGAATTCGTAGCTAATCGCCCGTTCCTGGGGCACTTGTTCGCTGGCACACAGGATAGCGATGGCAATGGCGAGATCGAAGCGTGCACCTTCTTTGACCAGATCGGCCGGGGCGAGATTAACAACCACCCGCCCTTCAGGAAAATGTAACCCGCAATTCTGAATCGCGGACTTTACCCGATCGCGCGCTTCGCGCACGGAGGCTTCGGGCAACCCAACCAGCGTGAAACCCGGTAGACCGCCGGGCAGGTGAGCCTCCACCGTGATCTGGGGTGTTTCCATGCCTTTTTGAGCACGGGTCAATGCACGGCTGGCGGTTTGTTGGCGACTCAAGGGTTATGGGCGTTCGAGTTCCGCCATACGCCGTTCGAGATCCGCAATCGTACTCTTCAGTTGTTCGATACTGGCAATATGCCCCTCGAGATCGCGCTTCGAGACAAGTTGAAATTGTTCGAAGAACCCTTCGAGCATGGTCGTCAGGCGTTCCATGAGCGGTTCGGGAGTCAAGCCGCCGAGGACATCGCGGATCCGCGCTATGAGGGTGTCTGCTGGTTGTGGGTTTTCCATCGGTGCTCTCTGTAAAAAAATACCGCTCGAACTCATGGTACGTGGGACCGAGTCGAGCACAAAGGGCAAATAGTGGGGTGAGACGTAGGCGATTCGCCTCGGCGAATCGCCGCGGTGAATCACCGCGCCCTGTAATTGTGCGCACAGAGCACCGTTTGTGTGCGCTCCCATACCTGCTTTGCTGAGGTTCTGTTGCTAAGAGATTGATATGTAGGGTAAATTGTGCTTGGCACGGAATGTGCCTCGTTGATTCAATCGGCCGGGGGGCGCTGGTCAGAGTGTGCGGCGTCCGTGTCGTCCACGCTTCACGACGCGATCGGTCTGACTTGACGACATGAGAATGGCGCGGAACCACAGGACCAACGACTGACTGGATTTTGGGAGATCATACCGATATCAAGGCTTCGCGATAACGGCGGCGTCATAGCTATCGAAAAGCCGGTAATTAGGCGAGAATCAAAGGTGCACGGATCTTCCACATCGACTCCCCGAGGCGAAGGCAGCGACCTTGGTGCGGGGAAAAAGTGCGCCCCGATTCAATAGGAGAAAAACACATGAAACTAATAACAGCCGTCATCAAGCCCTTCAAGTTGGACGATGTCCGCGAAGCGCTCTCTGAGGTGGGCGTACAAGGGATGACAGTGATCGAAGTAAAAGGCTTCGGACGCCAGAAAGGGCATACGGAGTTATACCGCGGTGCCGAGTATGTCGTGGACTTCCTACCCAAGGTGAAGGTCGAGGTAGCCGTAGACGATGGCATGCTGGATCAGGTTCTGGAAGCCATCACCAAGGCTGCCAATACCGGCAAGGTTGGTGATGGCAAGATTTTTGTCGCCTCCCTTGAAGAGGTGGTACGAATTCGTACCGGCGAGACGGGGGCCGACGCCGTATAACCGCGCAGCCATCACGTTGGAGTAAAGATTGTGGAAGGTCTGATTCCCTGGATACATTCTATTTTCTGATGATGGGCGTTCTGGTCATGTTTATGGCGCCGGGGTTTATCATGCTCGAAGCGGCATGGTTCGACGATCCGGTACAATCTCGGATCATGGATCTGCTACGTATCTAGCCTGGATTATTCATGAACAAGCTACTGCGGTCGCCGATAGCAGCAAAACGCCGGACCTCGCAGGCGGGCGTGCTCCCTCCGGGTGCTCGGCAGTTTGCAAGGCAAACTGCGCGTGCTGTCGATGCACGCGCCCGTCCCAATGGGACGGGACCCGCGCCCTACAATCCGCGCTCCCTGCCTGCGAGGCTCGGCGTTTTACTACTCTGGCTGTTTGCTTCGCAAACTGCTTAGCAATTCGCTTGCGAATTGCCCTCGACCCAACCTCGTTACGCTTCTTCATGAATAATCCTTACCTAGGAGTCTGTTGGCGGTTTTGAGCCAGGGCGATTTTTCCGGACTGTTGGGTCCTCAGCTGCTCGGTATCGCTGTGATCTTCGCAGGGAGGTTTGGTGCCGGCTTGGTGGTCTGGTATTTGTTGAAGCTCGCTCTGGGTATTCACGTTTCGGAGGAACAGGAGTACCAAGGTGCCGACATTTCGGAAGGTGGTCTTGAAGCTTACCCTGCATTTTCCAAGATAAGCTGATCCCCATAACGGTAACGAGGGTCGCTCACCGCGCCCCTTTTTTTGTGGTGCGCATCGGCTAACGGCGTGGTTAAACAACCATTAGTGCCGCGAAAAGAGAAAAGTGAACGAACGGCACTTGCAAACAACTACCGACCCAAAAATAATTATGGTCGAGGTCGCCGCCGACTCCTGTTTTTTTTGGCGGGCACTTCAGCTTTTCGCCGCGGACTTTTTGTGTTTCGCTGCGCACTTTTTTCGTCGCGAGCGCGGGCATGACGCGACAGGCGTCTGACGATATTTGTATCGGTTATCAGTAGTCGGGCTACAATGATAAGTTAAGAAATCAGCGCCGACGCCGATGCGATATGTGAGTACCCGGGGAGGGACCCCTTCCATGGGTTTCCAGGATGCCGTTCTGACCGGGCTTGCCCCGGATGGTGGTTTGCTCGTTCCTGAGACCATTCCAGATGTCACCGCCAAACTGACCGGCTGGGAGGGGTTATCGTTTGTTGCGCTTGCTCGGGAAATTGTGCCTCTATTTGTCGAGGACATTGCTCTTAAAGATCTCGAGCAACTCATTACTGATGCCTACGTCAATTTCACTCACCCCGAGATAGTGCCTCTGACCCAGGTTGGAGACGTGACGGTGATGGAGCTCTTTCACGGTCCGACACTCGCTTTCAAGGATGTCGCCTTACAGTTACTCGGCCAGATTTTTGCCTACATTCTTGGACGTACTAACAAGCACATGAACATCCTTGCAGCGACGAGTGGCGATACCGGTAGCGCGGCGATCGCGGGCATGCGCGGTCTTTCACAAGTCGACATTTTTGTTATGTATCCCCGCGGTCGTGTGAGTCGCCTCCAGGAGTTGCAGATGACTACAGAGGTGGATGGCAATGTTCATTGTCTGGCTGTGGAAGGCAGCTTCGACGACTGCCAGAATTTGATGAAGACAATTTTTGGGGATCTTGCCTTCAAAGAGAAATACTCGCTGGGTGCTGCTAATTCTGTCAACTGGGCAAGGGTGGTTGCTCAGATTGTCTACTACAGTTACGCAAGCTTGAAGCTCGGTGGTGATCAACCGGTTTCGTTCTGCGTGCCGACAGGTAACTTTGGCAACGTTTTTGCCGGGTTCATCGCCAAACGTATGGGTTTTCCAATCAAACAACTAATTCTCGCGACCAACGAGAATGACATCCTGGCAAAGTTCTTCGATAGTGGCGTCTACGAACGTGGCGAGGTTCGTTATACAGTCACTCCCGCTATGGACATTCAGGTGGCGAGCAATTTCGAGCGCTTCCTTTATTATCATATGAACTGCGATCCTGTCGCGCTGAGCGAATTCATGGCGGACTTTGCACTAAGCGGGCGTGCCGAGTTGGCGGCGCCGCTACGTTCCGAGGATTTTCTAGCTACCGCGGTAGATGTGGACGATACGCTGTCAACAATAAGAAAGGTGTATGAGACCAGTGGTTATGTAGCGGATCCACATACTGCCGTTGGGCTTGCGGCGGCAGAACGCTTCGCGCTCGATGAACCGCTCGTCTGTCTGGCGACCGCGCACCCAGCCAAGTTTCCCGAAGCGGTCAATAAAGCCGTTGGTGCGGATGTTGCGCACCACCCAGCTCTTGATGACCTCTGCGACAGAGAGAGCCGTACCACCAACGTTCCAGCAGATGTGGAAGCCATCAAAGACGTGATTCGAAGCCTTGGTCGCTAGTGTCCTGTCTCACAAATAAGTTCAACGATCTGCTGGTCTTTTTCGCCCCTGGCCGCGCTGCTCCTCCTCGCGTGGGGCCTACCAGAACTCGTCGTCGGCAACCCCTGAGGGGTTGGCGTGCCCGTACGGGCGCGCCCTTGCCAGAAACAAAAAATCCTTCGCATTTCATTAAACTTATTTGTGAGCACGACATTAGCCTGGATTATTCATGAAGAAGCGTAGCGAGGTCGGGTCGAGGGCAATTCGCAAGCGAATTGCTAAGCAGTTTGCGAAGCAAACAGCCAGAGTAGTACAACGCCGGGCCTCGCAGGCTGGGTGCGCGGACTGGAGGGCGCGGGTCCCGTCCCATTGGGACGGGTGCGTGCATTTACAGCACGTGGCAACTCGCCTGCGAGTTGCTTTGC
>JACZXA010000261.1 GCA_022571865.1 Pseudomonadota bacterium
TCGACGGTATCCGCGTTCTCACCTTTACCCAGGCGTGGTCAGGGCCATTTGGCACAGAGCTGTTAGCTTTTCTCGGCGCCGACGTCGTACAGATCGAAGGCCGGCAACGACCCGACGTCTGGCGTGGTGCCGGGGCACCCGTCGGACCAACCATCCGCGATCCCGAGCGGGAGCAGAACCCACTCAACACCAACGGTATGTACAACACGGCCAACCTCAACAAGCGTGCGATCATCTTGGATATGACTCAACCCCGAGGCATTGAGATGTTCTGGGAGATGGTGCCCGGGTTCGACATTGTCGCCGACAATTTCAGCCCACACGTGATGCCCAACTGGGGAGTGACCCTTGAAACCTTGCGGGAAAAGCGCCCCGACATCATTCTTGCTTCAATCTCGGGCTACGGTAGGTATGGACCGTTGAGCGAATATCCCGCTAATGGCGCTACCACCGAGCCGATGGCCGGACTCGCATCGATCCACGGTTATGAAGGGGATGAGGCCATGAATACCGGCGGGCTTATCCCGGATCCGATTTCGGGGTTCCACTTTGCCGCCGCCATCATGGCGGCGCTTTATCATCGCGAACGTACGGGTGTTGGACAGCAGATCGATGTGGCGATGATCGAGGCGGTTGCCGTACAACTCGGGGATGCGATCCTGCAATGTGATGGCAACGATGCCATTCGACGCCCCTCTGGAAACCGCCACCCACGGGTTGCCCCCCATGGGATTTTCAGAACTGCCGATGGCCAGTGGCTTGCGCTGGCAGCGGAGAGTGAGATGGCATGGATGGGGTTGCTGGAGTTGATGGGTAAGAGCGAACTTGGCCACGATCCGCGGTTCGAGAATAACGCCGCCCGCAAGCAGAATGAGAACGCGCTCGATGAAATCATTGCTGAATGGTGCCTGACACAACGCTCAGACGCGACGGAACGGGCCCTGGGTGAGGTCGGTGTTTGCGCGGCAACTGTGCGCTCGCTTTGTGCCGTTTACTCAGATCCGAGTGAACATTTTCGTGAGCGCGAGTTTCTCGTTCCGGTGGCACATCCTGAATCGGGTACCCACTTCATGCCCGTCGCACCATGGAAGCTCGATGGCACCGATTACGTGCCGGTGCGTTGCGCCCCTTGTTTTGGCGAACATAGCCGTGAGGTGTTTGCGGAGGAACTCGGCATTACGGACGAAGAATTTAAAGTACTCGAAAACTCCGGCATCACCGGTACTACGCGCATCGGGTAGAGCGCTACGGGCTTGTCAGGTTGGCCAAATTCTGTAGGATTGGTGCTGGCATCCAGCACAAGGGGATCATGAGATGAATACCGAGCACACATTTCGCGTCGAGCCGCTCGACGCGACCTTTGGTGCCGTAGTCACCGGGTTGAAGCTGTCGCAACTCGACGATCCGACTTTCACCCATCTGTATGAGACCTGGCTCGAGTTTGCCTTGCTGGTTTTCCCCGACCAGCATCTATCCAACGACGAGCAGGTCGCGTTCGCAAAACGATTTGGCGACCTCGAGTTCGATCTGGCTCCCATCAGCAATGTCCAGCCTGACGGCACCGTTCGCCGCGATGACAACAGTGACGATGTCGTCAAGGTACTCAAGGGCAACATGGGCTGGCATTGCGACAGCACTTATATGCCGGTACAGGCCAAGGGAGCCGTATTTACCGCCCATATCGTCCCGTCGACAGCCGGAGAGACGGGGTGGGCCGATATGCGGGCAGGATTTGACGCGCTCGATGAGGAAACTCGCCGCCAGGTTGGTGAACTTTCGGCCTACCACTCGCTTTATTACAGCCAGGCGAAACTCGGTCATGTGCCGAAAGAAGGGAGCGAATACAAGGGCTACGGGTTCAACAATCAAGATCCGCCGCTGCGGCCTCTGGTGAAAATACATCCTGAAACCGGTAGACGTTCGCTGACCATCGGACGGCACGCGTATGGAATACCCGGGATGGACGCGGACGAATCGGAACAATTGTTACAGAGACTCGTCGATGTCGCCTGCCAGCCGCCTCGTATCTACCACCATACCTGGACTCCCGGGGACGCCGTCGTCTGGGACAATCGCTGCCTGCTTCACCAGGCCTGCCCGTGGGATATGAGCGAACCGCGGATCATGTATCACGCCCGAATTGCGGGTGATCCGGTGACCGAGTTTGCCGCTCACGCTTGAGAGCCAATCGTTGCGACAGGACACTCCAGATGGCTGAAAATGACGTGGTGAGTCGCGCGGATGCACTACGTGAACTCACCGCTCCCGGACAACCGTACGAACTCGAAACCGTTGAGCTCTATGGACAAAGTTGTCGGGCGTTTCTGAATGCACCTCCCACGTTGCGCGATCTCTTCGCCGATAATCGCAGCGATCTGCCTTTTATCGTCTTTGAGGACGAGCGTTACAGCTACGAAGAAGTCTGGCAACTGGCGTGTCGATACGCGGCCATTCTGGTCGATGACTTTGGTGTGAGGAAAGGTGATTGTGTCGCTATTTCCATGCGCAACTATCCGGAGTGGATTATCGCGTTTACCGCGGTGACTTCGATCGGTGGGATTGCGGTGGCGATGAACGCGCTCTGGCAGCCCCGAGAGATGGAGTATGGTTTGCACGACAGCGGTGCCAAGGTGCTGTTCGCGGATCAGGAACGTCTTGATCATTTGTTGCACTTTGCGCAACCGTTGCAGGATCTTATCGTTCTTGGGGTACGCCCGAATAAGCCGCTTGCACCGGGCGTCTACGACCTTGCGCGTTTGCTCACTCGCTCGCAAGCAACAACCATGCCCCACGTCGATATTCATCCCGTTGACGATGCAACGATCTTCTATACCTCCGGTTCCACCGGTCACCCCAAAGGTGCGGTATCGTGCCATCTCAATATCATAACGGCGCTTTTTTCGTGGGAACTGGATGCCCGCGCGGGGGCCTTGACGAAAGGAATGGAGTTTCCAACCCTAGAGAGTCAGCCGGTCGTGTTACTCGCGGTACCATTGTTCCACGCTACCGGCTCACATGCCGTGTATCTTGCCTCCTATCGGGCCCAGCGCCGGATCGTTTGTATGTACAAGTGGGAGGTTGCACGCGCCGCGGAGATCATCGAACGCGAGCGCGTTTCGGCGTTCATTGCACCCGCGGCGATGACGGGAGATCTGGTTGAGTTCGCCCGGAAAGAGACCTGTGATTTGAGTTCACTTGCCACGGTAGGTGGCGGGGGCGCACCGCGCGCGCCGGAGCAGGTGCGCAACATCGAGCGGATATTTACCCATGCCATGCCCGGTACCGGCTGGGGCATGACGGAGACCAACGCGATCGGTACGGGCATCAACGGCGCGGAATATCTGCAGCGACCTGAGAGTTCGGGCCGCTGTTCGGCGGTGCTCGAACTTCGGATCATCGACGAGCAGGGTGACGAGTTGCCAACGGGGACGCGGGGTGAGTTGCTGATACGGGGCACATCGGTCATTCGTGGCTATTGGAACCGGCCGGATGCGAACGCCGAAACCTTTGTGGATGGTTGGTTGCGTACCGGCGATGTGGCATATCTCGATGACGACGGTTTCCTGTTCATCGTCGATCGCATCAAGGATCTCGTCATACGGGGTGGTGAAAACATTGGTTGCGGCGCCATCGAATCCGTATTGCTCGAACACCCGGGCATCGTGGAAGCGAGCGTGTACGCTGTGCCGGACGAGCGCCTTGGCGAAGAAGTTGGTACCACCGTATACACTCGAGAGCCAATGGAAGAAGCAGCGTTGCGATCGTTTCTGCAACTGCGTTTGACCCGTTTCGAGGTTCCGCGCTTCATCCACTTCTCGGATGAACCGTTGCCCCGTACTGCTTCGGGTAAGATCCTGAAAAGACAGCTTCGGGAGGAGGCGTGCATACGCTGGCTAAATCGAGCCGTGACGACATAGAGAACTGCCACATTGACGCTTGGGAACCAAGGGGAACATGAGTGATGACTACTGAAATTGTCGAACTCGAAGGGCAAATTTACGAGCTCACGCTAAAACTGCACGAGTTGCAGAAATCGAACTCCGGTGAGGTGGTTGAGAACTATGTATTCGATACCCAGGCAGGTCAAACCAACCTGTTGGAACTGTTTGGTGAGCATGAGCGCCTGCTCGCGATCCACAACATGGGGCAAGCATGTCGCTACTGTACCCTCTGGGCCGATGGCTTGAATGGTTTCTTGCCGCATCTGGAATCGACCATGGCCGTCGTACTCGTCTCCAAAGACAGCCCCGACCTGCAACGCACGTTCGCCAACTCCCGGGGTTGGCGATTTCGTCTGGCTTCTCATGGGGGTGGTGACTACGCTCGGGAACAAACGGTTCAGGAGGGCGCTATCAACATGCCGGGCGCGGTGGTTTATGAGCGCAAGGGGGACGACATAGTGCGCAAAAACGCCGTCATATTCGGCCCCGGCGATCTCTACTGCTCGATGTGGAACCTGCTCGCGCTCGCAGGATTGTCCGAAGACGGTTGGACCCCCCAGTACAGCTACTGGCGACGTCCGGACGTGCTCGAGGACGGTGGCGAAAACCTGCTGGATTGAGTACGAATTGGCTGACCATCTACTATCCGGCTTGAAGGTCCTGGACGTTGCGACGGTCATTGCGGGGCCCGTTGCGGCAACGATGCTTGCGGATTTCGGCGCGGACGTGATCAAGATCGAACAACCCGGGCGGGGTGACATGCTGCGCTACATCTCCGGCATTCCCACCACGCCCGACGCGGACAGTAATTATCTGTGGCAGATGGATGGCCGCAACAAACGCAGCCTCGCACTGGACCTGAAGTCGGCCCAAGGCATTACGGTGCTGCACAAACTCATTGAGCGCTGCGATGTATTCGTAACCAACCAGCCGCTGCCGGTCCGGCGGAGTCTGAAACTCACCTATGCCGACATCGAACCGCTCAACCCGAAGATGATTTACGCGTCCCTCACAGCCTACGGCGAGGAAGGACCCGACCGCGATGGCAAGGGTTTTGATCTGGTGGCCTATTGGGCGCACAGCGGGCTGATGGATCTGGTCCGGAGCCCCAATTCCCCGCCCGCGCAATCGTTGCCCGGCATGGGGGATCATCCAACGGCGGTTGCACTGTACGCGGGCATCATGACCGCGCTGTTACATCGAGAACGAACGGGTGAGGGCTCGATGGTTCATACCTCGCTGCTCGCCAACGGTTTATGGTCCGCATCCTGTATCGCCCAAGGTGCGCTTGCGGGCGGTGACATGCCCGGGTATCGCGCTCGAAACGTTGAATCCGGGATACTGCACAAGATTTACCCGACGCGAGATGGGCGATTTCTGCAGTTTACGATGGTGCGTAGCGAAGAAGAGTTGCAGCGGTTATTGGCCGTGCTCGGACTGGATGAGCTGTTCGCCGATGAACGGTTTAGTACGCCTGAGAGCCG
>JACZXA010000072.1:0-14492 GCA_022571865.1 Pseudomonadota bacterium
GGCGGTGCCGACGCGAGCACTGCCAGCGAACAGATCAATGCCGCTCTGGAGGAACAGGATCGCCTCACGAGAGAGGTAGACGAACTGACCTATCAATTGGATCGCGAACAGGAACTCGCGACCAGCCAACTGGCCGTCAAGGATCGGCAACTGCAGGTGAAAGACCAACAGATTGCAGAACTTCAGGCCCAGATGGCCGAAATCCAACGAGAGATGCAGAATCTTGCAGCTCAGAACCAAAACCAAAACATTTCGACTCAGGCTTCCATACCGTGGTGGCAGTCGCCCTACGCGCTGGGTGCTGGTTTAGCTGTTTTGGTCTTGCTTCTGGTGGTTGTAATGATCAGGGCTCGACGCGCGCGCGAGGCCACCGATGAGCTTTATGCCGAACCCATCGTCGCGCAGGCGGAACCGGTAGTTTCCCGGGCGATGCGGCCAGAAGAAGAAACGGTCGCTGAGAGCTCAGATTCCCGCGAGCAGGATGATGAAGACGAACAAACTACCGATGAGCGCGAGGGTGACGACGCCGACGAGTTTCGGGATAGCGATGAACAAGCGGAGCAAGAATCCGAAATTCAAGGCGTACAAACCAGCGACGTCATCGGCGAAGCGGATATCTACATTGCCTACGGTCGGTACCCCCAGGCCATTGCGCTGCTGCTCGGGGTAATCGACGAGGCGCCTGAACGCAATGACGTACGCCTGAAGTTGCTCGAACTTTATGTCGAAACCCATGACAAGGAAGCTTTCAACACTCATATGGTTAGCCTGTTGGAGCGCTGTGATGACGAAGACGCGCTATTGTTCGCAAGGGAACTGGAAGGCCGTATCAGTGAAAGTGATTTGGCGGTCGATGCGCCGCTGGAAGGCGTGCCCGGTGGAGAGGATTCGCTTCAAACAGATCTCCAGGAAGAACCCGAAGCATCCGCCACTATCGATGAGTTCCATCTGGATCTGGACAACGAAGAAGATCCACGTGCGCAAATCCAGGACGGGGAACACGCGGCGCAAGACACGGTGGAGGAAGGTGAAGACGATGGGACCGCTGGGGATTTCGCGTTGGAACTCGACGATTTCGACGGCGCTGAAGACTCTCAACCCGCTGAAGGCTCTCAACCCGCTGAAGGCTCTCAACCCGCTGAAGGCTCTCAATCCTCCGCTGAAGGCTCCGATGACGGAAACCTGACCCTCGAGGATACGGATACCGAGACCGCACAAGATTCCAGCGATGAGCTGGGTGGCGACCTGGGCCTCGACTTCGACCCGGACGCCGATGTCGAAGAACCCGAAGCCGGTACGGAAGCATCCCCGGCGGCGGAAGAATCGGTCGAAGATATGGATACGTTGAATCTGGATGACATCGAGTTTGACAGCGAAATGGCCGAAGAAGCGGCTGCCGCCGAGGACGAAGAGCTTGCGAGTGAGGTTGCAACCGCCGAAGAAGACGAATTCGAATTCGCCGACGAGGCCGACAGCGCAAACACAAAACTCGATCTGGCGAGAGCCTACATCGACATGGGCGACAAGGATGGCGCACGCGACATTCTCAAGGAAGTCATCACGGAAGGTAATGCCGATCAACGACAGCAAGCCGAAAAGTTACTGGAATCGATATAGCCCAACCGCGACCAACGCGAGAGTCTCCCCAGGTTCCACGTGCAACATCTTGCCTTAGGTATTGAGTACGACGGGTCGAGCTTTCACGGCTTTCAGCGCCAGAAGAACGTTGCTTCGATTCAGGCCACGCTCGAAACAGCCTTGAGCAGGGTGGCCGATCGGCCCGTCGAGGTCGTGGCGGCGGGGCGCACAGATGCCGCGGTGCATGCGACGGGTCAGGTAATTGGATTTGTTACCAGCAACGAAAGACCGCTGTCTGCGTGGATCAGGGGCACCAACTCACACTGTCCAGCCGCGGTGAAGGTTCGCTGGGCTCGAGAAGTCGACAGTGGTTTTCATGCCCGTTACAGCGCGACCGCGCGCCGTTACCTTTACGTTTATTACGAAGCCGAAGCGGACTCCCCGCTACTGGCGGGATTGGCCGTACGCGAACGCCGGTTGAACGACGAAGCCATGCACCGGGCGGCTCGCAGTCTCCTGGGCGAGCACGACTTCAGCGCTTTTCGAGGCGCGGGATGCCAGTCCCAATCGTCCCATCGTTGCGTGCATAACATCTCGGTACATCGAGCGGGAAGTTTTGTGGTGGTGGACATTGTGGCAAACGCCTTTCTGCTGCACATGGTGCGAAATATCAATGGATGCCTGGTGGAGATCGGCACCGGTCGGCGCCCCGAAAGCTGGCTCGCGGAACTTCTCGCCTGCCGTGATCGACGTCAGGGAGCGAAAACCGCTCCGCCCGGGGGCCTGTACCTGGTATCGGTCACCTATCCGGAACGTTCGTTTCCCAAACCACTCCTGCCCGGAGTATTACGAGCCCTCGATGGCCTGGATCACCTATAGGTACCTGTAGGCTGCAGCGTTGCATGCGCTTTATTCGCTTTACTACACTAAACTACGCCGCTTGCAACGAAGCACGTTGTAACCAGGAGCGGGCAAACTTGAAGGTATTGAGCAAAATCTGCGGGATCACTCGCCTGGAAGATGCTCACGCTGTGGTAGCTGCGGGTGCCGATGCCATGGGCCTGCAGTTTGCCGCGCAAAGCCCCAGACGGATATCGATCAACACCGCAGTCACGCTTGCTGATGCGGTAGCGGGTCGATTGATCCGGGTGGGGTTGTTTGTGGATGCAGAGGCGACCGAAGTAGAGCGTATATTGTCGAGCGTCGACCTCGACGTCCTGCAATTTCACGGGGACGAATCGGCCGACTATTGCCGTAGCTTTCGTTTGCCTTACATGAAAGCCGTTCGCGTGGCGGGAGGGGTGAACATCGAGCGGTTCGAGGCACAATTTCACGACGCATGCTGTTTGTTATTGGATGCATTCGTTCCAGGGCAGATGGGAGGAACGGGGCAATCGTTCGATTGGTCGCTGTGGCCTGAGAACGTGAAAAAACCACTCGTGTTGGCAGGCGGACTCACCCCGGTGAACGTGGCTCGGGCCATTGCTCGAACCCGTCCTTTTGGCGTGGATGTCAGCAGTGGTGTCGAAACGACCCACAAAGGGGAAAAGGATCAGAAAAAAGTGATGAAGTTTGTCCAAGAGGTACGCAGTGTCGGGATCTAACAGATACGAACAACCGATTGCGGGTCATTTTGGGCAGCACGGCGGAAGATTTGTTGCCGAAACGCTGATGCATGCCCTCGATGAACTCACCGAACTTTATAGAAGCGCACAATCCGACCCGGTCTTTCGAGCCGAGCTTCAACACGACCTCGAACAGTATGTGGGTCGCCCGACGCCTCTGTACTTCGCCGAACGTTTGACCCGCGAGATCGAGGGTGCTCGCATCTACCTGAAACGCGAAGATCTCAACCACACCGGTGCTCACAAGATCAACAACACCATTGGCCAGGGACTGCTGGCTAAACGTATGGGAAAACCGCGGATTATCGCGGAAACCGGCGCTGGCCAGCACGGGGTCGCCACCGCAACCGTGGCGGCTCGACTAGGATTGACCTGTCGGGTCTACATGGGCGCCCGGGACATCCAGCGACAGAGTCTGAACGTCTATCGAATGAAGCTCCTCGGCGCTGAAGTGATCTCGGTAACCTCGGGATCTCAGACGTTGAAGGACGCCATGAACGAAGCGATGCGCGACTGGGTGACGAACGTCGATGACACTCACTACATCATCGGATCCGTTGCCGGTCCACACCCTTATCCGATGATGGTGCGGGATTTTCAGGCGGTGATCGGCCGTGAGGCAAGAGCCCAGTGTCTACAGGCAGTGGGCCGATTGCCAGATGTTCTGGTTGCCTGTGTCGGTGGGGGATCCAACGCGATGGGATTGTTTTATCCATTCGTCGATGACCCCGACGTACGCATGGTCGGGGTGGAAGCCGCCGGTCTCGGCCTCGACACTGGCCGCCATGCGGCACCGCTCAACGAAGGGCGGGTGGGCGTTCTGCATGGCGCTCGGACCTATCTGATGGCAGACGCCGACGGCCAGATCATGGAAACTCATTCCATCTCCGCCGGGCTCGACTATCCGGGAGTCGGGCCGGAACACGCCTACCTGAAAGACATCGGTCGTGCCGAGTATGGCGCGGTGACCGATGACGAAGCCATGGAAGCGTTCCGCCAACTCAATCGCACCGAAGGCATCATGCCCGCATTGGAATCTAGCCACGCGCTTGCGTGGGTGGCCCAGCACGTGCCCGCAATGGACGGCGATGATGTCGTGATTGTGAATTTGTCCGGTCGTGGAGACAAAGACATTTTGAGTGTGGCGGAAATAGACGGGATTACTTTGTGAGTCGCCTGCACGACAGGCTGGATCGACTCAAGAGCGAGAATCGCAAGGCGCTCATCACCTTCATCACCGCGGGTGATCCCAACCCGGAAGTGACCGTTGCCGCGTTGGCGGGACTCGTTACAGGGGGCGCAGACGTACTCGAACTCGGGATACCGTTTTCAGACCCCGAGGCCGATGGACCGGCCATTCAGGCGTCGTCGGAGAGAGCGCTCGCCCATCGGGTAACGCTGCCTAAGGTACTTGAAATGGTGAGTGCCTTTCGTCGCCACGATGACGAAACACCCATCGTACTGATGGGCTATCTGAATCCGGTCCTGACCATGGGTGTGGCCACCTTTGCAGAACTTGCCCAGGGCGCTGGTGTGGATGGCTTGATCATGGTGAATCTACCGCCGGAGGAAGCCGAGGAGATCGCGCCGTTGTTGCAAGCCCACGATATCGATCTGATCTACCTCGTGGCACCGACCACAACGGCAGTGCGGGTTCGTTTCATCGCTGAACGAGCGCAGGGTTTTGTGTATTACGTTGCGTTGAAAGGTATTACCGGAGCGAATCATATCGAAGTGGAATCGGTCGCAGACAAAGTGACCGCACTGAAGACAACGACCGATCTGCCGGTGATGGTTGGGTTCGGTATCAAGGATGGAGTATCGGCAAAGGCGGCCGCGAGGTGTGCCGATGGCGTGGTCATAGGTACCGTGCTGGTGTCGATTATGGGCGCGAATAAAACCACGGATACTATTGTGGAACTGCTGACGGAATGCGTCAGGACGATTCGCGAAGCGCTGGATGCCTGAAACCCTGAACGAGTGGCTGAACTTCATCGAGGCCATCCACCCCAAGGACATGGAACTCGGACTCGAACGAGTTCGGAAAGTCGCCGATGCCATGGGCCTGGTACCAACACCGTCGCGCACGGTGATTGTCGCCGGAACCAACGGTAAAGGATCAACCGCGGTATTCACGGAATCTCTACTTAGGGCGGGCGGCTTGAAGGTGGGCACGACCTTGTCTCCACATGTACATGTGTTCAACGAACGCGTTCGCCTGGACGGTGAGTCGTGTGCGGATGAAGTGTTGTGCGAGAGTTTCTCGAATGTCGAAAACGCCCGGCACGGTGTACCTCTGACCTATTTCGAATTTGCTTCGCTGGTTGCGTTGGATGTCTTTCGCACTTCCGTCGTCGACGTTGCCATCCTCGAGGTCGGCCTCGGGGGTCGCCTCGATGCGCTTAATATCGTGGACGCGGACGTAGCCGCCATTACCAGTATCGGACTCGATCACCAGGATTATCTCGGCGACGACCTCGAGGTGATTGGCTCGGAGAAGGCGGGTGTGTTACGCCCGGGTCAGCAGGTTGTCCTGGGCGAGAGGGTGACGGCTTCGGTTGTTGAACGGGCGGGCGTGCTCGGATGCGAGACGACTCGCTTAGGCGTCGAACTCGAACTGGAAATGACCGCATCCGATTGGTCGCTCACCACCCCCTGGGGGAAGTTCCCGACCCTGCCCTGGGGAAAGCTCGCGCCGCACAATTGTGCCCTTGCCATCGAAATTGCCCACTGCCTGGCCGAGGTAACGCCACAGATGGTTCAAACCGCGCTCGAAGGGGCCATGCTGCCAGGGCGATTTGAAGGTTTTCAGTATGACGGGCGGCAGTGGCTCATCGATGTTGCCCACAACCCGGCAGGTGCGGCGTTTCTGGCCGAGCTGCTGAAGATCCGTTATCCAGGCAAACGTCTGGTGGCAATTTTCGGGATGTTTCGGGACAAAAACTCGAGCGGTGTGGTCCAGGTGCTGGCGCCGCTGGTGAGCCATTGGATATGCATATCGACCCCCGGCGCCAGGGGCGTAAGCGCCGAGGATCTGCAGGCGAACATCCCCGCGGGTCTGCCATCGAGCTCCGTCGATAACGTAGCCGCAGCGCTCAGGCTCGCGAGTTCGTTAACGAGCCCGGAGGATGTTATTCTCGGCTTTGGCTCGTTTGCTGTAGCTTCCGCAGTTCGTGAATTGCTCTGCGATCTCAGGTGATCTATAAGAGCAGCAGGAAAATAGGTAGTGCCTCACACATTGCTGAAAGATCTTTGTAAAAAAGATGAATGAGCAGACCCGTTATCGCGTCACCGGGAGTCTTTTTCTTCTTGCGGTCGTCATCGTCTGCCTGCCCATGTTATTCGATGGGGACGGCTTGCCATCCGTATCCCTCGAGCCCATGTCTTCAGCGGTTTCGCTGCCTGACGTTCGACCGTACCGGGAAGTCGCGCCGCAAAGCGATTTTATTGCCAGGGTTGATGCGCTTCGTCGTGAAGTGGACGACGACGGCTTTCATCGCGGGAGTAACACCCTGTTTGGCGAGCCGGTGCTCGGCGCGGTGGCGAGTGCCACCGATGTGTGGGCCATTCAGGTTGCAAGCTTTGCAGAACACGACAACGCGCTCAGTTTCCGTACCGAGTTACGCGATGACGGTTACGAGGCGTTTCTATCGACCATCAAAAATGGCAACGCAATTCGTTACCGAGTCGCGGTGGGCCCATTGTTGGATTTGACCGAAGCGGAAATGTTGCAACAGGAACTGTCCGGCCAATATGAAGTTGCCGCTCGCCTGATGGCCTTTTCACATTGATGGAACTCGCGGTTGCCGACATCGTCATTCTCATCATCATCCTGGTGTCGGCCTTAATCGGGTTGGTGCGGGGGCTCTTCAAAGAAGTGCTGTCGCTTGCATCCTGGTTCGCAGCCTTTATTCTCGCGCTGTATCTTTCATCGTCATTACGCGACCAGTTGAGCAGCGATTTGGGAGACGCATCGATTCGCCTCGTCATCGCCTTTGTGCTGATTTTCGTTGCGACCCTTATCGTAGGCAGTCTGATTCAGTGGCTGGTCGCCAAAGTGGTCAAGGGTACGGGTTTGAGCGGTACCGATCGGTTCCTCGGCTTCCTGTTTGGCAGCGCGAGGGGCTTGTTGGTCTGCATCGTCGCCCTGGTCGTAATGAGACCCTTCGCGGATGAAAGCATCTGGTGGCATACATCGAGGATCACTCCAGAATTACTCGCGTTCGAACAGGACATACTGAAACTGATGGGTAAGGCCAAGGATGTGGTCATTCAGGTCGGCAACAAGCTAGGAGATTAGTGCTCGAGAACGCTGAACCATGAATATTAAGCCGTTGGAGCACTGACCATGTGCGGGATAATCGGAATCGTGGGCAACCATTCTGTGAATCAGCAGATTTACGATGCGCTCACCGCGGTTCAGCATCGAGGTCAGGATGCCGCCGGGATGACGACGACGGATGGCAGGATACTGTATACCCGCAAGGACAACGGCCTCGTCCGTGACGTCTTTCAACAACACCATATGCAATCTCTGCACGGTAACATCGGCATCGGCCATGTTCGTTACCCGACGGCGGGTTCGGCAAGTTCTGCCGAAGCCCAACCGATGTACGTCAATTCGCCTTACGGGATCACGCTTGCCCACAACGGCAATCTGACCAATGCGGAGTCGCTGCAAGCGGATCTGTTTCAGGAAGACTTGCGACACCTCAATACGAAAAGCGATTCGGAGGTGTTGTTGAACGTTTTTGCTCACGAGTTACAACACCAACACAGACAAGGCGCGCCACAACCCGACCCGGATCATATTTTTGCCGCGGTGGAAGGTGTGCATCGGCGCTGTCGAGGTGCCTACGCGGCTGTCGCGATGATCATCGGCAGCGGCATCGTCGGCTTTCGCGACCGCTACGGAATACGTCCACTCGTATTTGGACGGCGCGAGAACGATGCCGGAACCGAGTACATGATTGCCTCGGAAAGTGTGGCTCTGGATATACTCGGCTTCGAGATCATCCGCGACGTTGCACCGGGTGAGGCGGTCTACATAACCAACCGGGGGGAATTGCATACCCGCGTTTGTGCCAAAGAGACCAAATTGACACCCTGCATCTTCGAATACGTTTATCTCGCCCGCCCGGATTCAATTCTGGATGACGTGTCGGTTTACAAATCTCGGCTGCGCCAGGGCGACCTCCTTGCCCAGCGGATCCTGGAGCAGTACGCGGGTGACAAACACGACATCGATGCCATCATTCCCATACCCGATACGGGCCGTACGGCGGCGTTACCCCTTGCTCATCAGCTGAACGTGAAGTATCGCGAAGGGTTCATCAAGAATCGCTATATCGGGCGAACGTTCATCATGCCCGGCCAGAGCGAACGGCAAAAATCGGTCCGCCAGAAACTGAACATCATCGAACTCGAATTCAAAGGCAAAAATGTCATGCTGGTGGACGATTCAATCGTGCGTGGAACCACCATACGGCAGATCATTCGCATGGCGAGGAACGCCGGTGCAAACAAGGTGTTCGTCGCTTCGGCGGCACCCGCCGTCAGGCATCCCAACGTCTATGGGATAGATATGCCGGTGCGTGATGAACTGGTGGCCCACGAACGCACCGAAGAGGAGATTGCCGAACTCATCGGCGCTGACTGGTTGGTCTACCAGAAGATCGAAGATCTGATCATGAGCGCAAAGGAAGGCAATCCGGCTATCGAAAGTTTCGAGTGTTCCATTTTCGATGGCAAATACGTGACCGGTGACATAGACGAGGTTTATCTAGAGCGTCTATCGTTGGCCCGAAGCGACAAGATGAAGCAGAAACGTGACAAGGAATTCAACTCCGATCAAACGGTCGCCGAGTTACACAACCACGTCTGAGGTGAAAGATCAGATAGAAGCGCTCATCGGAGCGCTTAATGGGATATTGCTCGGAAAAGAAGATGCGATAAAACTCGCGTTGGCTTGCCTGTTTGCCCGGGGTCACCTGCTCATCGAAGACCTTCCCGGTATGGGCAAAACCCTGCTTGCCCATGCGCTGGCCAAAGTGCTGGGCTTGAGTTACAACCGTGTTCAATTTACCAGTGATGTGTTACCGGCGGACATCATCGGTACATCGATTTTCGACAAGAACACCAGTGAGTTCCGGTTCATTGAAGGACCCCTGTTCGCCCAGTTGGTGCTGGCGGACGAAATCAACCGGGCAACACCAAAAAGTCAGAGCGCATTGCTCGAAGCGATGGAGGAGCGACAGGTGACTGTCGAAGGCATGACCCGCCCTTTGCCGGAACCGTTTTTTGTCGTGGCTACCCAGAATCCAGTGACCCAGACAGGTACGTTCCCGCTTCCCGAATCCCAACTGGACCGGTTTCTGATGCGCATCGAAATCGGCTATCCGGAGCCGGATGCGGAGCGTGAACTGCTGCGCGGAGGCGACCGCCGCAAGGCGCTCGAGACTCTGGGCGCGATTATCGATCTGCAGGGTCTGAAAAAAATACAGCAGTCGGTCGACGACATAAAAGTCTCGGATCCGCTGATCGAATACATCCAGCGACTCGTCGGTCATAGTCGTCAGGCTGCGGAGTTTGCTTATGGGCTTTCACCACGCGGGGCGATTGCGCTTTTGCACAGTGCGCGTGCCTGGGCGCTGATTCACGATCGCAGCCATGTGGTTCCAGAAGATGTTCAGGCGGTGTTACCGAGCGTGGTAGAACACAGGTTACGAGAAGCGGCAGACTATTCCGGGCACGGCGGGGGCGCGTTGGCTCAGAAACTTCTGTCAGGCGTAGACGTGGTAGGTTAGGGGCCACCTAAAGTGGCGACTTCGGGAACCAGGAATCGAGGGCCGATGTGGCCGGGAAGCATCCCGCCGCAGGATCTGCAGGCCAGCAGGTTCGGCCGCTGGCTCGATCGGCGTATTCCACCCAGTCGACAAATCACCCTCAGTCAGAGAAACATCTTCATCTTTCCGAATCTGACCGGTTTCGTTTTTGGCGGGTTGCTGTTGTTGTTGATTCTTGGCGCCGTCAATTATCAGTCGAGCCTTGTGTACGGTGTCGCGTTTCTTTTAGGCAGCATGTTTCTGCTGACCATACTGTACACGTTCCGAAATCTTTCGGGATTGGCGTTGGAACTGGTAGGCACACGTCCTGGGTTCGTTGGTGAGGATATCGAGTTCAACGTGCGCGTGGTCCGCCCCCAGGGAAAAGGCAGAGAAGGAATCCAACTCGGCTGGCCGGAAGGCATCAAACAATGGGCGGAACTCAACGAGCAGGAAGCAGCCGGTGTTCGACTTTTTGTTAAAGCCGAGCGGCGGGGCAGGCTCGACCCGGGGCGGTTGCTGGTAGAAACCTATTATCCGTTGGGTCTGTTGCGTGCCTGGACCTGGGTTGATCTTGGTGTTCAGTCACTCGTTTACCCCAAACCAATTTTTCAGGACTTTCCCCAGTCGACCCCGGGGCGACGAGATGACGGCCAACTCATCGATCCTCTGGGCAGCGATGATTTCAGTGACATCAAAAGCTATCTGCCGGGAGATCCGGTGAAACACATCATCTGGCGTTCCTATGCGCGTTCCGGGGAGCTGGTGGTGAAACGCTACGCGAGCTTCGTTGAACCAAGGCTTTGGCTGGATCTCGAGGAGGTATCCGGTCCTCTGGAAGAACGACTCAGCCGCCTGACCGGGCTTGCTCTGAGGGCCACACGCCTGGAACGGGAATTCGGTTTGCGGCTGGGGGCAACGGAAATAACTCCGGCAATTGGCGAAGCACACCTGGAACCGCTTTTAAGGGAACTCGCGCTGTATGGACTCGCCGAAAGTTAACGAAGCCCTTGGGGTTGCGTACCAGATTCCACGCAACTCGCTGGCGCTGCTGATGATCGCCCAGATCGTGGTGGTGTTGCCTTACTTCATGCAACTTTCGCCCTGGATCATTGCCGTCGGTTTGTTTTGCGGATACTGGCGTATGGGCGTTTATCAGGGACGCTGGGACCATCCCCGGCGCTGGATCAAAGCGCTTCTGGTCATTGCGTCTTTCGCAGGCGTTGCGGTGAGCGGTGTCTCTGCCTACAGCCTGGAGGCGGCGGCGTCGGTGTTGATTCTCGCTTTTGCGCTCAAACTCATTGAGATGAAGGGACGCCGGGACGCCTACCTCGTTATTTTCTTAGGCTATTTCATCATCGCCACGCAATTCCTCTTCGACCAATCGATTCTGGTTGCGATATACGAACTCATCGCAACCATCATGGTGACGGCGGCCATGGTGGGTATGAATCAGCTTCACACCCGCGTGCGGCCGCTGGCGTCGTTGCGCCTTGCCGGTAGCCTCGTCGTTCAAGCACTGCCGTTTGCCATCGTTCTGTTCTTGTTTTTCCCGCGCATCGCGCCGCTGTGGACGGTCCCCCTGCCGATGGGCGCCACCACCGGAATCAGCGATCACATGACACCCGGTGACATTGCCCGGTTGGCCCAGTCTGACGAGCTTGCTTTCCGGGTTGTTTTCCGAGACCCGGTGCCAGCTAACAAAGATCTGTACTGGCGGGGGCTCGTTTACTCGGATTTCAAATCCGGTACCTGGTCGCTGGGGCCGCAATTCAAACCCTCTCATCCCAGGCTCGATGAAAATTACTCCGGTGAGGAGATCCGTTACGAGGTGTTACTCGAGCCCACCATGAGCAACTGGTTGTTTGCTCTCGATACGGCAACCGCCGAAGCCTCGAACGTCGCTCGAACGCTCGACTATCGACTGGTCGCTGACGATCCGGTGATGAGTGTTTTTCGTTATGAGGTCGTGTCTCGTCCCGGTGAGTTGATGGACGACAGACTCATCCCGGTCATACGGGTGCGCGAGAAAAAGCTGCCGGAAGGTGACAATCCACGTATCAGAGCATTTGCGCAGGCGCTCTACATTGATTCCGGTAAGGATGTTGCGACGTTCATCGATGCGGTGTTGCGCCACATCCGCCAGGAACTTTTTTCGTATACGCTGCAACCCCCAACGCTCCAGCGCGAGCATAGTATCGATGAATTCTGGTTCGATACTCGTGCCGGTTTTTGCACCCACTATGCGGGTGCTTTCGTATTCATGCTGCGCAGCGTCGGAATTCCGACCCGCATGGTGGGCGGCTATCAGGGCGGGGAGATCAACCCCATCGGCAACCATCTGGTGGTCCGGCAATACGATGCCCATGCCTGGGCCGAGGTGTGGATGGCGGGACGCGGATGGACTCGGGTAGATCCGACCGCCGCGGTTGCGCCTGAGCGGATAGAGCTGGGATTGAACGCGGCCCTGTCGCTGACGGATCGAGCCGCATTGTCCCTGTTCACGAGCGTGCGCATGGGTGATTGGGGGTTCCTGGGTCGATTTCTGGACTGGACCGATTCGCTGGAGCATCGCTGGAATCTCTGGGTAATTGGTTACGACACCCGGTTTCAAGCGGGTTTTCTTGAAAACCTGTTGGGAGAGTTGACCCCTACGCGCATCGGTTTGGCCATCCTGCTGGGGGGAAGTACCAGCGTCGGGTTGGTTGCCATTGCACTTTTCTGGCGCCGCCGGCCGGTACACCGGCATCCGGTCGAACGATTGATAAGACGCTTCGGCGATCGCCTGGCCGGGTTTGGATATCCCCGCGTGGCATCGGAACCCCCGGGGGCGTTCATTCGCCGCGTTGCCGAAGAAGCCGGGTTGGAGGCGACTCAAGTGGACAACGTCGTCGCCGAGTTGAACACGCTCCTGTACAATCCATCCGGTACCCGTAGTGGTACAGAAATACGCCAACTACGAGGTCAGCTCAGACGCTTGCAGTTTCGGTTGGCATTCAGCCTGTCGCATTAGGAGATTGTTCCAGTTGACTCACCGACGCACTCCCTGCGTTGGGATCTGTTCCACAACTTACGGTGATCTGGTTTGCCGTGGCTGCAAACGATTTGCTCACGAGATCGTACAGTGGAACGGTTTTGCCGACGATCAACGAGATCGCGTCTGGGACCGCCTGCAGGATCTCCGAGCCGGTGCTGTGGTTGCAAAAGTCAGGATCAAAGACGCGAAACGCTTGTTAGCCAGGGCAGTTTCCCTCGACGTGCCCGACGCGGATCAACACCCTCAAGCTCGGCTTGCGTACGAAGTGCTGTGCCGAATGCACAGACAGGGTCTCGATCTCGACGCCGTTGGTCTGGTGTCGGTCTCGAACGACGAGTCTGAGTTCAACGCGCTTGATCCGGGGGAGATTCTCGAACAGATAGAAGGGGAGTTCTATCAACGTTCGCTCGCCGTATACGAACGTAACTTCAAGACGCCCGTTCAGTAGCCGAGGATGCTGGATGGATGCTGATCTACAAGCGGTTATCGATTTCTTACCCTGCCGGACACCCGCCTTGTGGTTCGAACAGGCCAAGGCAAACTTGCCCACGTTGCTCATCGACCACGCGCACTGCGAAAAAAAAGCTGCCGGAACGGCACTCAGTCTGCTGTTTCGCTACGTCGACCATCCGCACTTGTTGCAGAGTCTTTCCCGGTTGGCCCGCGAGGAACTGCGTCATTTCGAGCAGGTACACAAACTGTTGCAGGACAGGGGGATTGTTTATCAACATTTGTCCTCCAGCCGTTACCTCTCGGCCCTGCGAGAAAAGGTCAGTACCGTCGAACCGGAAAGGCTGGTGGATACGCTGTTGACGGGGGCGATCGTGGAGGCGCGATCGTGTGAGCGATTCATCGGGTTAACGGATGTTTTGCCCGCTGAACTCGGAGATTTCTACCGGGTTCTGGCGACCTCCGAGGCGCGTCATTTCACCGACTACTTGAATCTGGCGGAGCGTTATGCCGAGAAATCGGTGCAGCCGAAACTCGAGGAGATGCTGGGGCTGGAATCCGGCCTCGTCTGTGAAGAAGACACCGTGTTCAGGTTCCATAGTGGCCCGTTAGCGGAAAACATTCCAACCGGGGCTCGTTAGGCGGGGTCCAGCGGAGCAGCCAGCCGCATCGCTCCCAGGCGCCGAGTACGTACCGTTTACCCCAGATTTCGGTGTGTTCTCCAGGGCGGTGGGTGTGCCCATGTATCAGCCGGTTCGCCTGTTTCGAAGCCATTACGGAAGCGACTTCACTCGCGGAGACGTCCATGATGTTCTCGGGCTTGTTCGCGTTGCTCGACCGACTTTGCTCCCTCAAGCCTCGCGCGAATGCCCGGCGCTCCTCGAGCGACCGGGCGAGCATGTCGGCTTGCCACTCCTCTGAGCGCAGCATGCGGCGGAGCCTTTGATAGTCGACGTCATCCACGCAAAAAGCGTCTCC
>JACZXA010000072.1:14502-20640 GCA_022571865.1 Pseudomonadota bacterium
CCCCAACCCTCGGTGGCCGAAAGCAAGAGCACGCGATAGCCGAGCTGGCTGTAGACGCCAAGAATCGGCTGCAAATCCGCGCGGTCCACGAGGTCCACTTTGTTGATGCAAATGATCGGTTCGATGCCGGCTCGCTCGGCGAACCGGGTGCCGATCAAGAAGTCGCGGTTGCCATGCATGAGGTAAACGGGACATCGACGTGCTGCCTGGGCGAGCAAGTCTTGCAGCGCAACGGCGAGCGCCCCGTCGTCGTCGTCACCGACCCAGACCTCGGTTAGATCGCCCAGCAGATAAATTGCGCTTGCGCTTTTTGCTTCCACCTCGAGAAGTTCAGCAAAACACTGAAACTGCGGCTCTTCGATGTCACCGAGATGCAGATCCGATACGAAGATGCTTGTCAAGGGATGTTGCCTTCGGCCGCAATGAGGGTATTTTGCAGCATCGCCACCCGGGTCATCGGACCTACGCCGCCGGGAACGGGGGTGATCCATGAGGCGCATTCGAGCGCGTCTTCGAAAACTACATCACCGGTGAGCGTACCGTCTTCATTACGGGTGAGTCCAACGTCAATGACAATGGCGCCTGGTTTGATCCAATCACCGTCAATCAATCCAGGCTTGCCGACCGCGGACACGAGAATGTCCGCGGTTCTTGCGCTGGCTTTGGCATTTTTGGAGAACTTGTGCGCGGTGGTCACCGTACACCCGGCGATCAGGAGTTCCAGACCCATGGGTCGGCCAACATGATTGGAGGCGCCAATGACGGTCACGTCCAGGCCCAGCAGAGTGACGCCTGTGTGTTCCAACAGGTGCATGATGCCTTTGGGTGTACAGGAGCGCAGGCTTGGACGACGCAGGGCCAGGCGGCCGATGTTGTAGGGATGGAAGCCGTCAACGTCCTTCAACGGGTCGATGAGATCGATGATCCGCGACTCGTCGATATGCTCGGGAAGCGGATTCTGTACGAGAATGCCATGGATGTTGGGGTCATGGTTGAGGGCGACGACCCGATCTTCCAGGTCCTGTTGAGAGACATTGGTACTCAGGTGTTGAAAGTTGGAATGGTAGCCCACTTCCTCGCAATCGCGCCTTTTGCCTCGAACGTATACCTCGCTTGCCGGATCGTTGCCGACCAGGATGACGGCAAGCCCTGGCGGTCTCATACCGGCAGCTTCGCGCTCGGCAACTCGCTCGCGGAGTTCCCGGCGCAGGTTTTTGGCAATCGTTTTGCCGTCGAGAATCTGTGCAGTCATAGTTACTCCATCTTTGGTGCTATTTTACATAGAGTAGGACGGTGCAGAAATGCGGTTTGACGGTCTAAAATACCGCCAGTATCATCGCGCGGCTTTGATGTATCGGGGTATAGCGCAGTCTGGTAGCGCGCCTGCTTTGGGAGCAGGATGTCGGGAGTTCAAATCTCTCTACCCCGACCAATCATGCTAACAAGAGGGCGATTAGATGTTGCGCTCGTAGCTCAACTGGATAGAGCATCGGCCTTCTAAGCCGAGGGTTGAAGGTTCGAGTCCTTCCGGGCGCGCCACGTCTCCTTATGGGCGTGCCATTTGAATGAACAGGAGTATGATTTTGGTGGGCGTAGCTCAGTTGGTAGAGCTCCGGGTTGTGATCCCGGCGGTCGTGGGTTCGAGCCCCATCGTCCACCCCAATTTGGAACGGGCTTATAGAAACGCGTAATGCAGATATCCGTTGAAACCATGACCGGGCTCGAGCGTCGGTTGACAATTTTGGTGCCTTCCGAAACCTTCGAAGGACAGATTACCGCGCGGCTGGGAAAGGCTGCAAACGAGGTGCGTTTGCCGGGATTCCGGCCCGGCAAGGTGCCGATGAAAGAGGTACGGCGGCGTTATGGTCAAGCGGTGCGGGCCGAGGTTGCGGGCGAGCTCATGCAATCAAGCTTTGTCGAGGCGGTTCAGGAGGAAGATCTGACCCCGGTCGGGTCGCCGAATCTCGAGGTGGTGAAGATGGCGCCCGGTGGTGATTTCGAGTTCACCGCAACCTTCGAAGTTTTTCCCAATATAGAGGTGACGGACCTGTCAAAGGTCGAGGTCAGGAAGCCGGAAGCGGAAATCACCGCCGAAGACATCGACGATATGACCGAACGGCTGCGCGATCAGCGCAAAACCTGGGAGGGCGTCGAACGCGGCGCCGAAGACGACGACCAGGTGACGCTGGATTTTACCGGGTATCTCGATGGGGAAACGTTTGACGGAGGAAGTGGGGAAAACTTGAAATTCATCATCGGTTCCGGACAGATGATCGAAGATTTCGATGCCGGTGTTCGTGGTCAGTCAGCCGGCAGTGAATCCGAGTTCGACGCGATATTTCCCGAGGACTATCGGGCCGAAAACCTGCGGGGTAAAACGGCGACATTCAAGATCACAATCAAGTTGGTGGAACGCGCCAGGCTGCCAGCGCTCGACGAAGAATTTTTTACCGCATTCGGCATCGAAGAAGGCGGGCTCGAGGCATTTCGCGATGACATACTCGACAACATGCAGCGGGAGATGGACGCGGCTGCTCGCAATCAACTGAAAAGCCAGGTCATGGATCGGCTCGGTGAGCTCCATGACGCCCAGTTGCCCAACGCTTTGGTGCATCGAGAAATTCATATTCTGAAAGATCAGATGTCGCAGCAGATGCGTTCGTATGGATCGAAAGAGGATGACTCAGATCTGCCAGACGACTTTTTCAGGCCTCAAGCACAGAAGCGGGTCATGGTGGGGTTGATTGTCAACCGAATCGTCGAAACCGCAGAACTCATCGCGGATCCGGACACGGTACGGGAGCGCATTGAGGCGCTGGCGCAGCCCTATGCCGAGCCGCAGCAGGTAATAAACTACTATTACAGTAATGCCGATCAATTACGGCAGATCGAGATGACCGTACTGGAAGACAAGGTAATCGATCACGTCGTGGCACAGGCCGTTGTCGAAATCGTGCCCAGTAACTACGCCGACATTATTGCCGGAACCGCTATTGAAGCCGATGCAGATTAAAGATGCGCAATCGCCAGAGGCGGTTTTGCCAGACTCGGAAAGCGAAAATTCAGATTAGCTTCGACGGAGAAAACGATGACGGAAATTTTTGATCCCACCCGCATTCAAACGACAGATCTCGGCCTCGTGCCGATGGTCGTGGAACAATCCGCCCGGGGTGAGCGCTCCTACGATATCTACTCGAGGCTGTTGAAGGACAGAATCGTGTTCATAGTGGGAGCGGTGGACGATCATGTGGCGAACCTGGTTGTGGCTCAATTGCTTTTTCTGGAGTCGGAGAATCCCGACAAAGACATTTCTTTGTATATCAACTCGCCGGGGGGGTCTGTGACTGCGGGCATGTCCATCTACGACACGATGCAATTTGTCCGCTGCGATGTGAGCACGATGTGTATCGGTCAAGCGGCGAGCATGGGATCGTTCCTGCTGGCGGCCGGCGCATCCGGCAAACGCCATACCTTGCCGAATTCCCGCATGATGATTCACCAGCCGTCCGGCGGATCACGCGGCGTCGCGGCAGATATAGAGATCCAGGCAAAAGAAATTCTGCTCATGCGAAAAAGGCTCAATGAGCTCCTTTCCGAACACACAGGCCAACCCATCGAGCGAATTGCCGAAGACACCGATCGGGACTATTGGATGGGCTCACAGGAGGCCGTAGACTACGGTCTGGTCGATCTTGTGAAGGAACCACGCAAGAAATTGGCCAAAGTGGTTGGTGAGTAACAGTCGATATTTCCTGGCAGAATTTGCTGTATAACCCCTTACATGGCGCACTTGCAAAATCTCTGTGAAGCACGCATGGTAATGCCAACCCACCCAGGCAGAGGTATCTATGGCGGATGACGGCGGCAAAAGCGACGATTCAGGCAAGCTCCTGTATTGCTCATTTTGCGGCAAGAGCCAACATGAGGTACGCAAGCTCATCGCCGGTCCCTCGGTTTTCATCTGTGACGAATGTGTCGAGCTGTGCGACGACATCATCCGCGAAGAAATCTCCGAAAGTGGCAAGAACAGCGAAGGCGATCGACTGCCCATTCCCCAGGAGATCAATGACATTCTCGATGAATACGTCATCGGCCAGGTGCACGCGAAAAAGGTGCTGGCCGTTGCCGTTTACAACCACTACAAGCGGCTGAACTACAGCGGCAAGAAAGACGACGTAGAGCTCTCGAAATCCAATATTCTGCTCATCGGACCAACCGGCAGTGGTAAGACGTTGCTGGCCGAAACGTTGGCGCGACTGTTAGACGTCCCGTTTACCATTGCCGATGCCACCACGCTCACCGAGGCGGGATACGTCGGTGAGGACGTCGAAAACATCATCCAGAAACTACTCCAGAAGTGTGACTACGATGTGGAGCGCGCCCAGGTAGGCATCGTCTACATCGATGAGATTGACAAGATTTCGCGGAAATCCGACAACCCGTCGATCACTCGCGATGTTTCCGGCGAGGGTGTCCAACAGGCGTTGTTGAAATTGATCGAAGGTACGATCGCCTCGGTCCCACCCCAGGGTGGGCGCAAACACCCCCAACAGGAGTTCCTGCAGGTCGACACCAGCAACATTCTGTTCATCTGTGGTGGGGCATTTGCCGGTTTGGAAAAGGTGATCATCGATCGTTCCGACAAATCGGGCATTGGTTTTGGCGCCGAGGTCAAAGGCGAATCGGATCGCGACAATATCGGCGAAACACTACGCCAGGTGGAGCCGGAGGATCTCATTCGCTATGGTCTCATTCCCGAATTCGTCGGCCGTCTGCCCGTCGTCGCTACGCTCGAAGAACTCGACACCGAATCCCTGGTCAGGATTCTCACCGAGCCGAAGAACTCCCTCACCAAGCAGTACTCCAAGCTTTTCGAGATGGAAGGTGTCGATGTGGATTTCCGGGAAGATGCCTTACAAGCCATCGCCCAGAAAGCCATGGAACGAAAGACGGGCGCGCGCGGCTTGAGATCCATTCTCGAAGCTGTGCTACTCGAAACGATGTTCGATCTGCCATCTTCGGAATCGGTAAGCAAAGTGGTTATCGACGAGAGCGTCATCAAGGGTGACAGCGAGCCGATGTTGATCTACGAAAACGTCGACAAGGTGCAGGCCGCGCCAAAAGATTGACCCACTGAGAGCTCCACCCGGATTGCGACGCCATCACATCCACACCGCTTCGTGATATGGTCGTGTGATGACGGTGCCTGCATCACAACGTCGGTATGGCAATCCTTGCACAATATGCGCCAGAACTTCGAGGCAAACCTTAAGTGACTGATGTCAGAATAACCCAGATCCCCGTGCTTCCGTTGCGTGACATGGTGGTTTATCCCCATGGCGTTCATCCACTGTTCGTGGGTACGGAAAGTTCAATTCGTGCACTCGACGCGGCGATGACAAATGACAAGCAGATACTGCTCGTTGCCAAACGCGAGGCGGATGTCGGCGATCCAACGGCAGATGATCTTTTTGAAGTGGGTACTGTCGCCACCATTCTGCAACTGCTCAAACTACCTGACAATACGGTGAAAGTCCTGGTGGAAGGCGGGCAGCGTGCGCGCATCCTCGCACTCGACAACAGTGACGACTTCATCCAGGCAGAGGCGGAGTTGTTTACGGAGCAGGAGAGTGAAGGTCGGGAAGGCGAGGGTCAGGTCCGCACCGTCATGAATCAGTTTGAGCAATATGTCAAGGTCAGCAAGAAGGTGCCTCAGGAGGTGTTGTCCTCGCTTGCGAGTATCGACGACCCGGCAAGGCTCGTTGATACCATCGCCGCCCAGATGTCGCTGAAGATCAAAGACAAGCAGTCCGTGCTCGAATCGTTTGTCCTCAAAGACCGTATCGACCTCCTGCTGAGCTTAATGTACTCCGAAATCGACGTCTTCGAGATGGAGAAGCGCATTCGCGGGCGGGTCAAGAAGCAGATGGAGAAGAGCCAGCGCGAGTACTATCTGAACGAACAGATGAAGGCCATTCAGAAAGAGCTCGGCGAGCTGGAAGACGCACCGAACGAGCTTGCCGATCTGGAGACCAGGATCGAGAAAGCCGGCATGACCAAGGAGGCCAGGGAAAAGGCTTCCTCCGAACTGAACAAACTCAAACTCATGTCACCGATGTCGGCCGAGGCGACCGTGGT
>JACZXA010000262.1 GCA_022571865.1 Pseudomonadota bacterium
ATCGTGATGAGGAGTTTCTCAAGCTGAAAATTGTGGCGGCTTTTCTCCCGCCGCTACCCAGAAATACCAGTATCAACCCACACACTTCCGCGTAGACCCTTTTGTTTAAGCCGGTAACGACTTACCAGGCATGAAGCCGCACCGGCAGCCTGGTAAAACCTTTTACGAACGTCGAGTAAGTGCGTACCGGCTCACCCACCACTTCCACCATGCGGAATCGTTTCATGATCTCTTCCCAGACGATGCGAAGCTGCATCTCGGCGAGACGGTTACCCATACAACGATGGATGCCGAACCCGAAAGAAAGATGGTGACGCGCCTTGGGCCGGTCGATCAGAAACTCGTTCGGGCGGTCGATGACTTCCTCATCGCGGTTGCCCGAGACATACCACATGAGGACTTTGTCGCCCGCCTTGATTTGTTTGCCCCCGAGTTCCGTATCGACCAGCGCTGTCCGGCGCATATAGGCCAGCGGCGTCTGCCAGCGAATAATTTCCGGCACCATGTTGGGAATCAGGCTGACGTCGTCCCGGAGTTTCTGATACTCAACCGGGTTCTCATTCAGTGCCAACACGCCACCGCTGATGGAATTACGCGTCGTGTCGTTGCCGCCGACGATGAGCAGGATGAGGTTCCCGAGAAACTCCATCGGTTGCATATGCCGCGTGGACTCGCCATGAGCAAGCATGGAAATCAGATCGTTGCCAGGCTCGGCATTCACCCGCTCGTTCCAAAGCCGGGTGAAATATTCGAGGCATTCCAGCAGTTCTTCACGGCGTTGTTCGTTCGATTCAATCAAGCCTGCCCCGGGCACCGCCGTCGCGACGTCGGACCAGCGGGTGAGTTTACGCCGGTCTTCCCAGGGGAAATCGAACAACGTTGCCAGCATCTGCGTGGTTAGTTCAATGGAAACGCGGTCTACCCAGTCGAAAGTTTCCTCCATCGGCAGAGCATCGAGAATTTCGCCAGCCCGCTCACGGATCGTCCCTTCGAGCAGCTGAAGGTTCCTCGGCGCGACTACAGGAGTCACCGTATTACGCTGCACGTCGTGTTTGGGGGGATCCATGGCGATAAACATGGTCGGGCGAAAGTCTTCAGACTGTGGTTCGTTGATCGGCGGACCGAGCCCTATTCCTCCTTCGGAGGAAAAGATTTTGTGATTCTTCTCCACAGTCATGATGTCGTTGAATTTCGTCACCGACCAGAAAGGCCCGAAGGCACTTTCCGCACAATAATGTACCGGGTCCTCCTTGCGCAGCCGCTCGAAGTAAGCCCAGTGGAGATCCTGTTGGAACAGCGCAGGCAGTGACATATTTATCTCGGAAAGCTCCAGGGAGTAAGGATCCGGTATGTCCACGGGTTGAATGTCAGCTTCGCTCAATTTACTACTCCCGAGATTATCTGCTAGCACCCAGGCAGTTTAGCGTTGAACTTCATGATCTTCACGCATCTTCTGCAACGTCCAGTTTGTTCAAATCGTCATTTTCTGCTCCAATCGGGTCGCGAGGATGCACTCGACCAATAAAAACGGAGTCACCACATGGGCAAGCTGTATAAATCACTATGGGTTCTCTTACTCTTTGCCACAACCAGTTGGCAGGTCAACGCCGCTGAAAACGAGCCTCAGTTTGTATCGACGGCACAGTTTGAACAATGGCTGCAGGAAATTTCCAACTGGGGGCGCTGGGGTAGAGACGACGAACTCGGCACGCTCAATCTCATCACGCCTGAACAACGAATAGCGGCGGCGGAGCTCGTTCGCGATGGCCTGTCGGTGTCGCTTGCCTTGGATCTCAACACACAACCCGATGCCATAAACGCTAATCCGTTCGAGCACACGCTCACCGTCAGCACATTCAGCGGCCATCAAGTAGCCGGTGATAGATACTCGGTTCAATACCACGGTTTCGCACACTCTCATATGGACGGCCTTGCGCACTTCATACACAAAGGCAAGATGTACAACGGGTTCTCCATCGAGATACTCAAAGAAACCGGCGCCGAGAAACTCGGCATTCACAACGCAAAAAATGGGATATTTACCAGAGGCGTGCTGGTCGATATGCCCTGGTTCAAAGGGACGGACTTTCTCGAGCCAGGTTATGCGATCACCATCGAGGATCTCGAAGCCTGGGAAGCCAAAACGGGGATCACGGTAGCAAGCGGTGACGTGCTGTTGATTCGAACCGGCCGTTGGGAGCGGATACGTCAAAAAGGTCAGTGGAACTTCCTGGAAGCCGCTGCCGGCTCCCACGCGTCCATCGCTCCCTGGTTGAAAGCGAGAGACGTTGCCGTTATCGGCTCGGATGGGGTAAGCGATGTAATGCCGTCAGGCGTCGAAGGCCTGGCCAATCCGCTCCACGAGTTGGTGCTGGTGGGTCTGGGAATGCCGATCCTCGACAATCTCGATCTGGGTCCCGTGGCCGAGGCGGCCAGGGAACGAAACCGCTGGACGTTTTTGTTCGTCGCCTCGCCCCTCAGGGTCGTGGGCGGTACCGGATCACCGATGAATCCAATGGCCGTTTTCTGATTTCCGGCGAACGACTACCACCTACAAAAGTAGGAGAAGCCCGCCATACGTTCTCGTATGACGGGCTTTGTTCGTTTGAGGTTGGTTGCCGGTGTTAGTCGTCGTCTGCCCGACTCAGCCGGTTCACGGGTTCGTCGTTATTGTCGTCCATGTAACGGAACGTCACGGCACCAAACAGCATCTCTTCAAAGGTTTGTTCACCCCACGTCACTTCGATGCTGGGATCGGGATTAGCCTTGTTCTGCGCGGAATTGTCCCAGGTCGTGTGGTGCACGAGGGTCGTTCCCGCTGGCAGCAACTTAGGTTCGGCAAGCTCGTAGCTCGTCTGCCAGTTGAAGTCGTACTTCGGCACGGATAACAACACTTCTTCATCACCGTTCGGGTAGATGGCGATGAAATCAGACGCCGTCCCCCGGAAGTGAGAATGCGGCAGCAAGCTATACAGCAAAACATCACGTTTCAACACTTGTGATGCTGACTCCGTATGAGCCTTGGTATTGGCCGGAATTTTGATTTTCGTGTTCATCAACACCGTACCGGCAAGCTGATGCTCGGGCTTCTCGTCGTAGAAATAAATGCCAAACCGGGAATTGTCCGTACCAGCCTTGCCGTACGTGGTGTAGTGCATCTGAAACATAAAGGTAGATCCCGCTGGAAGCAGCGTACCCGTTCCCTCGGGGAATATTTCCGTTGAATTTCCGGGCACGTACCCGCCCAGGGTTCCCTTGGTAACAAATCTTCGCCTTGGATTTTCGGCTTCGGGATGTTCTTCGCCAAACATGGTAATGACGTGGTGTAGTGCTGATCGATCACCCGGGAGAATTTCCACCGCGCGAACCCATACATCGTGATCGAGGGGGTTGGCTACCCGCTGGTATTGATAATCTACGACACCCGTCGCAGGAAATGAATGCGGGGTGATTTCGACGATCAGATCCGGCTCGCCCATGCCCCACTCGGGCCAGACCTTGGTGCTTTCGGCAAGTGGATCCGGTCCATCACCGCGGGGTGCACCGGCTTCCACCCAATGCACGAGCGTTTGTATCTGTTCCGGTGCCAGCGATCGGTCGTTGGCCCATGTGCCATGTTGCGGATCGGCATGCCATGGAGGCATCCGCTTGGTACGGATCACTTCACGGATCATCGGCGCAAAGCCACGGACCATGTTGTAATCCGTCATCGCCCAGGGACCGATGCCCCCTTCGCGATGACAGGTCACACAGTTTTCCTGGAGCATCGGCGCGATGGTCTCCGAGTAGGAGATCTGCGCGTGCGCGGTCTCTGCTCGCTCGCCGGTCTCAGGAAAGTTGATCAAACAGCCAACCGGGTCGGCGTGAGCAACCTTTACCGCTTCTCCCGCCACCATTTGCTCGAGAACATCCGCGAGGTAGTGATGTTTGGCTTCCGCCTTCTGGTTTTCGTAGGTGAGACGGTCATCCAGGGCACCGTGATAGGCTATGGTCCAGGTCTTGGGATCGATGACAAATACTTCGCCCGTGCGCACGAGGCCAAGAGATTCGCCGATGATCTGGGTATCGTCGACCAGAATCGGTATATCAATACCGAATTCTTCCGCTTCCTTCGCGATCGATACGCGATTGTCCTGAAGGTTGGCATTGATCATCCGGAATTCCACGCCCTGAGATTCGAAGGTATCGCGAATCTCCTTCAAACGCGGTAACGCGTTACGAACGATTGGACAGCCATTTCCCTGCACCATGAAAACGACGGCCTTTGCGTCGGACAGGTAATACAGTTCGTGGGATTTCCCGGCATGATCAAACAGCCGGAAGTTATCGACATGGTCGTTGGGTGCAAGCGCCGATGCGGTAGCCGAGGCCAACAAAAGCGCGAGCAATGCAGGAAGACGTCTCATTTGATCAAATCCTCTTCGGTATGGCTTATGGCTCGAACTAAAGCAGTATAACTGCAAGAACATTACCTTTCTCCCCAAAACTACGGTAAAAACCGCCTCAACCCGGCTTTATTGACACTTTTTCTGATTGAATTAGGCTTATTGAGCGGTAGTGCCAGTTAGCTTTTGCACGCTTAGGTCAAGATAGCGCCTGATCTGGTGTATGCAGTTAAAACACCTCCAATAATCAAGCGTGGCAACCGTGCGTTGCCAGGTACCACGGCGTATGATGCCGCCGTCGCAATATGACAGGTCAGATATGGATTCACTCGTTTCGATTTTCCTGCTTGTTTTCGGAGGTCTGCTTGCCGTAGCAGGCGGGTTTTTCATCGCCCGGGTAACCGGATCAGGCCGCAAGGTAAAAGATCTGCAGGCGCAACTCGAAGCCAAGCAGGTTGAGCTGAACGACTACCGACGCGAGGTTTTCGAGCAGTTCGGCGAAACGGCAAGGAAGTTCAAGACATTGAACGATTCCTACGTGGACTTACACCAGCAACTCGCCAAAAGCGCGAGCTTATTGTGTGGGGATCTCGCTGCAGACAGCTTGCTCGAAGCGCCCCTGATGATGTCAATCGTCGACGAGACAGCCGATAAAACCATCACAATCGATGATGACACAGCAACGGTCATTGAGAAAACCAATAGCGATGCTGGCGTGACCGCCGAAGATGCTGACCAAGTGGTCGAAGATGCTGACCAAGTGGTCGAAGATGTCGACCAAGCGGTCGAAGATGCTGACCAGGTGGTCGAAGATGTCGACCAAGTGGTCGAAGATGCTGACCAAGTGGTCGAAGATGTCGACCAAGTGGTCGAAGATGCTGACCAAGTGGTCGAAGATGTCGACCAAGCGGTCGAAGATGCTGACCAGGTGGTCGAAGATGTCGACCAAGTGGTCGAAGATGCTGACCAGGTGGTCGAAGATGTCGACCAAGTGGTCGAAGATGCTGACCAAGTGGTCGAAGA
>JACZXA010000073.1 GCA_022571865.1 Pseudomonadota bacterium
CGTGACCAAAAGCGTAGCCGTAGCGACGGAAGCGAGGACCTGTTTGCGCTTGCGTAAACAGGTCCGCGTTCGCATAGCGAACGCGCCGAACATCTGGCGGCATGGCGGCCGCGAGATCCAGCCAAAAATTGCACAGGCGCATCAACGACACTTCGAACGTATTCGAAATAGTGAAAATTTCTAATAATTTTAAAATGTTAACCATCATATGCGCCGTACTCGTGCAACATCCGGGTTAGGTGTCAACTCTTAAGCAGCCTCGGACACGTCCAGACCGAGCATTGCGTGCAGTAGCACGTTACAGCCCGCTTCGAGATCCTCAACAGTGGCACTCTCAGCCTCGTTGTGCGACAGGCCGCCCTCACAGGGCACGAAGATCATGCTAGTCGGCGCCACCCGGGAAACGTACACCGAGTCGTGCCCGGCACCGCTGACCATCTCCATGTGGGATAACCCAAGTTGTTGGGTGGCTGTACGTACCGCCTGGACGCAATCTTCGTTGAACACCACCGCTGGGGAGTTCCACTCGTCGCTGACGGTGCCGGTGACGCGGCAGGCTTCGGCGGTTTCCGCGACGATGGTGCTGAGCTGGGTATTCAGGTGGTTCAGTACGCGCTGATCCGGGTGGCGAATATCGACGGCGAGAATGACCTGTTCGGGAACCGTATTTCGCGAACCGGGTCGCAACGTGAGGTCACCGAAGGTTACCCGACCCCAGGGTGCATGGTCGTCGATCAGCCCATAGAGACGTTGCATGACGATGCTCGCTGCCTTCATCGGATCCTGGCGCTGTGCCATTGGGGTGGGTCCTGCATGACAGGCATTGCCGTTGAGAATTACATCGTACCAGCGCATGCCCTGAACGCCGGTCACTACACCGATCTGCTTTTTTTCCGCCTCGAGGATTGGACCCTGTTCGATGTGTGCTTCGAAAGCGCCCCGGACGGGTGTGTGGGTTGCCGGACGGCTGCCACGGTAACCGATAAGCGATAGCGCTTCGCCGATGGAAACGCCCATTTTGTCGTGAATACCGTGGGCTTCGTCAAGTTTGAACTCCCCCGCCCAGACCCCGGAGCCGATCATGGCTGGGGCGAATCGCACGCCCTCCTCGTTAGTCCATACCACGCTTTCCATTGGCCCGTTGGTCACGACCTTGGCGTCGTTCAACGTCCGCAACACCTCCAGAGACGCAAGGACGCCGTAGACGCCGTCGAATTTGCCTCCGGTTGGTTGCGTGTCGAGATGAGAACCCGCGATGATGGGTGCACGGTCCTCTTTGCCCGGCCTTCGCGCAAAAACGTTACCCATCTCATCCACGGTAACGTCGAGGTTGGCGTCTTTACACCAGGATACGAACAGATCGCGGCCGATACCATCTTCGCTGGTCAACGCCTGACGATTGCACCCACCTGCTTGGGTGGCACCGATTTTCGCCATCTCCATCAGGCTCGACCACAACCGTTGGCCGTCGATTCGCAGTTCACCGAGTGCGGTTTCAGATGGCATGCTCATTCCTCATTGATCTTGGATCGATACTCTGGTCGGGCGAGTTGCTCTTATTGACGGCGTAACGGCTGGCAGATGCAGTGCACGCCGCCACCGCCTTTGGTAATCATGGAAATGTCGGGGTCGAAGACGGTGAGCCCTGCCGCTTTGCAAGCGGCTTTGAGACTCGTGCTGTTTTCGGGCAGCAGCACTCGGTCGTCACCCAGACTCACGACGTTGCAACCGAGGTCCATCGCCTCGCTGAAAGGCACGTCGAGAATGTCGATATTCTTGTTTTTCAGCCATGCCAGCACATTGTCGGGAATCACATCGACACACACTGCGGCAAGCTTTTCTGCCACCATCACGCACATCACATCCATATGCAGGAAGTGAGGATCGAAGCGGCCGATCATGAACTCCCAGCCTTCGCGTTCGAACCAGCGTTTTACCTGTTGTATCCCCTCCTCGCTCGTGCGCTCACCGGACGTGCCGCAGAGCACAGCACCGGGTTCGATCATCATGAGGTCGCCTCCTTCGAAGGTGCCTTGAGTGACGACGTCGTAGATGGGGATTTTCCTTTCGAGGTAAAACTGCAGCACCGACTTTATCTCACCGCGGCGCCAGGGGCTGTACATCTGGCTGACGATGGGTCCCCACGGGGTCATCACGGACGAATCCCGTGCATAAAGCTGATAGGGCAAGCCGTCGTTGGCGGGCAGAACATGCACGTTAACACCGGCTTCCACGTAGGCCGCGATCATCTCCTGGTATTGCGAAACGGCTGTCTGGTAATCAAACCTGGTTCCGTCACGAAGGTGACGGCGGGATATGGCGTTGCCCGGTTGCCACGCGTAACCATCAATGGGGCCAACCAGCACATCCAGGAGCCGCCCGTTCTCGGAGTTACATCCCCATGCTTCGAGTGTCGGGGTGGCGCCGTGTGCTGATCTTGTTTGCAGTGGGTTGTTTGTCATGGTTTTAGGCTGTCCGAGCCTGATCGGTGACTGAGGCCATAGGGCCTTTCTCATGTTAACCAGTACGCCAGTATGATCAATCGGATTGGCCGCGATCAACCGTGAATGAGTGAGGTGCCGGTTTGCCGCGTCAACGCGGAATCGAGGAGGTCCATATCCCACCCCCCGACCTCACCCATTTGTGGCGCGAAGCCTTCGTGCGCCAGCACCCACTCTTCACAGGCCGCAAGGCTCGAAAGAAACTCAGCTTGTCCTGGTCGATGTGATGGTTGCGAGCATAGTGTTTCAGAAACCGCTCAGCCATGGTATTTCAGCGTGTTGACCGATGGCTCAACCCATTCAGGCAAGACGAGTACGCTCGCTTGCAGCAGCAGGTGTGCGTTGGCCAGATCGTACTCCCGGTCGGCAAAACAAATTTTCGACCAGTCGATGACACCGGTTATCCGGTTTTTTTCGGTCATCACGTTCAGTGGATGCAAGTCGCCATGGCATAGGCGGGCATCGGTGGTAGTTGGCAGCTGTTTCAGGAGAGCCTCGCACGCATGTTGAGCGGCGGACCAGTTCTTTGGGGCAAGCTCGTGGATGCGACAGATGCGTCCGGCCGGAGTAAATACATCCGGTGAGAGATTGAGGGTGGATAGTTGTTGTTGCAGGGGAAGGGGGTCGATCCGGTGCAGTTCGAGGTGTAACCCCGCGAGCGTGGTAGGCAGGTTTCGGTATATCTTCGGGAAATGCACCACGCCTGAGGGCATCTCGAGGCCCTCACTACCCAACATCGCGCCATTGAGACGCTCCATAATCACGAAGGCGCCAATGTCGGCGGTCTCGGCTGCAATCAGGATGCGCGGTACCGGGTATCCGGAGCGCACAAGCTCATCGTGAGTGGCCGCTTCCCAGCGATATTGTTCAGGGTGACCGGCGGGGCTGTCAAAGATACGGATGATGAGAGGGCCGCTGTACGGGTGGCCCACGGGCACGTTGAAGCGGATTGCAAAGATCGTGGTTTCGTTGCCCCAACGAGTTTGCGGGGTGGCTCGGAGAAGGTGTAACCGGCGAGGTCTGGCAGATGCCGCAGGCAGGCCTCGCGAAGGCTGTCCACGTCTGGCAACACTTATCCGGGTTGCCCGATATCAGGGGGGGTCATCAATGACACGTTCGCTCAAGCCTCTCGTCGCGTACATTAATGCCGCCAGGCCGATCAGCAGTACGCTGGTGCCAGCCAGCAGTGCGAAAGCTTCGAGTTTCAACAGCGTATAAAGCACGATGTACAGGCTCAGCACGATCACACCAATGGAAACCGTCAGGCTCTTCGAGTGTGCTATCGAGTGCACGTACCAGGATAAGAGCCCCGTCAGCAGCCCGGTAGCCAGGCAGTAGGCCAGTGCGAACGACATGTGTTCCGACAGCGACAACAGCGTCATATAGAACAGCGTAAGCCCCAACCCGACGACGCCGTATTGTACATAGTGAAACCGAATCGGCGTGGTCAGCTCGAAACATACGAAGGTGAGATAGGTGAGTGCGATGAACAGCACACCGTACTTAATGCCGCGTTCAATGACGTGATATTGAGAAATGGGGTTGTGTAGCACCACGCTTGCTCGAGTGGTATGCAGGTTCGGATCGCCCATACCAACGATCCAGGATGAAGGCAGGTTGCGCGCGAGCTCATGAATACTCCACTGGGCATCAAAGCCGCCATCGTGCACCTCGTATTGGTCGGGTAGAAACTGACCCTGAAAGCTCGGGTGTGGCCAGGTAGAGTCGATCTTCATGGATGACTTGCTGCCGACAGGTGCCATTCCAAAACTGTTGGTACCTTTGAGCTGCAGTTCAAATTCGAAGTCGACGTTTGCTTCCAGGTTGTCGGGCAGTGATACGTGAACACCGGATCCGAGCCATTCATGGCCGGTTCCTGCTTTGAAAGGGAGCTTGGCGGCGCTCCATTTGAGAGAACTCGCCTCCGAGATGGCATGAGTGCTCTGGATACCGAGCACCAACTTTGCCTCCTCCCACACGACTTCATCGTACCTTCCGATAAGAGCCTCGGTCTCGAGACCCGTGAACCGACCCGACACGGATATGTTTGCAAGGTAGACGGGCACTTCGTAGATGGCACGGTGGCGAAACTGATGATCCAGAGAGACCGTGAGGCTCAGCGTTTCAGGTACCACTACCCGCTGCAAGCGCCGGTGGTATTGAACGACTTCACCGTCATCGGATTTAGCCGTGTAGTGCTGTAACACGGGTACCACCAGCAAGGGACCGATAATGGTCTGCTCACCCCCCCAACTATCGGCAATAGCATCGACGGCTTGCGCGTAATAACGCTGTCGTTCGTCGGCCACACCGCCGACAAACACGAGTGGGATCAGCATGCCGAGCACCAATGCACCAACAACGAGGAACCGGATAGACAGCTGATTCATCTTATTCGCCATAACGCCGTCCTCGGGAATCAAACCATCGTATTGCGTTTCGAAACTCCTGCAGCGAAAAGTCCGGCCAGTAAACGTCGGGAAAATAGAGTTCCGCGAAGGCGCATTCCCAAAGCAGAAAGTCGGAGAGCCGTTGTTCCTTGCCGGTGCGGATGAGGAGATCGACGTTTTCGTTGTTGCCACTGGAATGCTGGACTTTCTCGATCAGTCGTGAAAATTCTGCTTCGCTTTCTCCCGTACACCGATGTGCCGCGGCCAACAATGACTCGCGGGCGGAATAATCCAGCGCGACACGCAGAACCCGTTGGCCTTTCTTCGTTTTCTGTATTGCTTCGCGAATACAACAGCGCACCATCCTGGGCAGCCGGTCGCGACGCCCGATCACTTCCACGCGTATGTCCTTGGCAAGACAGATGGGCGTGAAACGTCGGAACGCTTCGATGGCCAGGCTGAAAATGTGGTCCACCTCAAACTTGGCGCGCTGCCAGTTTGCCTTCGAAAAGGCATAAACAGTGACCATGGAAATGTCGGTCTCATGGAGCATTGGCAGCAGATCGAGTAATCGCTCCATGCCCGCTCGATGTCCGTGCTGCATCGGGAGACCGCGCTCCCTCGCCCAGCGCCGGTTACCGTCCATTATCACGGCGACGTGATTCAAAGTTCCTGGCATAACAACTTCCTTCTCATGCTCAACTGCTTGTTGCCTTGATCAGCGCTTCCATATGTTTCAAGTATCGATTCAGCGATTTACGACCCTTGCCGGTGATGGTGAATTGGGTTCTGGGAATTCGACCTTCGAATGTTTTTTCGCAGCCGATGTAACCGGCGCTCTCGAGCTTTCGTGCGTGCACGCTCAAGTTACCGTCCGTTGCGCCAAGCAGGGTTTTGAGTTCCGTAAACGAGAGTCTGGGCGACACCGCAAGGCTCGAAAGTATTCCGAGCCGAACCCGGTCGTTCAACAGACGGTGGAATTCATCTGCAGTCTTATCGGATACGAATCCGGATATGGCTTTGAGCGACCGTTCGGGATTGCTCGGTGATTTGGTTGCCCGTTTAGCTGGCATGGTTAACCATTATTCCTATAGCCGTTCTCAACCACCGTAACTTCGAAACACCCACCAACCGAAGATGATGTGCAGCCCTCCGAACACGGCACCCAGGTACAGATTGAGCGAGCCTGGCTCGAGAACAACTGCAAGAACGCCTGCGACGACGAAGCAACCCCCCATCAACACGACGGGTCGCACCGCATACGTTCCCGCTGACAATACCCCACAGCCGTACGACAACATCCAGATTGTGGGGATCAGTACGTGTTCTTGCGTGTTCCATAGAACGCCCGTAAGCAGGGCTCCTGCGAGCAGATTTGGTGCGAGGCACAGTGCAAAGCGGCGGGCGGGATCGTTGATCAACGTCCGTTCGAGGGACCGTGATTTGAAATAGGCTGCGACGAGCCCGATCGTAATGGCGAATATCGCGGTAACCAGCCAGATCAGTAGTTGCCGACGCAGATCGTCCTCGTTGTGCCAGAGGGTGGCGGCGTAGATTGCACCAGCGATTGCGGTGCCACCCATACCGATGCCACCAAGACCTGAAACGGCTGAAACCTGCTCGGCGCGCTCCATAGCCTGGCGTATATAACGGAGATTGCCTTGCGCTTCGCGTTGTAGTTCGACGGGCATGGCATAAGACTACTGGAAAGTACTTTGTATTGCAAAGTACTCTGAATTATCGATGAGTGTTCCTGGCTGATGAAAGTGCGCCTGAGTATGTTAGCTGGTTGTGCTGCCTTCGACTGAGGGATAAGTTGACGGATTAACAAACCCTAAGGCGCAGGTCATGTTTCCGGATCTTGATTCTCAGTCTGCAGCACTCAACGCCCGCGCAGGCAGATGCCTGGCAGGCGGGGGTAGCCGCTCTACCATTCGTACCGATCCCTACACGTTGTACATTCGAGAAGCTCACGGCGCTGAAGTGGTGGATGTGGACGGCAATCGACTGATCGACTTCATCAACAACTACACCTCTCTGATACACGGCCACTGTTACCCACCAATTATCGAAGCGGTGCGACGCCAGCTTCCTAACGGCTGCGCATTCTCGTTCTGTCACGAATCGGAAATAGTGCTGGCGGAACTTTTGTGTGAACGGGTGCCGTCTTTTGAGCGCATCCGATTCATGAACTCAGGCTCGGAGGCTGTGATGAATGCCATCAAGCTCGCGCGTGCGTTCACCGGCAGACCGAAGATAGCCAAGTGTGACGGGTTTTATCACGGCTCCTACGATCCTGCGGAGGTAAGCTTGATCAGCGGTGCTGAGAACTCCGCGCAAGAGGATCCACCGTCACGGGCTTATAGTCGTGGCACCCCGCAATCCGTGCTGGACGAAGTGGTGGTCATCCCGTTCAACGAACCGCAACACAGCCAGCGGATTCTCGAGAGTCATGCGGATGAGCTTTCCTGCATTCTCCTGGACACCACCTGCATGCGCCTTGGTGGCAATCTCGTTCGGGAGGATTACCTCGCGATGGTCACAGATGTGGCGCGAAGTCACGACATTCTTCTCATTTTTGATGAGGTAGTGAGTTTTCGCCTTGGTTACTCAGGCAGTCAGGGGGTACTCGGGGTGCAACCCGATATCACCGCATTGGGTAAAATCATCGGTGGGGGCTTTCCGGTTGGTGCCGTGGCGGGTCGAGCGGACGTCATGTCGATGTTCGATGCGCCGGTGAATGGCGTGGCTCCGCTGCCTCATGGAGGTACGTTCAATGCCAATCCCATTACCATGGCCGCGGGCGTGGCTGCCATGACGGACATGACGCCAGCTTCCTTCGAGTACTTGAATAGCGCGGGCGCGAAAGCGCGTGAGGCACTCACGGAGGTGTTCAAGGAACGCGGAGTGACGGGGCAGGTAACCGGCGTTGGCTCGCTGTTCAAGCTGCACCTGCACGATCGGCCCATCGTCACCCTGCACGATGTTGGGGTGTCGAGTGAGAGCCAGAGCCAAGTTGCCGCGTTGAGGTTGCGCCTCATCGATGGCGGTATCTTTCTCGGTAGTGGATGTTTCGGTTGCGTGTCCATGGCCACCACGGATGCTCACATCGAGCAGTTGTGTACCGCATTGGCTGGCGCCCTTGAAAAAACAGGCTCATAAGAGGAGGTGGTTAGCAGCTAGAGCGCCACCCATTGCGCACTTTTTGTCCACAATCGTTCCTGAGCGTCGAGTTCCCGGGCGAGCGCTGAAGGCGCGCGCAGCTTTTTGTGCTCGTCGTAGTAGCCACCCGAACTACCGGCGACGGCATCGGACAAAGCAAGGTAGAGGCTGGATTCCGAACCGCGATCCTCGCTCAGCATGAATGGCCTGAGTAACTTTCCAGCCACCCCCATCCAGCTCCCTCGAGGAATGATGTTGGTGGCCACCACGCCCGGGTGCAGGCAGTTGCAGGTTACCTCCGGATTTTTGAGGCGCCGCGCGAGGGCTAGAGTGAACATGACGTTTGCAAGCTTAGACCGGGAGTAGCTACGCATGTCGTTGTGTCGAGATCCGTCATCGATGACACCTTCGAGATCGAGTACGCCCCTTTGGTGGGCGCGGGAAGCGACATTTACGATCCGTGCCGGAGCCGATTGCTCGAGCAAAGGCAGGAGCAGGTTGGTCAGCAGAAACGGACCAAGGTGGTTGGTGGCGAAGGTGAGCTCGAAGCCGTCCACGGAACGTTGGAAACCACGAGGCATGATACCGGCGTTGTTGATCAGCACATCCAGTCGCGGCCAGTCGGCCAGGTAAGATTCAGCGGCTTTGCGCACCGAGTCGAGGGAAGCGAGATCGCACTCGAGGATGTCGATTGCTTGGGTGTTACACCGATTGCGTAACTCGTCCCGCCGGCCGCCCCCCCGCGCCCCCTGCCTTCCCCCCCTCCCCCCCCCGCCGCCCGCGTTCGCCATCTCTCTGGCAGTGACGGTGCCGATGCCGCTGGTGGCACCGGTAATCAGGCAGATACGCTCGCTCATGGAATGCCTCTGACGAAGTTGTTCGCGATTATGGCGGATTCGACGGGCTGGTGGGATGTGAAAATCCAGACGGAGACAAGTTAAGCTTGATGGCCATGGAGGATATCCGCACCACACGAATCGGCGCTGGTTTTCTGGCGGTAGCCGTGCTTGCGCATCTGTTGGCGTCGGTGTTCAGCACCGGGTTCTACCATCCAGACGAGCACTTTCACATTCTCGAGTTTCTCGGTGCAAGGCTTTCATGGTCGCACGAGGCCGATCTACCGTGGGAGTGGCCGCTCCGGCTTCGTCCTGCATTGCTGGTGGCGTGGGCGGGCTTGATCGCGCAAGGCTTGAAGCTCGTCAATGTGTTGGATCCGTTTCTCATCGCGTGGCTGTTGCGCTTGTCGGCAGCCATGCTTGGATTGGCGGCGTCGGTGTCTCTCTATCGTTGCGTGGAGCGTGACTTCCCTGACAGCCGCCTGATCTGGTTGTGGACCTGCCTGCTCTGGGTTCTGCCAATCGTGCATGCGCGGTTCATCGTCGACAATCTGGCGAGTTCGCTGTTTGTGCTGGGTGTCGTTCGATTGCTGATGACCGACCGGGTCGCACTCAGTGGATTGCTGATGGCAACCGCCCTGGTGCTGCGACCTCACCTGTTGCCGATGGTCGCGGGGTTTCTTGGTTGGTGGTTGGTCCAGGATCTCACCAGGTGGCGAAAGATCGTACCCATTGGCCTGTCGGGGCTCGTGGTGCTCACAGCTGAAGTCAGCGCCGGAAAATGGCTATATGGGGAGTGGACGTTCAGTGCCTGGAACTATCTGCAGGCGCTGTTGAACGGCCGCATGGACGATTTCGGCAGCGTGCCCTGGTGGGGTTATTTCCAGATCATGGTGGATGACGTGCTGGTGCCGTTTGGTGCGCTTTTCATTGCCGCGGTTGTCGTTTTCGTGATCCGCTATCCGAAACACTGGGTCACCTGGTCGGTGCTGCCGTTCCTCCTCCTTCATGTTTTCATCTCAATGAAACATCTACGTTTTCTTTTCCCGGTCGTGACGTTCCTTCCTGTGTTACTCGTATCTCTTGACCACGCTAGAATGGTGCTGGCAAACAGAGTGCTCATCGGAGTGAGTGTACTGGCACTTCTCTTCGTGGTGTTCATGCCAATGGACCGTTCGCCGGGTTTGTTCCGGTTCGTCAACGAACGATTTCCAGAAGGTGTGACGTTACATGCCCTGGGGTGGAATCCCTACGAGCGGGTCGGGTTGCCGATGAATTTTTATAACAAGGTGGCGGTGAATGTGCGGATCGTAAGCTCTCCAGAAGATTTCCAGCCAGGTGAATATTATCTGTTCCATCGACGCTATCACCTGCCGGAGTCGTTCCAGGACCAAGGATGCGATGTGCTTTACAGCAGCTTGCCGAGTTGGGTAGGTCGCTTCGATTTTAATGATTGGTTGTCGAGAACCGAGATCTGGCGCGTGTTCAGGTGTCGTAAAGCGTGACCCAACCCAGTGCCCTGGTGGTCGATCTGGACGGCACCCTCATCGGTGGGGATTTGCTGTTTGAGTCACTGCTTGAACATCTCAAGAAAGCACCGTGGCGGCTGTTGATGGTAATGGGTTGGTTCTGGCGTGGACGTGCTTATGCCAAGACACGGCTTGCCGAGTCGGCGGAACTCAGCATTGCAGCGTTGCCGTACAACCAGGCGGTTCTCGCGCTGATACGTTCGCGCAAGGCGAGCGGTCAACGAGTGCTGTTGGCTACCGGATCCGCCCTGGGGCTTGCGCAGCAGGTGGCGGATCATCTCGATCTGTTCGACGGGGTGATCGCAACAACAGCCTCTGAAAACCTGATTGGCAAGGTTAAGCTCGCCGCCATCGAGGAGCGGCTTGCCGGGGATTCCTATACCTACGTAGGTAATCATCGAAGCGACCGGGTGCTTTGGGCGGCCGCCGCGGAAGCTATTACGGTGAACCCCCGCGCCACGGCGAATGGAATTCAACTACTCGTGGATGAGGATGCACGACGAGTTTCGTGGTGGGAGGCCCTTCGACCAAGGCATTGGGTCAAGAACGCGCTCCTCATACTGCCGTTGTTGCTGGCACACCAGTACGCTGATCCGGGCGCACTGTTCACGGTGGTGTTGGGGATACTTGCCTTTTCGCTTCTGGCCTCGAGCGCGTATCTGGTGAACGACCTTGTCGACCTGGAAGTCGACCGACAACATCCACTCAAGCGTTATCGAGCGGTTGCGGCGGGTATTCTGGGTGTACCTCAGGCGCTGTTTCTGGCGGGAGGTTGTGTGGCATTTGGCTATGGGATCGGGTTTTCGATACCAGCACCCTTTCTCGGCTGGTTGACTTTGTATCTTCTGGCAACGCTCGCCTACTCGTTGTTTGCCAAGCGCCTGCTCATGGTCGACGTCATTGTGCTGGCCGGATTATACGTGGTGCGATTGCTCGCTGGGGGTGCTGCTGCGGGTGTTGCGGTTTCGTTCTGGCTGTTGCTTTTTTCCATGTTCTTTTTCCTGAGCCTTGCGTTGTTGAAACGATTCGCCGAGGTTCGTAATGGGTCGACTCAGGGCCGAGCTTATGACCAAGGTGACGATTTTGTCCTTGGCCAACTTGGGGTCGCCTCAGCGACGGGTGCGGTACTGGTTCTGGGGTTATATGTGAATAGTGATGCCGTGAGAACGTTGTATGAGTACCCCAACATCATCTGGTTGTTGTGCCCGCTGCTGACGTTCTGGCTCGGTCGTTTGTGGTTGTTGGGTAGTCGAGGTGAGCTCGATGAGGATCCGGTACTGTTCGCCACCGTTGATGTGTCCACCTGGTTGGTATTGCTGGCAGCAGCCGTGCTGTTGCTGATGGCGAGGTGACCATCGAAAGAATCGACAGCTACCATTCCTGGGGCGGTTATCCCCGCAGCGTGCCGTCGCAGGTTGTTATTCTGGGTGCGCAACCCGAGCTTCCAGCCGGTGGGGATACAACGATGCTCCCATACGGTAACGGTCGCAGTTACGGTGACGTCTGCCTCAACAACGGTGGAACGCTATTGGCCACACGCCGAAGCAAGACGCTCATCGACGCTGACTGGGAACGCGGTGTGGTTCGCTGCCAGGCCGGGATGACTATCGGCGAGTTGAACAGCGTCTCGCTGCCTCATGGCTGGCTGGTGCCGGTAACGCCGGGCACTCAGCTCGTTACGCTGGGTGGTGCGCTCGCGAACGATGTCCATGGTAAAAACCATCATGGTGCGGGTAGCTTCGGCTGTCACGTCCTCAGCTTCGAGTTGCTGCGCTCTGACGGCACCCGGTGCGTTTGTTCGGCTGTTGAACATGTAGATTTTTTCTTCGCGACTATTGGAGGCTTGGGTTTGACCGGGCTCGTCTCATGGGTCGAGTTGACGCTCAAACGCGTACCGGGACCGTTCCTCGCGGTGGAAACCATCAAGTATGCGAATCTCGAGGTATTTGCCCGGTTGAACGAGGAATCCAGCGATTTTGAATATACCGTTGCCTGGATCGACTGTCATTCACCCGGGGGCCGTGGAGTCTTTCAGCGTGCGAATCATGTTGAAGCCGGAACCAGACACCTACCGGATAAGAGTTTGAAGATCGAATTGCCCTTCACCCCACCGTTTTCCCTCGTAGGCTCGATAACAACGACATTGTTCAATGCGGGTTACTTCGGTTTTCGGCGCGCCCGCGTTGCCGCAATTCAACGCCTGAACAAGTTCTTATACCCGCTCGACAACATTCGCTGTTGGAATCGAATATACGGAAGGCGAGGTTTTGTTCAGTTCCAGTGTGTCATCCCGGGTCCGGAAGGATACGCGACCGTGGCACGCTTGCTTGCACACATGCGCGCAAGCAGGATGGGTTCGTTCCTGACCGTACTGAAACACATGGGTGAAAAACGCTCGGGTGGTCGTTTGTCTTTCCCTCGAGCGGGAATCACTCTGGCGGTGGACTTTCCCTATCGAGGGGCACCAACCCATCGTCTCCTGGCAGTGCTCGAAGAGGAAGTGCTGTCAGGCGCCGGGGTGATCTATCCGGCCAAGGACGCGTTGATGTCGAGCGCGGCGTTCGAGGCGTTGTCGGAGTGTCACGGCGAGTTTAAAGCAGCACGCGACAGCGCCTTCGAATCCGATTTTATCCGGCGGGTTCAACCCGGAGCCTGAGCTCAAACGACCGCCGAACGCTTTTGCTCACATTGTTTCCATTGAGACCTGACGAAACCCCCGCAGCGTCTAAACCTAGGATGGGAGACAGCGTCTTTCGCATATAGCCATCAGATTAGCTGACGGTTCAAGAACTGTGGAGCCCGAGGATGGCCAGGTCGAGGAGCGCTGGCGGGAAGGACCGGGGATGCTGCGAGAGGTGACTTGATGATAAAACCACGCCGAGGCGAGGAGCACGACAACGCCTGCGTCAAAACCCGGCGTTATTTTGAGACGGACGAGGGGTGGTTCTTGCGAACGCGCGAGGGTATCCCTGTTGGACCTTATACGACGGCGTTCGACGTCGAAATTGCCGCCTCACTGTTGAGCCCGCAACTTGCGCACGCGGAGAAGCTTGCGGAAGTAATCTCAACGATTCAGGCTTTCGTGCGCGATCCAGTCAAAGGGCCACCGCGAAAGCCGAAAACAATAACACGCACGGAAGTGCATACGAAAGCTCCGACTTTGGCGAAGCTGGCCGTCATTGGACACTCGTTGAAAAGAGGCTGAGTGGATCGGGTCGAACAAACGGTCTATTTCGCTGGCCGGGCGTGGACCCGACTATCGATGATGGGTTCTTTTCGTTCGGTTTCGGTTCGCACAAACAGTCCCCGCTCCTCATAGACAGACCCGGCTGACCTGATACCGTCGATTGCTGTCAGGCGCGTTATAGTGCGCCATCAGGCATCTGGAGAGGACCATGGCCACTTGCGGCGAAGTGTTGGCCCATCTACTTGAAGCTTACGGCATCGATACCGCCTTCGGCATACCCGGCACCCACACAATCGAGCTGTATCGTGGTTTGCCACAAACCCGTATTCGCCACTTCACCGCCCGCCACGAGCAGGGCCTCGGTTTTATGGCCGATGGTTTCGCTCGGGTCACAGGTCGACCGGCGGTTTGTATCACCGTTTCCGGGCCGGGTGCCATGAATATTGCCACGGCCATGTCCCAGGCGAAGCAGGACTCGGTTCCCATGTTGGTGATCTCGGCTGACAACAAGACCTGGCAGCGAGGCATGGGTGAAGGTCGTTTGCACGAGACTCGCAACCTGCAAGCGGCAATGGCCGAATGCAGCGTGTGGAACCATACGCTGATGCGTGCTGCCGATCTTCCGCGAGTTCTTGCTCATGCGTTTACCATCTTCAGCAGCGAACGCCCGGGACCCGTGCACATTGCGATTCCCGTCGATGTCATCATGGCCGCCGCCGATGATGTCGCGTTGGATGCCTGGCCGCTTCCCGGTCGTCCTGGGGCGAACCCGGTTGTATTGGCTGATGCAGCCGCATTGCTCGATGCCGCGCGGCGACCTGTGATTGCGCTCGGTGGGGGTGCGGTGGATGCCGCACAGGCGGTTGTCGCACTTGCCGAGGCGCTCGATGCACCGGTCACCACCACGCACAACGCAAAGGGTATTCTGCCGGGGGATCATCCGCTGCATGTCGGCGGTAGCCCGTCGGCCTCGCCGATTAGAGACCTGTACCTGCAAGCCGATGTGATTTTGGGAATCGGTACCGAGTTTGGAGAAACCGACTACGATTTTTTCTTTGACGGTGGATTCGGTCTGGGTGGCAAGCTGATACGTGTCGATATCGATCCGGCACAACTGCAGCGCAACGCAATTCCCAGTATTGCGATCCACTCGGATGCGCGTTTGGCCATCGAAAGCCTGCTGCCTCTGGTCGCTGAGAATGTTCGGCGGGAAGTGTCAGGCAAGGATCGCACCGCGCGGGTTCGCGATGCATTACGCACGCTGGATCACCCTGGGTACCAGCAGTTTCTGGACGTTATCCAGGACACGTTACCCGGCGCGGTGCTGATCGGAGACTCTACCCAGCCTGCCTACTTTGCGGCTGCCCAGTACAGCGCCCCGGCCCCACGCCGGTTTGCCAGTGCGGCAACCGGATATGGCACGTTGGGATTTGCGCTCCCTTGCGCCTTTGGCGCGAAACTCGGCAAGCCCGAGTTGCCGGTGGTCGCGCTTGTTGGGGATGGTGGCATGCAGTTTACGCTCAACGAGCTGGCGTCCGGGGTAGAGGCTGAACTTGCCGTGGCGGTGATCGTGTGGAACAACGAATGTTACGACATGATCGCCCAGGATTTTCGCGAGGCCGGGATGGAGCCGATCGGTTGTGACATCTATACCCCTGACTTCGTAAAAATCGCCGAAGGTTATGGCTGTGCAGCGGCACGAGCGACAACGATTGCCGAATTGAAACGCCACCTGCTGGAGGCGCAAACGCGTGACTTCCCCACGGTGATCGAGGTGATGGAGCGAGACTTCATTTAGTTGGTGGCGCTCAAGCTTGCTAGCCTGGATTATTCATGAAGAAGCGTAGCGAGGTTGGGTCGAGGGCAATTCGCAAGCGAATTGCTAAGCAGTTTGCGAAGCAAACTGCCAGAGTAGTAAAACGCCGGGCCTCGCAGGCAGGGTGCGCGGACTGTAGGGCGCGGGTCCCGTCCCATCGGGACGGGCGCGTGCATTGTCAGCCCGTCGAGCACCCGGAGGGAGCACGCCCGCCTGCGAGGCCCGGTGTTTTGCTGCTATCGGCGACCACAGTAGCTTGTTCATGAATAATCCAGTCTAAGTAAGACGACCGAAGAAATGCCGTCTGGACCAGAACTAGTTAAGTTAATTAGTGGCCCGCATCGTCCGGGGCAATCTCTTCGAGTTTGCGGCGCGCGGTCTCGGGAAAAAACAGCCCTACGATCACCGGTACCAGGAAACACAGGGTTGCCAGTACCGGTATGGCTGTCCAGATAGATCCGAAGACAGGAAACAACGCGGTTATCGCCGCAAGTCCGGCGATCGCCCCGAGGTTGCTCATGACGGCTCGTGAACTGGTTGCGGTGGATCGTTGTGCGGTCGGGAACATTTCCGCGCTATAGGTGCCTTCGGTGACGGAGGTGCCGAGGCTGAAAAAGATCAGCAACATCCAGAGTACTGGAAGAAAACCCCCGGACACGTTGTAGAGCAGCATAGCGCTGACTCCGAGCCCTGCGGCAAAAATCGCCGTGATGGGACGTCGACCATGTCGATCGCTCAACCAGCCGGCCAGTGGATTACCTATGATGGCAAATGCTCCACCTATGAAGGCGAGTACCGCGACATTGGCGGGCGTCCAACCGTGTACGTCCTGTAGATATTTGGGTGCAAAAAATGCGGCAGCGCTTGCGGCCATGGTCGTGGTGAAAACTGCACTCGCCAGTGCCCAGAATCTACCTGGGTAATGACGCAGGAGCAGCACGACGTTGTGCTGCATGCCGGTAGGAATGCCATGGCGACGCTGTCTGGTTTGTTGCTGTTGGAACCGCTCGGTTTCCGGTAGCGCACGACGCAGTAAGCAATAAGGACGAGTGGAAGCAAGCCGATTAGATACAGGGATCTCCAACCAAAGGGCAGTATCTCGACGAAGCCATACATCACCGATGCGAGGCCAGCTCCGCTTGCCTGGATGGCTCCTGCGGCTCCGACGCCCCAACCGCGATGCTCCGGGGCGAACTCTTCGACTATCACCACGGTTGCAAGAATTGTCTCTGCCACCGCAAACCCCCGCGCAAGAAACTGCAGTACCACAAACGATTCCGCGTTTGGTGAAAACGCGGTTGCGCCGGTCAGCAGCGTATAGGCGATCACGGTAATGAGCAGCATTCGTCGGCGGCCGGCACGATCTGCCAGGAGCGCCGGGATCACGCCAAGTAATCCCCCGGCTCTGACGAACGAACCGAGCAGTCCCAGATCGCCCTCTGCGATCATGAGATCCGCCTGAATCTGTTTGAGGTTCAACGTAAAAAGATACATGTCGTACATCTCGAAGAACGAGACGGAAGCGACAAGTCCGAGAACACGCCATCGGCGCGCAGTCAACGGGGGTGGCCGACCGAGGAACGGAGTGAACGTATACCAGCCCGGCCGTTTATCAACCGGCATCGATTACCCTACACTAAAGCGCCATCGACGGTAGTTCGGTCGATGATCGGGTGTTCCAAAGTTCTCCCAGGTAGTCCACAAGGCGCGATCGATGAGAAACTCGTAGAGTCGGTGGTGTTCGTCTGCACTGCCAGTCGCAAAACCCATTGCCAGGTCGGCTGCTGCGCGCAGTTTGGCATTTTCGTTGCGGGAGGTGGCTTTACCTGAGACGAAAAACTCCTCGTCCTCGGGTCCAAGGGACGCGTGAATGGCGTAGAACTCACGGGTGGCAAGGTCGTTGATCTTAGGGGATGAATCGAGAACGAAGGCGACGAGCCTGCCCTCGACAACTTTCGGTACGAACGGGTGAATGCGCGGGCGACCTTCGGCGGATGTGGTGCTTAAAAACGCTACTTCCTCGCGGGCAAACAGACGGATGCCCGCAGCGGCGATGTCGGGTGCAAGCTCGGCAAACGTTGACCACGACACTTCAGTAGATCGACTTCTTCAGGTGTTCGCGGTAGGTACGGTCGTACTCGTTGCCGTCGAAAGTTTCATCGGACAGTGCCTGCAGCATGGCCCCGGTGCTCGGCAGATCCGTTCTCGGTATCTGTGCATCTACCTCCCACAACCTGGCGCGTACGAGCGCCTTCTGACATTGAAAGTAGATTTTCTCGACGGTGACTGTGATGACGCTGCGCGGAAGTTTCCCCTTCATCATGAAGGATTCACGCAATTGTGGATCGGTATCGATCACGGCTATGCCGTTGACGCGTGTGGTTTCACCAACACCTTCAATGAGAAATAGTAACGATATGCGAGGGTCACGAACGATGTTGCGCAATGTATCTACGCGATTGTTGCCGCTTCGGTCGGGAATGAGCACGGTTTTGTCGTCTGGTACGCGCACGAACCCAGGCGGGTCGCCTCGGGGTGAGCAATCGAGGCCCTCGGGGCCGCTGGTGGCAACCACGACAAAGGGTGCTTTCTCGATGAACGCCCGGTAGTGATCCGATATCTGATCGAGTTCTTTCGTTATTGCCCGGGGCATGGGCTCCCCGTACAGGGATTCGAGCTGCTCAGTTGTGGTGATGAGGTGTTGGCAGTCCGCCTGGTACATACTTTCGCCCGATGGTTGAAACGGCTAACGCGCGGGTTGCGAAGCTCGAGCATGATGCAATGAGTCGGCTGAGCCGTTCAAGTCCAGCAGCGTCTTAAAATCACCCACCGCTGCACTCAGCGCACACGCTCGAACAAGTCCACCAATTCAACGATCTTCTCGCGCTGCTCGGCGAGTGAACCCTGCTCGAGCACCTCGTCGACACACTCCCGGGCATGGGCGCGTAACAGCTCGGTTTCTACCTTCGTGAGCGCCGCCTTGGTCGCCTGGATTTGGTGCAGGATGTCGATGCAATAGCGATCGGTCGCCAACATACGGTTCAATCCTTTGACTTGTCCCTCAATACGATTCAGGCGCCGCACGATGGCTTGGCGCGAGTCGTTGTCGTGTACGCTCATTGGAGTCCTCTGGTTGACGTATACCCTATAGGGGTATACCGTATCACTAATGGCAAACATTCGCAAAGCTGCTGTTCAATTTCTGCTTGCACTGTTGGTGGCCAACACGGCCGTGTGCGCTTGTGCACAAAGCGAAGCAGCGGTAGACACACACGCACACCATCAGCCCTCTGAAGCCGGTGCGCGCCCTGATTGCCATGACGACGCCTGCCTCGGCACCTGTAGTCAGGCGGTGGCTGCGAAGGCGGGCTCGGTAACGGGCGTTACCCAGATCGTGCGTCTCGAGCTCGAAGGGGCCTTTCTAGACACAGCCGAATTGACCGTTACCAGGACAATTGCAATCATCCGAGTCAGCGGACCGTCTACTCATCGGTTTTGGATACCCACAGACACGCCCATTACCCGCAGAGACCGCCTGCTCGCCTAAGCTCCCTAAAATACTCGTGCGCGGCCATTACCTTACGCCGCATCGCCCTGTTTGGCCTTCGAGGAGCTTACCGACCATGATTCGACCATCTCACATTTCGCGACGCCGCCTGCTCAAGAGCGCAGCAGCAGGTGTTTTTTGTGCAACGCTCAATACGCTTTTACCTGTACCGCTGTGGGCGATAAGCAATCGGTCGGGAATTTCCTCGGCTGCCCATCCTGGCCGTTACGATCTCGAAATCGGACCAACGGCGTTGCTGGTTGATGGTAAACCGGCGCGGGCGACAGGTATTAACGGTACGGTGCCAGGACCGCTGTTGCGATTCAAAGAAGGCGAGCCAATCACGCTCGACGTGCATAACGCGCTCGATGAAGACAGCTCCATACACTGGCACGGTTTGCTGGTGCCGACGAATATGGACGGCGTGCCGGGCTTGAGTTATCCGGGGATCAAGCCGGGTGAAACCTACCGTTTTCACTACGAGGTAAAACAAAGCGGCACCTACTGGTACCACAGCCACTCCGGTCTGCAGGAACAGGTGGGCGTCTATGGACCGATCGTGATCGATCCAAGAGATGCCGATCCAGTTGCATACGATATCGAGTTTGTCGTGTTGTTGTCCGATTGGACTTTCGAGGATCCCGAACGGATTTTCGCCAATTTGAAGCGCATGGACGGTTATTACAACTACCAGAAGCGCACGGTGTTCGATTTTTTCGACGATGTGCGGGCGCGTGGCTGGAAGTCGACGATGGCAGACCGGCGGATGTGGGGTCGCATGCGCATGGCGCCCTCGGACATCGCGGACGTGACGGGGGCGACGTATACCTATCTCATGAACGGCTATGGCCCCGACTCAAACTGGACCGGACTTTTTACCCCTGGCCAGCGGGTGCGAGTGCGTTTTATCAACGGCTCGGCCATGACCTTTTTCAACGTGCGAATTCCCGGGCTCGAAATGACCGTAGTTCAGGCGGATGGTCAAAACGTATCGCCGGTTGTCATCGACGAATTCCAGATCGGCACGGCGGAAACCTATGACGTGGTGGTAACCCCGTCTGGCGATCAGGCCTATACGATATTTGCGGAGGCCATGGATCGTAGCGGATACGCCCGAGGCACACTGACCCCGCGTGCGGGCCTGACCGCCCCGGTTCCCGCGTTGCGGGCACGACCCTTGAGTACGATGAAAGACATGGGGATGGATCACGGATCTCGAACCCGGATGGATCATGGGCACACGTCTCGGATGGACCACGGACGTACATCTACGAATGATCGTGAATCGGCTCAGATGGATCATTCCCGGATGGATCACGGACGTACAGCTGCGAATGATCATGAGTCGGATCAGATGGATCATGGCTCCATGCGCCAGATGAAGCGGGGCGAAAGGCAACACGATGAACTGTCGATGATGGCTACCCACGATCATCCGCAGGGTCCCGGGGTGGCAAACCTGACCGAGATGCCCGGAGCCCGTCTTGGTGAGCCCGGTGCTGGCTTGAGCGATGTCGGGCAGCGGGTATTGACCTATTTGGACTTTCGCGCGCTTGAACCCAACGCCGATGATCGGC
>JACZXA010000263.1 GCA_022571865.1 Pseudomonadota bacterium
CTTCACGGCGAATTCGCAGATTGCCGGGAGCGCTGGCAATTTTCAGATGAACGACCACAGATTGCAGATACGCCGATCTGTTACCGGAATTACTGATGATCAACGTTCCATCGATCTCGAGCCAGGCAAGGCCACCGCGGTACTCGCCTGCACCCCCCCCCTTGTTACCTCGGTAGGAAATATCTCGATGATCAAGCTCTACTCGCAAGCGCGCACCTTCGAAGAAAACATCGCGCAGCGTCGGCCCCACAAGTGCGGATACAGAAAGCAGCGCAATCAACAGTGAAAGTACCGTTGAGTTGACGGTTACCAGACGTCTCCAGTTCTGGAAACTACCGCAGCGGGGACACTTGAGTGCCCTGCTGCTGATTTCACCGTCGCAAGCGACACAGTTTTTAGTCCCGGATTGGTTTTCGGTCGAATCCATGCCCCCTCCCAGCACGGTTTTCGACTGTCTTGCTTAACAGGTTGCTACACAGAACCTCGCAACGCAACAATCAACGGTTGCGAAGGCTCGCTTGATAATCCCGGTATTGGTCCGTGGCTGCAAACTCCGGGTAGTCCGATGCAATTTCGTCCATCAGAGCAATTCCGGTTTTCTTATCGTTCAACAATTCGATGCAGACTCGGGCACGGCGAAATTTAGCCGATCCGATATTTTCGCTGTCGGGATAACAGATGTGGAAATCTTCCAGCAGAATGTTCACCAACCCCGCATCTTCCGGTCCGGTTGCGCGAGTGAGCGTGAGTAGCGCGTTGTCGGTAAGGGGTCGGAAGCGATCGTCGATCTCGAGGCAGGACTTCAGCAGCGCCCAGGCTTTACGGTTTTCACCTCGATCAACCATCCTCTGCAGATAGTGCACCGCGTGAAGCAGCGTCAGGCGCATGTCTTGAAAACCAAGCAGGCGTTCGTGCATGGCCGGGTCGAGTTCCTCGACCCGCTCACCCATGAAAGACTGCAACTCATCGAACGCGGCACCGATGTTGCCGTTTGCACAATGCAGCTGAAGTTGGTGGAACAGCTGACCAAATTTCACGGATTCGGCATGGATCTCCCGCAATCGCGCCCGTTCGGCGCTCTGATCCACATCGAGATTCAGCTCCGCACGCCGCCAGAACAGCACCGCGCCCGTCATCGCGTTGGCCAGCAGAAAACCATAGGCCGACGCGAACATCGCCACGAAACTGTGATCCCACAAGATCAGATACGCCATGTAGCCGACGCTGCCGCTGAGCAGCAAAGCGACCAACGGATAGGTGTAACTGAGTCCACCGAGCAACCTGAGTATGTTTTTGTGGTGAAAGCCAGCCAACGACTCCTGCATCGATATGCTCAGCCACACCACGGGAAAGATCGAACCCAGTAACAACGAAAGACCGAGCGGCGGCGTCTTGCCCATAGCCAGAACCGCACCGAAGACAACCACCATGAGAATCCAGAGCTTCAATGCCATGAAACTTTGAAACGGATTTACATTGGTTTCCTGCTGCATTGGCTGACCATATAGGCCTCGGGAAACATGGGTGAGCATTTTGTGGGCATACAACGCGAGGCTTGCCGCGATCAGATACCACCCCGGCAGGCTGAAGCCGATGGTCAGCCAGCGGGTGAGGGGTTCGATCTCGAAGTAGAAGTCGACGAAGAACAAAAAGCCCCAGCCAATCACGGTATAGGCCAGAATCAAGAACAAACCGGTCAACTTCAACGGCCAGAGGAAAATCTTCATCAATGCCAGTGTAGTTGGGTGTAGAACCGCAAAAAAGAGGCGAATACCGTCGATGTGAACCACGGCGCCCTGCAGGCCTGTTTTGGTGCCCCCGCGCGCCTGCCACCTACACCCCACCTGTTTATGGCATGCTTTCGTTTTCAGAACGTGAGTGAAGCGTGACTAACCCCAACACCCCGATCATTGTCGGTGTAGCGCAAGTGCTCAATCGAGTACAGACCCTGGAAGACGCCGTGGAACCGCTCGCCATGATGCTGCAGGCGGCTGAACTGGCAGAACAGGACACCGGCGTTGGTGGTTTGCTTGCACAGGTGCAAAGCGTGCGCGTGATTCGCGGGGTGTGGAACTACGCCAATCCCGCTAAACACATTGCCGCAAAAATCGGCGCGCCAAGCGCTCAAAGCGTTGGTACGCTGTTCGGTGGGAACCAGAACCAGGTCATCGTCAACCGCACCGCGTTATCCATACTCTCAGGAGAATTGGATCTGGTGCTGATCACCGGTGCGGAATACGGCAAGAGCGCCGGAAAAGCCCGCAAGGCCGGCAAGAAAATTCCTCTCACGGAAACTCCGGGGGAATACGACCTGATCATCGGTGCGCAGAAGCCCGAACATCATGACTGTGAGATTGCGAAAGGCATTCGTACCGCGATTCAGGTGTACCCGATGTACGACAACGCGATTCGCCATCATCGCAGCGAGACAATCGATGCGCATCTTTTGCGCGTATCGGAACTCTGGTCTCGATTCAACGACGTCGCCCAAACCAACCCCCATGCGTGGATTCGAGAAAACGTCACCGCCGAGGAAATTCGCACTCCATCCCCTACGAACAGACGCATCAGCTTTCCCTACACGAAGTTGATGAACGCCAACATGTCTGTGGACATGGGTGCGGCGCTGATCATGTGTTCGGTCGGCAAAGCACGCAAACTGGGTATTGCGGAACGACTGTGGGTGTACCCCTACGCCGGGGCCGAAGGTTATGACCATTTTTCCGCATCGGTGCGAGACAACTTCTACTCCTCACCCGGCATCGGAATAGTGGGCAGAACCGTGTTAGCGCTCGCAGAAACCGAAATCGACGCGCTCCCTGCCCGGGAATGTCTGGGCGAATATCGGGGTGACGCAACCGTCGAATCCTATACCGTGATGTTCTCAGACGAAGAACCCGCCATCGCGCATGTGGCCTGCCTAACGCCACAAGGTCAACGAGTCTGGGTCAACTCGCAAGACCAGCAACTCATGGCCGCCATGATCTCGGAGGAGTTTTGCGGTCGCAGGGCCTACGTCGACAGCAACGGAAAACTGCAGGATCGGTTCTCGATACGAGATTAATCACCGTCTCCGGGAGGCGGAACGAATCCACCGATTTCGTTTGCCATCAGCCGAGCAAATTCAATCGTTGTGTGATCGTCGAATTCGGCGCTTACCGCCTGCAGACCGATGGGTAGGCCATCTGTTGAGAGTCCGGTTGGAAACACCGTGCTCGGCAGACCGGCTACGGTAATGAGCCCGCCCAGAACGTCATACGGGCCGCTACGCGGCCCGCTGACCTCGCTTGCGTCTGGTGCGGCGGCGTCCGCCAGCGGCTCGATCTTTGAACGATCTACCGGAGTTGCTGGAGCGTTGTTCACCGGACCGATTCGAGTAGTCAGATCTGTTGCGAGAGGAAGCTGCCGGGCGGTTTTCACGCCGTGCTTCAATAGCCGCAATTTCCGTCGGGTCTCGCGGCGTTAGGTTCACCACGACTTCAACGGGCGTTTGCTTGATGAGCCTTTCGACGGCTCGCAAACGGCTGCGCTCCGAAGGATCAACCAGCGAATAGGCAACGCCGGTTGCCCCGGCACGGCCCGTGCGACCGATCCGGTGTACATAACTTTCCGGCTCGTGGGGCAACTCGTAATTGATCACGTGCGAGACGCCGTCGATATCGATTCCACGCGCGGCAATGTCGGTTGCAACCAACACCCAGGCGTTACCGTCCTTGAAGTTCTGCAACGCTCGCTGACGTGCGTTTTGCGACTTGTTGCCATGAATGGCTTCGGCAACGATACCGGCGTTTTCCAATTTCCTGGCTACTCGGTTGGCACCGTGTTTGGTGCGAGTGAACACGATAGCCCGGGTAACCTCGTCTCGATGCAGCAACTGCTCCAGCACCCGCTGCTTGTCGCCGTTACCGACCATGATCACCCTCTGGTCTATTCCTTTCAGCGTCATCTCTTCGGGTGAAACATCCACACGGATCGGATCGTTGAGGATGTCACGAGCAAGTTGAGCAACTGCGTTCGGCATGGTGGCGGAGAACAGTAACGACTGACGATCATCACGGGTTTGCTGAACGATACGCTTCACGTCACGAACAAATCCCATATCCAGCAAGCGGTCGGCCTCATCGAGTACCAGTACCGACACGTCCGAGAGATCGATATGACCTTGAGCGCTAAGATCCAACAACCGGCCCGGCGTGGCAACCACGACATCGAGACCCTTTGCCAGAGCCTTGACCTGAGGATTCTGTCCTACGCCACCGAAGATGTACGAATGACGCAGATTCGTGTAACGGCCGAAAACGGTGAACTCACCATGTATCTGCAAAGCAAGCTCCCGGGTGGGCGCAAGTATCAATGCCCGCGGGTGTTTAGGTCTGGCAGGCGACTTCTCGTCATCCAACCGTTGTAATAGAGGCAACGCAAACGCGGCCGTTTTGCCGGTTCCCGTCTGGGCAACACCCAGTATGTCTTTTCCCTGCAACAGGTGAGGGATGGCTTGCGCCTGGATGGGGGTGGGTCGTGTATAACCGACATCCTTCAGGGCACGGAGGAACTTTCCCCCGATCCCGAGGGATTCAAAATTAGTTTGATTCAATGTTTTATTTTCCTGTCAGCAACGCAAACGGCCAGAGTGCCGCTATGACATTGCATACTGCTTCATTCCCACGCGCGATAAGAAGGAAACGGTTTGTTTGAAGGGTATCGAAGTGACACTCATCGAATGACGAGTGCCGCGCGCTCGACACGCGGCGCGCACATTGAGGGGCAGTGGCCGCAAAGTCAAGGGACTCTTTCGCGTTTTGCCCAATGGATATATAAAACTATCGCTGCCAAAACCAGTTCCCGCCGACGCGCCAACTGTACGAACGCAGGCTACAATCGACGATCCAATTGGACCCTGGCGGAGTAACCGTCGTGAGTATTGAGCCTGAAGCACCGCCACTGAAAACCAGCGCGGCGGCAGAACGATCGGATACCTCGTTCGAGCGACCGAGCCCACGTGTGTGTATTGTCTGGCTCGCGAGTCGTTCTACCTTTTGGATGATTGTGATTACCGGGCTCGTTATCGCGCGCAGCTTCGGCTTTCTGAGCGCAGAGGTCTGGCAGATCTGGATATTCAGCCCATCGCTCGCCTGGTTGGTTCCTCCCGCTCACATCGTTCTACGTCTGCTCACCTATAAAGGTTGGGGATATCAGCTTCGCCAACACGACCTGCTCGTGCGACGTGGCGTAATAACCCGGGAATACGTTGCGGTTCCACTTGCGCGGGTGCAGCAGGTGGACACATCGAGCAGCCTGTTCGAGCGACTGCGTGCCGTGCGACCTGAGCGCCGAGGACCCGGCGGTGATGTACTACACCTCGGGCTCGACCGGGCCGCCGAAGGGGGTGTGC
>JACZXA010000264.1 GCA_022571865.1 Pseudomonadota bacterium
GATTTTGATGCGGGACGGCCCTGGATCATCAACAACCAGCTTGCAAGATCGCCCTCCAACCTCTTGAGACTTTGACCAGGTGCTGCTTGAGATTCTGCTGCATCACCGCAAATCCAGGAACAATTCCCTCGAATAGCTCAAGACACTTCAATTCCGATATACGGCCACTTTCTCGAACGGCTACGTCGTCGAACTCGCCGAGACTATCGCTTAGTGCTGCCAACGCTTCGATGTGAAGTGCGTCTTCTTTGTTCATGCACTCCACAGATTTGGATACGAGATGGATCGGTTAAGTCGAGATCTCTAAGCGCGTGACGTCGTGAAACAACCAGCTATTTGGTGGGGGGTGTGTGTTCGGTGTCGCGTTCCGCTCCGAGTGCGTGCAAAGCCTTCACAATGCGATCGAACATTTCTGGGTGGAGTAGGGACATTCCCGCCTCCTCCTCTGCTACCTCCAATCCATGAGCGTCAAATTCCCAACGGCGCAGAATCTCGATTTTCTGATTGCGGGTCAACTCGAGGTCAGCAACTACTTCGCACGGATCCTTAAACACCTTCGTCGGGTCCAGCATCGCCTTTTTGATATCTGTCATGGCCGGCAATTCCCTTTCAGGGATACCTGGTTGCACTTTAACACGTCAATTGGGGTGGGGAACATTGGGTGAGAGTTCGCCGATTGGAAGCGATCAATACGCTTCAAAATCATCGAAATCTAAGCGTCGAGGGATTCGATCTAAACAGGGTTGCTTGGCTGCGAATACCCGAGTAGTTAGTAGAGGATTTCATTCTCTGCGATTAGGCTCTACTCCGCTCAGACCCCAAGCCAAATCGTGGTGCCGGGCACCTTTCGTGACGAGAGGCATGATATGCGTAAGTGGCAGTGCATGACCTGTGGGTTCATTTATGACGAGGCCGAAGGCTGGCCAGATGACAACGTTCCGCCGGGGACACGGTGGGAGGACGTTCCTGATGAGTGGATCTGTCCCGAGTGTGGCACGCCGAAGTCGGACTTCGAAATGGTGGAGATAGGGTAACGGAGCGTTGTGGTCGTCCTGCTTGGCGAGAGTCGGCTTCCTATGCTTAGCCAGAACCCAGAAGATAACGCTAACCGACATATTCGCCAACTTCGACAGCTGAGATAAATCAGGGGTGTGGCCATTGGTCGACGTACAATTGCAGTCCCGTTGGGGGGATCGCGAAACTGTTCAAAGAGTAGAGATGTGCTCTTGAACACCATTAACAACTCAAGCTGAATTTATTGGGTGAATAAATCATGAGTAAAGAAAAACTGAAGATTGTCTGTGTCCTATATGACGATCCCGTGGATGGATATCCTCCAAAATATGCGCGTGATGGTATTCCTGAGTTAGGTCGTTATCCCGATGGGCAGACGTTGCCGTCCCCGAGCGCAATAGATTTTAGCCCCGGGGATCTTCTTGGAAGTGTCTCCGGTGAACTTGGTCTGCGAAAATTTGTAGAAGATCACGGTCATACATTTGTTGTTACCTCTGACAAAGATGGCCCGGATTCTGTTTTGCAAAGAGAAATCGTTGATGCCGACGTAGTCATTTCACAACCGTTTTGGCCAGCTTACATAACTTCGGACATCGTGGCCAAGGCGCCCAATTTGAAGCTGGCGATTACGGCAGGAATTGGTTCAGACCATGTGGATCTGCAGGCAGCGATTGCAAACGACATTACTGTGACCGAGGTTACCTATTGCAACAGCATCACGAAGGAATCCGCCACGCAGCACCCGATCTCACTACGCGGTGCGGCGGCGAGCCACCAGATGAAGAGGACCACCACCACGCCCAACACCAGTTTTTTCACCTTCTTTTCGCCTCCCTTGTGTGGCTTCGCGTGTTGAGTGTTCGATCGTCAGAGTCCCCTGGGCGCAGACCGCCAGGGCCGCACAGCTCTCTTCACATTTCGATACGTGTCAGAGGGTCTTGAGGTACTCCAGCAGATCCCCGACATCCGAATCCAGCACCCGTTTCGCCACCTCGGCCCGATCTGCCACCGGGTCGAGTCCGGTCAGGTCCGGGCACAGGTGGGAACCGTACTCGTGACCGGTATTGCTTCGCGATAATTGCCGGGTATCGTACTCCTTGAACTGTATGGTCTCGTAGCGACTGTTGTAGCGGGTAGTGGGCGCTTCGGCCCATTCAAAACCGACCAACTCGGTGTCGTAGGTAACGATCCCACGCTTGAATCGCTCCGGTCTGACATCCGGACAAATGAGCGCCCCTAACGTGGGCACCGAGCCGTTGTGCAGATACGGCGCGCGCGTCCAGATTCCATGTAGCATGTCGGCTTTATAGCCGTTGCGTTCTGCGGCCACCCGCGCCGGTACGTCGGCGAAATAGTCGGCTAGCTTTTCCTCCTGCGTGTCGCCATCCGGCAGGCAGTAATCCCTGCCGGGTTTGTCGGGGTTGTTGTTGCGGTAGATCTCGCAAGCCTCCAATACCATTGCCGCCAACATGATCCGTGAGACGGAGGTATTGGTTCTGCTACGCCACGGATCTACCTCGAGGGTTTTCGCGCGAAAAATTACATCGTTGTGCTGCTTGTGGCAGCCGGAACAATGCTGTTTCTCGCCATCCACTTGCGTCTCGTCGAAGAAGAGCGCACGGCCTCGTTCGGCACGGACCGCGTCAACGTCCCACTGGTAGGGCATCGGCGGTAGATTGTTTATGAACGGATTGAGCGGTTCATGGATTTCGACATTAACCTTTGTTGGATCCCCCGTTGCGGAGGTACCCGACGCCAGGGTCCTCGCCTGTGCGCCTTGATTGCCGTCCCAGTTGGCGTACACGCGGTCGCGCGAAAAATTGAGGCTCTTGATGTCTACTGGGGCAGCAACAGGGGGTACCCATTGCGCTAGGTTCTCAAGCACGCGTTGCCCCGCGCGCTGGATCTGCTGATCGTACTCGAGCCCACTCAGATCTTCCGCCAATTCGCCTGTCATGTCGGCAAACCCCGTGAAGATCGGACTGTCGCCTGGATGCTCTCCGAGCACCCCTGTGCCTTCTGCATCCACGTCCCGATACATGAACTGGATGAAGCTTTTGTCTGGGCGTAGTGTGTGAATCGCGGCGAGTCCTGAAGCGATCCCGAACGCGTCCATTTGTCCGATCCGGTTGTTCATGACGTCCGGCATCTGGTTTTTGTTGCTGATCCGGCCTGCATCCAGTTGCCGGTTCGCGTTGTAGGAGTATCGGGCCGCGACCCCGTAATAGACGAAGTGGGTTTTCACCGCAGTCGCAATGACGTCCTTGATCACCTGCGGAAAGTTCCACGCAACCCGCCACACCATGAAGTGCGCGCGCAGCCGTTGCGTTTCACTGTCGCCATAAAACGATTCGGGCGCTTTCAGCACCTTGTCGATCATCGCCAGATAGAGTCCGGTGATCGCATCCCTGTCCGGCACGATGGCATCTGGATCGATAAACTCTGTGCTATCCAAACCCAGACCGCCCTCGACCAGCACGTCGCCTGTCCGCATCAAGAGATTGGAATAGTACTGAGCCTCCGCCTCGGTATTCGGGCTGCCAGGTAGGTGCACCATTCGTGACCTCGCCCCAGAGGCTTCGACGAGGACCCTACCGACGTGGCAGGCGGCGCAGGAGAAAAACACGCGGTCAAGGCCCGTCGACTTGCCAAAGGCATCGTAGTCGTCCTCGTAGATATCCGCATAGTCAGCGCCGCTGCGTTCGCCGTCTTTCGCCATCAGCACGCCTTGCGTAGACAAGGTCTCCGCTACTTTGGCGAGCAGCAGTGTGGACTTCGGCGCGCGTTGTTTGAGCTCTAGCACATCGCGCAAGTACTCGATCTTGGATTCGGGGCTCGACTTCCAACCAATACGCAGACTCTCCCACCATTCGAAAAAGCCAACACCTTGGTACGTTGAATCCTCGAGCGTATCGATCGACTCGAAAAAGGGACCGCCATCCTGCTCGTACTTGGGATTGCCGCTCTGAAAGACGAAGCCATACGGTAGAGGCCACTTGCGCTCAGCGGGGCTTACAACGACACCATTCTCGTAGTCGGCGGGATGTGGCCCGAACCCGAGGTGGTCGAGAGTGCGTTGCTCTGGGCCAACCAGGTCACCCACAAAAGCGGTCTTAGGGCGCCAAATGTCAACGAGCGCGCACAAGTTTGCGCACTCGGTTGCGTCCAGGTCAATGATGGTTTTCAGCAGCACGTACGGTACACCGCCAAACCCGATCGGCGCTTCCTCGAACCACTTCCAGCCGAGAAACGGGGTCTGCGCGTAACCTTCCTGGCGAAACCCCCACTCCGCAGCCAGATCTGGGTCGGTCTCGTAGAGATACTGCCTGATTGTCTGTTCCCGCTTGGTGCGCTCTACCTGCCAGTCGGTCCAACGCTCGCCGTCCACCCAGGAGATCATGCCGTCACCCGTGTAGGTCGATCCCATGCCGTTGGTATAGTCGCGTTCACTCGCTGCACCGATGAGGCCTACCACCAATGTCGATGCGGCCAGCAACCATCTAAGAATCGATTTCAATCCGTCGTGTTTCATGTGTCATGATTTCTGTGGAGTTGCCAGCGTCATCCATAAAATTCGCGAGTCGTGCCGCTGTCGGAATAACTTACGCGTAGTTGTGTGGTGTAGAGGTTTTTGGCATCCAACTCCAGCTGGCCCCCACGTTGGAGATTCTCCAAAGCCAATACGGAGATCATCGACTCGACGATGATGACCGGCGAGATGTGCTGACCGAGACACTTGTGTCGACCGTAGCCATAAAACAAGTGGACGTCGTCCGACGGTCGGCGCCGTAGCCGAAACTCCTGCGGTTCATATACGTCTTTCATAGCCGAGCCATGTGCTACGAACACTAACTCACCAGCACGTAGCGGCCGGTTACCGGCAAAATCAGCGAGTGCCGAGTCGGTTGGTTGCTGCGGATCGGTAAACAGTCGAGTGCCATTCGCGACGCATTGCCTTAGCAACACCTCGCCCTGGGGTTCCATGCGCAGACATTCGCGGAAATAGTGAACCAGTTGGCGGCGCGCCATTTGGCGGCGCCGCCAACTGGCCCCGCGATCCAGAATCGTCAGCGCTTGTCGCCGGGCATCCTCGTATGAGCCGAACATCCGCCGGTTTCTTGAAGGCTGGTAGGTACCGTCCTTCAGTCTCAACAGCGCATCGATCACCCGACAGGTCGCCTCCTCCTGACCTGCAACCGCCCCGACCATGGTGCCCATGATGTTCTCGGCAATGCGCAAATCGGTGACGAGGTGCTCTGGCTCGGAGCGCGTGACCTGACAATGTAGCAGTCGGGTCAACATCGTATTGCGTATTTGGCGGTGCCCGGGCTCCCGGCCAAGCCCCGCGCGTCGAGCGCCGGTCTGCCTGTACG
>JACZXA010000074.1 GCA_022571865.1 Pseudomonadota bacterium
TCCTCAAAAAGGAGCTTAGTAAAGACCGGGAGATTGGGTTGCACTTCGCAATGCTCGGCGGTGCGGAGCAATTGCGGGACGAACTGTTGCGCGCCGCTTCATGGTACGCTTTTTTCGAAGGTCGACCGCTGCCGTTAGATCGACAGTCGTTTGAGAAGTGCATAGCCGAACATCGCGGTCAGCTTGCGGAGGTCTTCGCGTCCACCGTGACCCAGTTGAAGGACATTCTGATTTTGCGCTCCAAGCTGGTGAGCTATCTCGACGAACTCACCTCACCCGCCTATGAAGATGCTCGCAAGGACGTTCGCGACCAACTCGCGACGCTGATCCCGGCCGACGTGTTAGCGGTGACTCCCCAACGATACCTCGCTGAGTTGCCTCGCTACCTCGAAGCCTCGCACTATCGCCTGGCGAACCTGCAAGGGAAAGTTGGCAAGGATCGCAATCATTGCGCGACGATCCGGGCGCTGGAAAATCGCCTAGAGCGGCTAACCAACGAGATGATCGATCACACGGAGGTGCTCACCGTCATGAAATTTTCCCTCCAGGAACTCCGAATTGCGCTCTTTGCTGAACCTAAGCGGGCCAAAGGTAAGGTTTCGGCCAGACGAATTGATGGTGAATTGCGAGCCTTGGAGCGTAATCAGGGTCTTATATGATGTTTCTTTTGCAGATGCATCGGTATACTTAACGGGCGTCATATGGCCCGTTGTGCCTTGAGAGGGGAACCAACGAAGTGTGAATGAGTCATAGTCGACAAGAACGTTCGTAGAACGAGAGCGTTCACTACCCAGATAACATGAGCCATTAAAGCGGCGTGGCTGGATGGTCCGCCATAATAGGAGAATCTGAATATGCTGAATCGGAAACTGAAACCCATTGCTGCCGCAGTTGGAACTGCCTTCATAGCCTCTATGGCGTCGGTCAACATCGCCAACGCGGATGAGAGTCTGTTCGTGGCCCAGGACTTGGATGCCGGTTACGAGTTGCTTGCTCGGGGTGAAACCGAAGGCAAGTGCGGCGAAGGTAAATGCGGCGAAGATAAAGACAAGGATGGCGAAGACAAGGATGGCGAAGGCAAATGCGGCGAAGATAAAGACAAGGACGGCGAAGACAAGGATGGCGAAGGTAAATGCGGTGAAGATAAAGACAAGGACGGCGAAGACAAGGATGGCGAAGGTAAATGCGGTGAAGATAAAGACAAGGACGGCGAAGGTAAATGCGGCGAAGATAAGTAGCTAGCCATACCCATCGCTTAAAGCAAATGGGTTTTCCGGTTCACGGTGCCGGGTTGGGATTACGCAGAGGGCTGCTGCCCGACCTTGCCGGCATCGATGATGAAGCGGTCGACTTTCTCGAGTTCGCACCGGAAAACTGGATAGGAGTTGGCGGTCGTTTCGGCCGCCAATTTCGTAGTCTGGCTGAGAGGTTTCCGCTAGTCTGCCATGGTCTTTCCCTTTCTCTTGGCAGCCCCGCGCCACTAGACACCCATTTCCTGAAAGAAGTTAAAGCTTTCCTCGATCGCTTTGATGTTCTTTGTTACACGGAACATTTGAGTTACTGCAGTGACGATGTTGGTCACCTGTACGACCTCATGCCGATCCCATTTACCGCCGAAGCGGTCACCTATGTAGCCGAACGGATTCGCGTTACCCAGGAGATTCTCGAACGCCGTATAGCTGTTGAGAATGTCTCCTACTATGCAGCGCCCGGCCAAGAGATGTCTGAAATAGATTTTGTCAATGCGGTGTTGCGCGAAGCAGATTGCGATTTTCTGCTCGACGTAAATAACATATACGTAAACAGCATCAATCATTCCTACGACCCTTACGAATACCTCGACGCCATCGACGGCGGTCGTAGCGCCTACATACATGTGGCCGGTCACTACGTGGAGGCTGAGGATCTGCGAATCGACACACATGGTGCGGACGTTATCGATCCGGTGTGGGATTTGCTGACGGCTGCATACCGTCGTTATGGGGTCATGCCGACGCTGCTCGAAAGAGATTTCAACTATCCGCCCTTACACCTGCTATTGGGAGAGGTAGGCAAGATTCGCGCGATCCAGGCCGAGGTGGAAAGTGGCAACGTCGAAACGGGGTAGTAACCTACCGGGCTTTCGAGCAACACAAATCGATTTTGCCGCCCACATCAGAAATCCGGAGGTTCATCCGCGACCAGCCGATGTGGAACCGCGGCGTATGCGCATCTACCTGAGGCTGTTCTACAACAATATCGAGAGCTTTTTAGCCAGTGCGTTTCCCGTCGCCAAACGTGTGTTGGGTGACAAGACGTGGCATAGGGTAGTCAGGAATTTCGTTCATCGACATCCGAGTTCGTCTCCGTACTTTCTCGAAATATCCCAGGAATTCCTCGGCTTTCTGGATGAACGCATGCCAGAGGGGTTACCCGGTTTTCTGCTGGAGTTGTGTCACTACGAATGGGTGGAACTATACTTGAGCATGTCTGAAGATGAGATTGCCTCTTCCGGGATCGACCCGGCAGGTAATCTGCTGAACGACGAAGTGGTGCTTTCATCGCTTCTGAAGATTCTGAGTTACCGCTACCCGGTCCACCGAATTGGTCCGAAATACCAGCCCCTGGAACCACTAGCCGACCAAACTCAGCTTGTCGTTTATCGCAAGCGCAACGACAAGGTGCACTTTCTGGAGTCGAATCCGGTAACCCATCGTCTGTTGGAGATCTTGGATGACCCCATAAGTGGAAGTGAAGCGCTTGAACGTTTGGCGAATGAACTTTCCGGAGTGGACAGACGAATGGTGACGGAGCAAGGCACCGCAATTCTGGAACAGTTGCGTGACACGGAGATCATCCTCGGAACTCGGTTTGACCAGGCTGAGACATGACAGAGGATCTATGCCTGCCTGTGTTCGCCAAAGGCAAACGCCATATTCATCCGTGCTTGTTGCTTATCTTGGTATCGTCGTTTTGTTTGAGTTCGGGGGTTCTATGCGCAAGTGAAGCCAATGTTGATTCCTGGGAGTCCATGAATCGCAAGACCCACAAATTCAATGACCGGATTGATCGCTGGGTGCTCAAACCAATTGCCAAAGCCTACGATCGGGTATTGCCTGATCTGGCTAAGCGGGGGGTACGTAACATATTTCGCAACATTGGCACACCGGCCGTGGCACTGAACCAGTTGCTGCAAGGTAAACCCAAGAAGGGTGTCGGAGACTTCTCGCGGTTTCTGCTGAATTCAACGATTGGTATCGGTGGCATCTTCGACGTTGCGCCGTCGGTAGGACTCGAGCATCATCAGGAGGACTTCGGGCAAACATTTTCCGTTTGGGGAATTGGCAACGGACCTTATCTCGTCATACCGTTTCGGGGCCCTTCATCGACCACCCATGCAGTTGGCATGGCGTTGGACGCCTTTACCAATCCGGTTCGGCTCATAACACCGGCGAGTGCTCGCTACTCGACCTTGAGTCTGTATTATGTGGACCTGCGTGCCCAGCTATTTACGGCGGAAGCGTTCGTTTCTGGAGACGAGTACCTGTTTCTCCGCGATGCCTACCTGCAGCGGCATGAATTTCTGGTGCTCGATGGGGAGATCGAAGACGATCCATTCCTGGACGATTTCGACGAGTAACCGCCTTGTCTTCGACAAGCAATCGCCTTGTCTCTGACAAGCAATCGCCTTGTCAACGAGTGTCTATAGGAGTAGGGTCCGCATCCGTCGATGCTGTGTAGTTTGGTATGAGCCTCGTCGTTGTAGATTCTGATGAAGAGGCGTCCGCTTACTTCCGGGAGCAGCTAAGGCAACTCGGATTCGACCCCGTCCCTGCTGCGAATCTGAAACTGGCGCTGGAGATGTGTGCAAACACCCCTCCCCAGTTGGTCATCAGCACTCAAGTGGACTGGGCGAAGAAGTTGACGGTTGAGTTGCGGCGACTTCCGGTGGTGTTGGCGAACGATCAGGAACAAGATAGCGATTCGTTGCTGGCCATCCTGCGTGCCGGGATTGTCGACGTTTGGCAGCTTCCTGTGTCGAAGGAGTTTCTTAAAGAACGTATCGACAGCATCCTGTCCAGGATTCAATCGACCGCCAGCCATGCGGAAAACCAACTTCGCCAACATGTGGCTGATTTGCAACGCGATCAGCGAGCCGGTCGTTACATTCAGATGGGCATGCTGCCGCCGAATCCAATGGCCATCGATCGCTACCGCTTTCACCACCGCATCATCCCGTCGATGATTTTGAGTGGCGATTTTGTGGACTATTTTCGCATCACCGATCGACACTTTGCGTTTTATGTCGCGGACGTATCCGGGCACGGCGCCTCGTCTGCTTTCGTGACGGTGTTGTTGAAAAATTTTTCTCGAAGGCTGAGGCGGGAATATCGACCTTCCATGCTCACCAATCCGGGGGAGATTCTCGAGTGGTTCAATCGGGAACTTCTCGAACAGAAGATAGACAAACACGTCGCGTTGCTCATGGCCATTGGTGATCTCGATAACGATTCTGTGTGTTTGGTCAATGCCGGGCACTTTCCACCGGCCATACTTGTTAGTGATGGTAGTGCTCATTTCATTGAGCAGAAGGGCAAACCGGTGGGTTTGTTCGACGAAGTGAACTACACGCCAAGGTGCATCGATCTCCACGCCGGTGATCGACTGGTGATCTTCTCTGACGGCGTATTGGACGCGCTGGACGAGCCGGATTTGAGCGCGAAGGAAGCGCGCCTGCTGAAAGCCGCGGCCCTCGGAGGCAAGGAGCGCAAAGGGCGTAACAACGCCAGAATAGGTTACATGGACAGTATTTGGCAGTCTCTGGATCTCGGACCAGGAAGGTCCGTCCCCGACGACATGACGTGCCTGACGGTGCAGCGGGGGAGCTAGTGTCCTGTCCCGGAGATAACTTTGCCGAGCCGCGTAGGATTTTTCGCGCGTGGCAAGGGCGCGACGCGACCAAACGGGCGCGCGGCGGACGCCGTGTGGTAGACCCCACACAAGGACGGGCAAAGTAGGCATGAGCGAAAAAGACTGCCAAATTAGTGCAGTTATTTTCGGGACAGACCACTAATGGCAGGCCGTATCCTGGTAGCTTCTCGCGATGGGATATACGTCCTGTTGTTCGAAGGCGACGTTCGCCTGACTTTGTGTACGGCGGTAGACGGTTTTCTCGAGAAAATGTTCCACGATCGGCAATTCAAATCCGTCCTGGTTGATCTTTCCAGAACCGACAGCATCGACAGTACATCGCTGGGTTTGCTCGCTAAGCTCTCCATCAAAGCCGATAAGCTGTTCAATTACCGACCGACCTTGCTGTCTCCTCGCCACGACATCAGTCGTATTCTTTTTTCCATGGGCTTCGAAGATGTCTTCAGCATCGTTGAAGATCCCCTGGAGTACGAAGAACAACTCGAAGAATTACCCCCCTCGCAGATCTCGAGGGAAGAATTGCGCAAGCAGGTGCTTGAAGCCCATCGATCGCTCATGTCTATGAACGAAAGTAATCGACAAGCTTTTCAGGACCTGGTTGAAACTCTCGAATCGGAAGGGCCGCTCGCTATACCTCGTCGCTGCGCTTGACATTCTTGTCGCTACTCTTGGTTTTTTTGTCGCCGCACTCGACTCGCTATTTGCTGCGCTTAGCCTGGAGTTTCGCCTCGATAAACCGCTGATGGCTCAAATAGAGTAGATCCGCGATCCTCCGGATGGTGTGCTCTTCGTACCGGTTCAGTTCATCGTTCGACAGTGCGAGTTGCCAGAGTTGCTCCACCAGGTCGAAACGTTTTTGTTCATCCCAGGCTTCGGTGATCGCCCGAGTGAAGGGGAACACGCCAACGCTTTCGTCGTGTTGTTTATGGGATTCGACGACGATGTCGTCCACAACCTCGCTCGACAAGCCGAACTGCGACATGATCCCCGCGCGTACAAGTTCCAGCTCGTGATCGGTAATCTCATGATCCGCCCAGGCTACTTCGAAAAAAAGCGCAGCCGCGGCCATCGGCAGCGTCTGGTCTTCCTTTTGCTCTTCAGGTTCAGACCCCCTGATCTTTGCGAGTAGTTGGCTTAGCATAATGCTCTCCGTTATCAGGCTGCCTTGACAGTCAACATTTGTAAGGCTTCGCGAACTAAATCTGAGTTGTTTTGTTTAAGACGGGTGGTGTCACTCAAACACCGTCGGTAGCGGCGAGCGCCGGGCATGCCGTTGAACAGACCCAATGTGTGCCGGGTCATTTCGCTGAGCCGCGTGCCCTGGGAAAGCTCTGTATCGATGTAGTCGAGATAGCCCTCCATGATGTCGAATGGATTGCGTCGTGGTTCACCGAAAACGCGCTCCGACAACTCGGTCAAGAAATTTGGATCCTGATAAGCACTGCGTCCGACCATTACCCCATCCACATGGGCCAGGTGCGTTAGCGCGGTATCAACGTCGTTGATGCCGCCGTTCAGCACGATGTTCAGGTCGGGGAAACGGGCTTTCAATTGGTACACTCGTTCTGGCTGCAGGGGAGGAACTTCGCGATTCTGCGCGGGCGAAAGCCCGCCGAGGATCGCTTTGCGGGCATGTACGTAGAAACGTTCGCAACCGGATTCTGCGACACGTCCGACGAAAGCAGTAAGCAAGGCATCCGTATCGTACGTATCGACCCCGAGGCGACACTTTACTGTCACCGGCACGTCGACAACACTCTTCATCGCACTCACACACGCAGCTACCAACTCAGGGTTGCGCATCAAGGCAGCACCGAATGCGCCCTGCTGTACGCGAGAAGAGGGGCACCCGACGTTCAGATTTACCTCGGCGTACCCTGCAGCTGCCGCCAGCTGCGCAGCTCTAGCCAGATCTCCGGGATCCGCGCCACCGAGTTGCACAACAAGAGGTTGTTCTTCCGGGCTGTAGGCTAGTAACCGTTCGCGAGGACCGTGCAGCAATGCGCCCGCGGTAATCATTTCTGTAAACAATCGTGCTCCAGGGCTCGCTAATCGATGCAGGTAGCGACAATGTCTATTGGTCCACGCCATCATGGGCGCAACACATAACTTCCAGCTTTCCTGAAGCCCGCTAGTCATGCGGCTCTTCCAGAGAACACGGCGGTTCCCCGTGTTCTTTGTTTGCGGTATCGGACAATAAACTTGGGGTAACGGGTGTTCATACTACGTCGAAAAAGGAGAGGGCAAGCGTAAATCCTCCTACCCGTTCAAATTATCATCAAACAAGACAAGCGGATTCTACACCGCGAAAGCCATTCGTTCTCTGCCTAACAACCGAATCCTTTCGATCATGAGGATTACTCAATGGCGTCGGATGCACTGCTGTTTGAATCAGTAGACGGGATATTGAGTCGACTTCTGGATCAGTTTGCGGCAAGACAAACAACTTTCTGTCGCGCGAGCTACAAAGGCCCTGCAATATGTAGTAATGCAGGTGATAGACGGCACGTAAGACTGAGGGAGACCGCGATATTTGCGCAGTTCGGCTGAGTGACATCGTAAGTCGCCCACCACGCAGGGCACAATTCGCCATCGATCTTGAACACTCGTTTGAGTCGCCTGAACGGGTTCCTCACGGTAAATGTGACGTAGATCACCATTTCAAACATCCAAAATTGAAGCACCCCACAATCGGGTCTAGCAACACTAGATCCCCTATTGCCTGGCCTCATACTCCACATCAAGGAAAGCCGAGTGCTGCGTCTTTCCTGATCTCTAGGGCAAGAGTGAAGAAATGGATTTCACAATTCAACCACGTGCGGCGGATGACGAAAGCTCAGATGCTTTGCTGAGTACCTGGCTGTCGCTCCAATGCAACATGATACCGGGCGTCCTGAACAGCGTCTTTTACCTTGCATCGGATTTCGATAAGGGCAACGGCCCGGTCGCAATCTGGCCTGAAGGATCGAGTTCCACGCCCGGGTTACGACAAATCGCATCGTCGGCCCTGACAAAACAACACCCGATGGTCAATAACAAGCGCAGCAACGAGCATGTGGAGATCGGGTGCCCGATTCTCGTGAAGGATCAACCTTTCGGTACGGTCGCCATGGAGATCGAAGCGAGCACCGAACAACAACAACGCGGTGTAATCCAACTCCTGCAGTGGGGCTCAACCTGGCTCGAGTTCCTGCTCACTCAAATCGATGCCGAGGGATCTCGCCCTCAAGAAATGGTCTTCGAGCTTCTTGCCAGCACTTTGGAAAACGAGACCTTTTTTGCAGCCTCTGCCTCAACAGTCGCAGAGCTTGCTTCCTGCATGGGTTGCGAACGCGTCAGCCTTGGGTATCTGAACCGCCAACACATCAAACTTCACACCATCAGCAATAGCGCGGACTTTGACCGTAAATCCAATCTCGTCAATCGCATCGAACGAGCTATGGACGAAGCCATGGATCAGGATTCGAGCGTCACTTACCCGAACACAACAGGCGGCAGAGACCGAATCAGCATCGCTCATGGTGAGCTTTCCGATAGTCAAAGCAGCGGCAATATCTGCACTGTCCCACTTAGTGGACATGGCACCTTATTCGGCGCGATTACTTTCGAAAGAACGCATTCGGAGCCATTCGACAAAAAAGACATTGAGCTGTGTGAGATCACCTGCTCTTTGGTTGGTCCGATTCTGGAAATGAAACGGAACGAGGACCAACGAATCGTGAGACTGATCACCTCGTCCAGATATCTGTTGGCACGCTTGTTCGGGCCAAAAAACATAGGTCTGAAACTTGCTGCAGTTTGCCTGTTCAGCATTTTGGTATTTCTGGGATTGGCCAACGGCGATTATCGCGTTTCGGGAAGAGCTTTTCTGGAAGGTACGGTGCAGCGAGTAGTGGTGGCGCCAAGGGATGGATTCATCGAATCGGCAAGCGTGAGGCCCGGGGACCTCGTTCGAAAAGGTGAGGTGTTGGGTAGGCTCGACAGCAAGAGTCTCGAACTCGAACACCTGCGCTGGTCAGGACAACGGGACCAACACATGCGTGAATACCGTGAAGCCATGGCACTGCATGACCGCGCCCAAACGGGAATCCTCCGCGCCCAGGTTGCCCAGACCGAGGCGCAACTTGAATTACTGAACGAGAGGCTCATCCGGACCGAATTCACCGCACCTTTCGATGGCGTGATCGTGTCTGGAGATCTGAGTCAGGAGTTCGGGTCCCCAGTGGAACGCGGGCGCGTGTTGTTTCAGGTGGCTCCCTTGGACTCCTATCGGGTAATCATCGAAATCGACGAAACCGAAATTTCCAACGTTCAGGTCGGCCAATCCGGCGAGCTTGCACTGTCAGCACTTCCTGGCGAAATCCTCCCCATCCGCGTTGAGAAGATCACGCCCATATCAACCGCCCAGAATCGGCAGAACTTCTTTCGGGTAGAGGCGAGGCTGGACGGCCCCACAGAAAAGCTCAGGCCTGGTATGCAGGGAGTTGGTAAGATCGAAATCGAGTCTCGAAAGCTGATCTGGATCTGGACTCACACGTTGATTGACTGGCTGCGCTTCTGGGTCTGGACCTGGTGGCCTTGAGCTTACGCGGGTCATGACTGAATCGCTTTTCAGCCCATACTGGTACCTGGTTTCCGACCTGAAGCCGAAGCTCAGTGAGCAAACCGAGGTTCATCGCCATCGCTACCGAGGTCATGTCTGGTACTTACTCCAAGATCACGTTTCTTCGCGCTATCACCGATTCTCTGAAACCGCCTATTTTGTAATCGGTCGGTTGGATGGAGAGCGTACCGTTCAGGACATCTGGAATTCGGCCAACACTCAGTTGGGGGACGAAGCGCCAACGCAAGACGAAGTGATCAAACTTCTCGGGCAACTGCATACGAGTGATGTGTTGATCTGCGACGTTGCGCCGGATACCGCCGAGATGCTCAGACGTCACGGCCGAACATTAAAGACCAAACTGAAACAGCGTTTGATGAGCCCTTTGCTGATGCGTTTTGCTTTGTTCGACCCCGATGCGTTGCTCGGTAGGATTCTACCTTACCTCAAGCCGGTATTCCGCTGGATTCCGGTGATCTGGCTCGTCGTGGTTGGCTCCGCGTTCAGCATGGCAATTACCCATTGGCCTGAACTATCGGCAGATATCTCTGAGCGAGTGTTTGCACCGCACAATCTGGTGATACTCTGGATCGGTTTTCCTCTGATCAAGCTTCTACACGAATTCGGACACGCCATAGCAGTCAAGGCATATGGCGGAGAAGTCCACGAGATGGGGGTCAGCCTGTTGGTTCTAACCCCGGTTCCCTTTGTTGACGCCTCGGCCGCATCCGCTTTTCCGAGCAAACGTAGTCGAATTATCGTGAGCGCAGCAGGCATGATCGTTGAGTTGTTTGTTGCTGCGATGGCCATGTTCCTATGGCTCAACGTCGAGCCCGGCTTACTTCGTGACATAGCCTACGTCGTCATGTTCATCGCAGGTGTGTCTACCGTCTTGTTTAATGCAAACCCGCTGCTCAAGTTCGACGGCTACTACATGCTGTCAGACGCGATGGAAATTCCTAACCTGGCATCAAGATCCTACCGATACATAGGCTACCTGATTCAACGCTACGGGTTTGGCGTGGAAGATGCCGTATCGCCGGTTACCGCCCACGGTGAAAAAACTCGATTTGTCGCCTATGCAATATGTGCTTTTTTCTATCGAATCGTCATTCTCCTGCTAATTGCTCTGTTTATAGCAAGCAAGTTCTTCTTCATCGGAATTGCACTCGCCGTCTGGGTTTTGTGCACTCAGATCGCTTTACCATTGGTCAAAGCTCTGGGTTTTATAATTACCAGCACGCAATTGCGGCAGCACCGCCCTCGGACGCTGATGTCCAGCATAAGCATGCTTGCGATGCTCTCGGCTTTCGTCTTTCTGATGCCTCTTCCGTTCTGGACTCGTGTCGAGGGCATCGTGTGGTTGCCAGAACAATCTCTTGTGCGAAGCGGTATTGCCGGAACCATTACCGAGATCGTCGCAACGCCTGACATGCTCGTGGAATACGATCAACCCCTGTTCATCAGCGACGACCCTTTCTTGAAGGCACGCATCAAGATCCTGGAAGCGAATCTTGCAGGAGCCAAAGCCCGGTACCAGGCAATCGTTGCGGACAATCGAGTAGAGGCAGAGACCCTCAGCCAGGAAAGCGATCGAATTCTGGTGGAGTTGAATCAGGCTAGAGAGGATGCGGCGCAGCTCATCATACGTAGTCCTGGCAACGGCAGTTTTGTCGTCCCCTTGGGAGGAGACCTCATCGGCCGATACGTAAACAAGGGCGACCTCATCGGCTATGTTGGTGATCGTACGAACGCAATCATTCGAGTGGTCGTCCTTCAGTCAGATATTTCTCTAGTGCGCGAAAGCACTGAGAAAATACAGGTACGCTTCTCTGGCCAACCACAAAAAACCCTGATGGCAACGATCAAAAGGGAGGTTCCAGCCGCGAATACACTCTTACCCCATAAGGCACTCGGTACCGAAGGGGGCGGCAAGATACTGATCGACCCGCTCGATAAACGAGGCATAACGGCACTTCAGAAAGTCTTCCAGATTGAACTTGCGTTGGTCGAACCACTCGAGGAGGTACATTTCGGCAAGCGCGTCGACGTACGCTTCGAGCACGCCGCCAGTCCGCTCGCGGTGCAGCTGTATCGCTTCGGTCGACAAACGTTCCTGAGGCATTTTGGTGTCTGACTTCATGATACACCCAGGCATTTCTCACGGACCTTACCCGGAGCGGGACGATCCACCCACCAGCTTGTTGGATGCAACCCTATTGCGTGCAGGTCGGGCACTAATCCGCCGAAAGCAGTCGATCCTGAACCCATTTACCAAAACCGTCGCGGCGATCAACAAACACAGCGACATATCGTCATTTCAGGACGAAGAACTTCGCAAGCTGGCGAATGAACTCAGCATGGCCATGCGCAGAAATGGTCAGACTACAGATCTTCTAACCCGGTGCTGTGCCCTGGTGAAAGAGGCAACAGACCGCAGGCTCGGATTGCGGTTTTATGACGAACAGCTGCTTGGTGGCTGGGCAATGATCAAAGGGCAACTTGCGGAAATGCAAACTGGTGAAGGGAAAACGGTTACCGCCGTGTTGCCTGTTTGTGTTGCAGCGCTATCCGGTGTGCCGGTGCATGTGGTGACTATAAACGACTACCTGGTTGCTCGAGACGCCGAGTTTACGAAACCGCTCTACGAATTTTTTGGATTGACGGTTGGCACGATTACAGAGGGCATGGATTTCGACGAACGCAGGGCTGCATACGCGTGCGACATAACCTACTGCACGCAAAAACAGATCGTATTCGACTACTTGAAAGACCGGCTTGTCATGCGGAGAAAACAGAGCCCGATCAGACATCAGGTTAACCGCTTGAATGGTCATTCAAATAGCAACCTCCTGCTTCGTGGTCTTTGCTTCGCCGTCATCGACGAGGCGGACAGCGTATTAATAGACGAAGCACGTACGCCGCTAGTGTTATCCCGGCCAGGAGACAGTGCCGAGTATAAGAAGGGATTTATCCAGAGTCAGGAACTCGCTGGCGAACTACAACTCGACATCGATTTTCAGATTCAGGAAAAGAAGCGACAAATAGCCTTGACCGATCATGGCAAACAGAGACTGGCGGAACTCGCTGCAACACTCGAGGGTATCTGGTGTGGAACAAGGCGGCGCGAAGAGCTTGTTCGACAATCTCTCGAAGCGCAACATCTTTATCATCGAGACAAACATTACCTCGTCAGAAACGGTGGAATCCGCATCATCGATGAATCTACCGGACGAGTCATGGCGGACCGTTCCTGGGATCGTGGCCTTCACCAGATGATCCAAGCAAAGGAAAACTGTGAAATCTCTGTCAGAAACGAAACTATGACCCGGATCAGCTATCAACGTTTTTTCGGAAGATATCTTCGCCTGGCTGGCATGTCGGGAACGCTTAAAGAGGTGGCGCCCGAACTTGCTGCAGTTTATGGATTGAAGGTAGTAGCAATTCCTCCCCATAAATCCTGTCAGCGTTCCTATCTTCCGGATCGAGTATTTCGATCCCAGGATGACAAGTGGTTGGCCGTTGTCGAATCCATACAAGAACGCGCACGGACTCAACAACCGGTACTCGTCGGCACTCGGACAGTGCTGGATTCTGAACAGCTCAGCGAACGACTTTCGACGGCCGGTATTGCACACAAGGTGCTCAACGCAAGACAAGACGAACATGAAGCTCAGATCATCGCCGCAGCCGGGCGTTCAGGCAGCGTCACAGTTGCAACCAATATGGCAGGTCGTGGCACGGATATCGTCGTTACACCTCAGGCGCGCAAACTGGGCGGTTTGCACGTTATCTTGACCGAACGCCACGAAGCTGGGCGCATAGATCGACAACTTGCTGGACGCTCAGCCCGGCAAGGAGACCCAGGCAGTGTCGAGGTGTTGATTTCCCTGCAGGATGAGTTGCCTCGCAACTATCTACCTGAAATTCTACAGCGCCTGCTCTTGAGGCTTGCGTTAAAAACTCAGGAATTACCCCTCGTTTTTGGAGCCTTCCCTGTGCGGTGGGCTCAACTACGTGTGGAGCGCCAACATGCAAGAAAAAGAGCGGATCTGCAGAAGGTAGATCAGCAACTCGAAGACTCCCTCGCCTTCGCGGGGAGATCAGAATGATGAACTCACCGAAGTATTTGAAGGATTGAATTATGTACTTCTCTAGTTTTACCAAAAACCGCTCGAGAACCCTGCACGGGCTGCTCATCGTAGGCGCGTCTGTGTTCTGTAACTCAGTGCATGGCCGCGAACTCCCGCAACTCGACTGTATGCTTGAGCCATCCAACATCGTGGAGATCAGCAGCTCTGTAGAAGGAGTCATTGAGCACATCCACGTTGAGCGAAATGACACTGTGACGAAAGACCAGTTACTCGTTGAACTGGATTCAGACGTTGAAAAGTCACAGGTTGCACTTGCCGCAGCCAAAGCCGCGATGGATGCGAACATCCTTCTGAAATTTGCCGCATTGAAATTCGAGCAGCTCAAGAAAACTCGTATTGACGCTCTCTACGACACAGACGCGGTTCCGCTGCACCTCAAAGATGAAAGCGAAACCGAAGCAATGATATCGACTCTGGAGCTGCAGAGAGCTAAAGACGACAAAAGGCTCGCAAAACTCGAGTTGGAGAGGGCGCGCGCAATATTACGCTTGCGGACGATGAAAAGCCCCATCGACGGCATTGTCGTCTCCCGCCACAAAGTGCCTGGGGAGTTTGTCGAAGACCAGGCGATTTTGAAGCTCGCGCAGTTGGACCCGCTCTACGTAGAGATGATTGCGCCCGTTGAACTCTATGGTGCAATCAAGCTGGGTATGCGGATTGATGTCACACCCGAAATAGACGGGTTCGGCGAGCAAATTGCGACGGTCACCATGGTCGATCGAGTCATCCACGCTGCCAGCGGCACGTTTGATGTGCGAGCGGAGCTGGCAAACCCAGGCAGCAACATCCCAAGTGGTCTGCGATGCACGGCCAGGTTCATCACCGAAGAGGTCAATGTGGAGGCACTTGCAGGCGCAACATCCAAGCCCGATGAGAAAGAACCTAAGCGTAAATCAAACTCACCGCAGAAAATCGGTTTTATCGATAAGAGTGTCCGTGACAGATCATTCGCGGCAGTCGACCCGGAAAACCTGAAATAGCCTTCGCCGCCTTACACATCCGTAGATCTAGAAAGTAGTAAGCAGTATCACGATGCCAAAGCCCCCGCCAAACAAGGGAAAATTACTGTTCGAGGAGATCGAGCCGCGCTTGTTGTTCTCCGCGGACTGGTATGGCGTTTTCGCGCATGACGAACCGATCGTCGAAGAGATCGTGGATCGACAACAAGGCATCTACAGCAAAACAGAAACGCTGAGTAGCGAGGTACAGGAACCCAGCGAGCTGGTGTTCATCGACAGCAGAGTACCGGAGTACGACCGGTTAGTTGCTGACCTCGCAGCTCGCAATGTCGCTGTGTTTACTCTCGACCCGAGCAAAGACGGAATCGCCCAGATTACCGACATCCTCGCACAATACGACAATATTTCAACGGTGCACCTCATATCTCACGGAGGGGATGGTCAGCTTCAGTTGGGCAGCACGTGGCTCAGTTCCGACAACATCGGAGCTTTTGAGGATTCCATCAGCGAGTGGAGTCGCGCGCTCAACGAAGACGCGGATCTGCTGATTTACGGCTGTGATCTGGCTGACGGCGGGCAAGGAACTGCATTGCTCGAAATGTTGGGTGAGCTAACCCAAGCGGACGTCGCGGCAAGTGACGACCGGACCGGTTCGGCATTACTCGGAGGAGACTGGGACTTCGAATACCAGGATGGTGATATCGAGTCCGCGATCGCCTTCAGTGCCGAACTGCAACAGAATTTTCAAGGCGTTCTGGCGGTACCCATTCTCGACCTCGACGCCGACGACAGCTCCGGTGCATCGGGCGCGAACTATTCAACTTCGTTCAACGAAGACGCAGGCCCCGTGATCCTCTCCGACACAGATGCAAGCCTCACCGACCTCGACGGCAGCCTGGTTTCGCTGACCGTCACCATAACCAACCAGCTTGACGGCTCTGCGGAACAGTTGAGCGCCGACGTGAGCGGGACAAGCATCCTCGCCAGCTACAACAGCAGCACGGGCGTCTTGTCTCTCACCGGTTCGGACACCGCTGCGAACTACCTGCAGGTACTTCAGACCGTTGTCTACGACAACAGCGCCCAGGATCCCGATCTGACGGATCGTTCGATCACGTTTGTTGCCAACGACGGCACAACCGACAGCAACGTCGGCACAACGACGGTCAGTATGAGTGAGGTAAACGACGCCCCCGTCAATACGGTGCCATCTGCACAGATTATCGCGGAAGACAATACACTCACTTTCTCTTCCGGTGGTGGCAATGGGATTTCAATTGCGGATGTGGATGCCGGTGGGAACAGCGTACAAGTCACACTCACCGCCACAAACGGGACACTGACCTTGAGCGGAGTGTCTGGTCTTACTTTTTCCACTGGGACCGGAACCGGCGATTCAAATATGGTTTTTACGGGAACCATCGTGGATATCAACACAGCGCTGGAAGCCATGGACTTCGATCCGACGGCTGAATTCAACGGCGCTGCGAGTGTCCAGATCATCACGGACGATCTGGGTAACTCAGGCAGCCCTGGTGCCTTGTCTGATACCGATACCGTCGCCATCACGGTCAACTCGGTAGACGACGGGGCGCCAATCGCAGCCGACGACGCCTATCTGACCAACGAAGACACAGTTCTGATCACCGGCGATGTACTGGCCAATGACACACTCTTTGATCACGCGGCGATCACCAGCTTCGACGCGGTGTCAGCAAACGGCGGGACCGTCGCCGACAACGGTAACGGCACGTTCACCTACACCCCGGCGCTGAATTTCAACGGCACCGATACCTTTACTTACACGCTGACCGACGACGAGGGTGAGACCAGCACCGCGACGGTCACGATCACGGTGAACGCGATCGACGACGGCGCACCGGTCGCAGTAGCCGACAGCGTGACCACCGATGAAGACACGCCGGTTACGACCGGAGACGTTCTCGCCAACGACACGCTCACCGATCACGCTTACATCAGCGCCTTTGACGCGGTCTCGGTCAATGGCGGGGCCGTCGTCGACAATGGTGACGGCACCTTTACCTATACCCCGGCCGCCGACTTCAACGGCACCGATACCTTTACTTACACGCTGACCGACGACGAGGGTGAGACCAGTACCGCGACGGTCACGATCACGGTGAACGCGGTAAACGACGCGCCGCTCCACACCGTGCCTATCGCACAAGCCGTCGACGAAGACACTCCTCTCTTGTTTTCCACCAGCAACGGAAACCCGATCTCGATCTCCGATTTGGACGCAAACGGCAACGCGCTGGAAATCACCCTGAACGCCACCAACGGCACGCTCACCTTGAACGGCATAGCCGGGCTGTCCTTCAGTTCCGGAACCGGAACGGGGGACGCCAGCATGACGTTCACGGGCACCATCGCCGATGTCAACAGCGCGCTGGAGGGCTTGCAATTTGATCCCGCAGCCAACTACAACGGTGGGGCCAGCGTGCGGATCATCACCAGCGATCAGGCCAACACCGGTAGCGGTGGCGCACAATCGGATGACGATACCATTGCCATTACGGTCAACTCGGTGGAGGACGGCGCACCGGATGCGGTCGATGATGCATTCGAGACCGACCTGAACACACCCGTCACCACGGACGATGTGCTGTTGAATGATACGCTGGCGGACCAAGCCACGATTACCGCTTTCGATGCCGTTTCGGCCAACGGCGGTACGGTGGTGAACAATGGAGACGGCACGTTCACCTATACCCCGGCCGTCGGATTTAGTGGCACCGATACGTTCAGCTATACGATCACGGACGACACGCCCGAGTCCGATACTGCGACGGTTACCATCACCGTTAGCGCGCCGCCCATCGTGGATCTGGATGCGGATGACAGCTCGGGCATGGGCGGCGCCGACTTTACGGTTGCGTTCCCCGAACGAGGCGCCCCCGTAAACATCACGGACACCGACGCGACGCTCGTCGACAGCGACAGTACGGACCTGCAAACCGTGACGATCACGATTACCAATCAACAAGATGGTGCAGACGAATTACTCACAGCCGATACAAGTGGTACAAGCATCGCAGCCAACTATGACAGCGCCACTGGCGTGCTGCTGCTCACCGGCACGGACAGCGTTGCAAACTACGAGCAGGTGCTGCGCACGGTTACCTATCAGAACACCGCAACCGACCCCAACCGGATCACTCGCACTATCACGGTTGTCGCAGGTGAAACCACAAACCCGAGTAACACCGCAACAACTACCGTCACATTCGTGCCTGAAGCTGTAGCCCTCTGGCTCTCCACGGATGACGACGTGGCATCGCCAAGCGGAGTCAACGGCCTGGATTCCTGGTCCGCAGGAGATGTTCTGGAACTCGGGCATCCGGACCTTGCCGTGGAGCCCGGGACTTCAGGCGGTACATTTTACGAAGCGTTCAGCATTTCCGACTTCAGCTCCGACGGCTCCGCCAACGTCAGAGCCGTCCATTTCGTCACCACGTCGGTAACCATTGGGTCGGGCGCCAACAGTATCGATCTGCAGGTAGGTGACTTACTGCTTTCGATTACTGGCGTGGAAACTCTCATTAGCAACAATACGCTGGCAGTCACGGAAGATGATGTCTTTATCTTCAGGCCTGACACGATTGGCGACTATTCGAGCGGCACTTTCGAAATTCTTCTGGAAGAACCCTTCGGACATCGTATCCATGCTATGACGCTGGTCGAGAGCGATACGACGATTGGTGACACGGTGGTCACGGCTGGAACCTTCCTCTTCACATCGGGAGGCCACGATAACATCGTCACCTACCAAGCCACAGGTGCAGGTGTTGGCGTTACGTCGGGGACCTCTGAAGTGTTGATCGATGGTCCCGACATTGGCATTGGCAGACGCATTGAAGGGTTGGAGCTCATCGAGGTTGCGACAGGGATCGGCGGTGTAATCCTGAACCCGGGAACGCTTCTGATTACCCTTGACGCTGACGACGGATCGGTTGGCGACAACGGCATCAGCGTCAATGAAGAAGACATTTTCTATCTGGAAGTGACCGAAACCACACTGGTTGCCGGTACGACGGTAGCGGATGCGACCCTGTTGGTGGAAGGTGCCGATCTAGCCATCGGCGGCGAGAACATCAATGCGATCTCACTAACGTCCAACATGCCACCGGTGGCGATAGACGACACCGCTTCTACGGATGAGGACACCCCGGTCACGACGGGAGACGTTCTGAGTAACGATCTTCGAAGCAACAATGCCATCATTAGCGCCTTCGACGCGGTCTCGGCCAACGGCGGCACAGTGGTCAACAATGGTGACGGGACGTTTACATATACACCAACTCTCTCCTTTAACGGCGACGACACCTTCACCTATACCCTCACCGATGACGAGGGTGAAACCAGCACCGCGACTGTCACCATTACAGTGCACCCCACGGACACTATACCAGTAGCCGTTGATGACGTTTCCTCAGCGAGCGAGGACCAGCCCACCGCTACTGTTAACGTGCTGGCCAACGACATACTCGCCGATCACGCCTATATCAGTTCATTCGACGCGACCTCGGCAAACGGTGGCACCGTGGTCGACAATGGTGACGGCACGTTTACCTATACATCGGCAGCCGACTTCAACGGCATCGACACCTTTACCTACACCCTGACCGACGACGATGGTGAGACCAGCACCGCGACCGTCACGATCACGGTCAATCCGGTAGACGACGGTACACCCGTTGCTATCGCAGACAGCTCGACGACTGACGAAGACACGCCGGTCACCACCGGCAATGTGCTGGCCAACGACACTCTGACCGACCATGCCTATCTCAGCGCCTTTGACGCGGTCTCGGTCAATGGCGGAGCCGTCGTCGACAATGGTGACGGCACCTTTACCTATACCCCGGCCGCCGACTTCAATGGCACGGATACGTTTACCTACACGCTGACCGACGACAACGGTGACACTGCCGTTGGCACGGTCACGATCACGGTCAACGCCATCGATGACGGTTCGCCAATCGCCGTTGCGGACAGTGCCACCACCGACGAAGACACCCCGGTTACCACCGGCAACGTTCTGGCCAATGACACCCTGACAGATCACGCTTATATCAGTGCGTTCGATGCAACCTCGGTCAGTGGCGGCGGAGTCGTCAACAACGGTGACGGCACGTTTACGTATACACCCGTAGCCAATTTTAACGGGTCAGACAGCTTCACCTACACGTTGACGGACGACGAAGGTGAAACCAGTACGGCTACTGTGACCATAACGGTGAATGCCATCGACGATGGAGCACCGGTTGCAGCCGCCGACAGCGCGACCACCAACGAAGACACCCCGGTTACCACCGGCAACGTTCTGGCCAATGACACCCTGACAGATCACGCCTATATCAGTGCATTCGATGCAACCTCGGTCAATGGCGGCGGAGTCGTAAACAACGGTGATGGCACGTTTACCTACACACCGGCCGCCGACTTCAACGGGACGGATACGTTCACCTACACATTGACGGATGACGAAGGTGAAACGAGTACCGCTACCGTGACAATTACGGTGAATGCAATAGACGACGGTGCACCGGTTGCAGCCGCCGACAGCGCGGCCACGAACGAAGACACGCCAGTGATCACCGGCAACGTGTTGAGCAACGATACTTTAACTGACCATGCCTACATCAGTGCATTCGACGGGACTTCAGCTAATGGTGGCACCGTCGTCGACAACGGTGGCGGCACATTCACCTATACCCCTGCCGCAGACTTCAATGGTTCGGATAGCTTCACTTATACGTTGACGGACGACGAAGGTGAAACCAGTACGGCTACTGTGACCATAACGGTGAATGCCATCGACGACGGTACACCGGTTGCAGCCGCCGACAGCGCGAC
>JACZXA010000265.1 GCA_022571865.1 Pseudomonadota bacterium
ACATCGCCAAAGATCTGCAGGGTCAACAACACTACGGTGGACCTGCCAACCAAGATGACGAAGGCAGTTTCTATATCATGGATGGCAGCGGCGACGCTGCCGAGGCCAGCGCCTACCTCTGGAGCGATGGCTACCTCTGGAGCGATGGCTACCTCTGGAGCGATGGCTACCTCTGGAGCGATGGCTACCTCTGGAGCGATGGCTACCTCTGGAGCGATGGCTATCTCTGGAGTGATGGATATCTCTGGAGTGATGGATATCTCTGGAGTTCCGGCGCCCTGGCGGATGCAGACACATCCGTGGGTATCAATACTTGGGTTAATCAGGAGTAGTTTCTCATGTCCGGACTAAGAGCAGTAATACTCACCATATTGACCATCATCGGCTCGCATCCATTTCCTGCGATGGCGGCTCAGCAGCCGATGTTCTTCAAATACCTCACGTTACAGGATGGGTTATCGCAGAGCACCGTGACGAGCATCCTGCAGGATTCCCAAGGATTTATCTGGCTGGGTACAGAAAACGGTTTGAACCGCTATGACGGTCACTCTATCAAACGTTATCTACGCGATCGCCAAACCACGAACGGTCTCGCCAACGATTTCATCTGGACCATCGCTGAAGATTCTAACAAGGATCTATGGCTTGCGACGGCCGGCGGTGGAGTCGCGCGTTGGAACCGGCTAACCGATACGTTTGACGTATACCGCCACAATCCCGAAGAACGGAACAGCCTAGCGAGTGACTCTGTACGTACTTTGGTGACCGGGTCTGACGGCAGGATCTGGATTGGCTTCGACAACGCTGGACTCGATGTGTTGGATCCGGTAACGGGCGAGGTGATGCATTATCGCCACGACGCCGAGGATCGCAGGAGTTTGTCGAGCGACACGGTGTATGCGCTGCTCCTGGACAGAGTCGGCCATCTGTGGGTGGGTACCGATGCTGGTCTGAACCGTTTTAATCCTAACAGTGGCAATTTCACCCGCTACAACTACAACAGCGACGACCCATATTCCTTGAGTAGCGATCGGGTACGATCGTTATTTGAAGGTCGCGACGGCAGCCTGTGGGTTGGCACACGAGGTGGTGGGCTCAATCGGCTTCTTCGATCGAGTGGGCGTTTTACTCGTTACCGCCACAACCCGAGTGATGCGAAAAGTCTGTCAGACGATCATGTTCGAGCGATATTCGAAGACGACACAAATCGATTGTGGGTCGGTACGTCAAACGGGTTGAATTTGTTCAACCGTCAATCAATGTCCTTTTCGACTTATCACCGTGACAGGCGACCGGGAAGTCTGAGCGAAAACTACGTAATGTCGATTCACCAAGATCGCGGCGGCATGCTCTGGATAGGCACGCGATCATCCGGCGCGAACACGTGGAACCCGCGCGGTTGGTCACTCGGTCACTACAGTGCCGATTGGTTGGATGATACCAACGTAACGTCGTTCACTTCCGAAGAAGACTCGCTGTGGGTAGGCACCTTCGATCACGGAGTGACCCAGCTGCAGAACGGTGTTGTTGTAAATACCTATCGGGCACCCGACCTTACGGAAGACCGAGTGATGTCCCTCTTGCTGGATCGGCAGCGAAGATTATGGATCGGGACGATGGCCGGTGGGCTCAATCGGCTCGATCTGGCTACTGGCGAAATTGTCCAATATCGCCATGACAAACAGAATCTTCGCAGCTTGGGCTCGGACGGGGTAATGAGTCTTCACGAAGACCGGGCAGGTGTAGTTTGGATCGGCACGTACGGCGGAGGCCTAAACCGGTACGACCCGAATGCAGAAAGTTTCACGCGTTTTGCATATGATCCGGAAGAACCCAACAGTCTCACCAGTCCGCGCGCAACAGCAATCGTCAGTGACCTAGATGGATTCGTATGGATTGGCACTGACGATGGTCTCAATCGTCTCGACCCAACAACTGGTTCTATCATTCAGATACGTCATGATCCGGAAGATCCAACAAGCCTTGAAGCAAACAAAGTCTATGCTTTACACATAGACAATGCGGGAACTCTGTGGGTGGGTACTGCTGGGGGCGGTTTAAGTCAGCTACTTGAGTCCGATTCTCCGCTGCAGCATCAGTTCAAGAACTACTCTCTGATGGAGGGTTTGCCGAGCAATGTTGTGTATGGTGTTTACACGGACGCTCAAGGTCGACTCTGGCTTTCTACGAACAATGGCATTGCCCGGCTCGATCCATCGACAGGCATCATAAAAACCTTTCATAAAACACACGGTCTGCAAGGAGACGAATTTAACTTCGGTGCACATCATCAAAACTCTCAGGGTGTTCTGTTCTTTGGAGGAGCGAACGGATTCAACGCGATATCGCCGGGGGAGCTCGAAGAAAGTAGCAAACCACCTCAGTTGGTGCTGACGAATATTGATAGGGCGTCCGGCGAGATGGTTTCTACAAGGTAAACGGCCAGAACGGGTCGATGATGCTCGTCCAGTGCAAAGTTTACTTTTCTCGTGCAGAGTTAGGATGCAACCGAGTTCGGCGTCGTAAAATACAACAGCAATGAACATCCACGAATTGCCTGCTCCAGTTCACTACGCCATCCCGCACCCGGGCTAATGCCTTCATCCCATGCGATGTTGAATCCTTGGTCCTGCAACCAGCGGATCTGTAGGGTAGACGAGATCCGAATCCTCATGGGAATAGGTGACGAAAATATATGGTTCGCCGCCGCTGTACGCAGGTAATGGTCTATCAGCGATCAAATGCCCCGGACTTAGTTAGCGCCTGAGTCTACACAGAAATTGGTCTTAGCGCACAGCGGCCATGATCTTCTCTGGCTGAGCCGCCCCTGCTCGAAATTACATGAGAAAACATGTGTAAGTTCGAGGGTTATTGAATCTGATTTAGTCTGCAAAGGGCACTAAGCGGAACTTTTTCGCACGATTCGAAATGTCCGCTAACGGGAAGAAAACCGTAAAGCAATCGGCGCATGTCTTTGATTGAAGTTCTGTGTATCCAAGTTTGGAGCGGTAAATAACGAGCCCTGAATTTTCAAAAAAATATAGGTGTAGTGTTTTGAGTAAGTCCTGGTAGCCAAGCCGTGAGCGCCGCCCCAGGGGTTTTGGGGCTCGTCACACTGGGGCCCCCTATCTATCACTCCTAACCGAGTCTGTCCTCTAACGCGGCGCTGGCAACAGCGATCATAACGATTGTGCCGTCGTCTTTTTCTATCCACGCAAATACCGATTCTCGCGTGGGATCGTCCGCCGACATCGCTACCCCTTTGATGCTGATGTGATCGTTCGGCCAGCACGGATTGGTGAATTTCACATTGAGTTGGCCGCTCTGGAACCAGCGATCTCCGAAATACCCATCGAGTAGATGACCGATGTAGGACATTGTCATACGGCCACCCACTACCACGTCTTGGAAACCAAGTTCCTTAGATGCCTTCAGATCGGTGTGGTAGCTCTTGTCACCGTGAAAATACTGCCCGCACATCTCGAGTGTGATGGTGCGTTCGAAACCAGCCAGTGGTTCACCTTCGGGAACAATGAACTTGCGTCGGCCTGCCTTTTTATTCGGGTCACGAAACTGCACCTCTTTGACAGGTGCATCGAGCAGGAATGATTGATGATGGTTCATTGTCAGGACTTCCACACCCTGCAAGTCCGTGACGGTGACCGCCGTATTGACCAAGGTTCGATCGCGCTTGCGGTAGATGTCTTCAATGCGACCACGGGTTACATATGCCTCGTTCCGCTGGAGCGGCTTTGCAAACGTCCACTCCTGGCGCATCCACAGATGACCACGCTGTTGACGGTATGCGCTTTCGCTGAAGTAGTTGTCAGCGGCTGCTGCGATCATCGAGGGCACGGGCATTTCGCCGAGGTCGAACGAGCCACGATCGAGCCTTAGCCCTTCGTAGTAGTCCTCTAGGAGAGCTTCAGTGACCGTGAAATCCTTGTCCGGAAGTATTTTTCCGACGGTCGGATTCTGATCCGTAGCGATGTTTGCATTACTCATGGTTCGGGTCCTGTGGTTCAGGCGAGGATAGAGATTACTGGGTTACGGTTCTAGTGCCAGATCCCTCTGAACCTGGTGGGCGACATCTCGGTATATCTGACCGTGTGAACAATCGAAGCATGGCCCAAGTATGCCTGTAAGCTTCGAGTATCCATCCCCCTGTTAGCCAGCGCCTTGCGTCTAATGTCGCGAATGATCTGTTCTGGCGACGAGGGCCGACCTGCTGGTTTCTGTATCATCTCTACTCCTCAGATTAGGACGAAAAAAAACCCTCCTTTAAACTAGCTCTGTTCCATAGGCGCTGACGTCATACAATTCTTAGCGCTACAAGGATTTACCAATCCTTAGGAGCCGGGCTTTTATCGCGGGTGCCTATCCCTTGTGGGTCGTGGTTGGATCAGATGGCCGTTGGCGGGGTTAAGGGTAAAGCGCAAGCACAGCAATGGCGGACGGTGGTGCCCGCCTAGGACTACCTGCGGCGGTACGTGGTCATTAAGACGTTCGTCTTTCCAGGTGCAGTTCGAAGGTACATATCCGAGGAGCCGACGTTTCTCGGAGTACCGGTTGCTTTCTGTCTTTTATCGACGTGCCAAAGAGTTGTGTGGTGATTACGCAGTTTTTTCGTTAGCTCGTCATAAGCCTACGAGCTATCGGGTTGCAAATCCAAGTCGCCTCGCGTCGGCTCACTACTCGTACTCTGCAATAACTTCGAACACATCATCGAGAAATTGGGTCTCGCCAGGTTCGATTTGTGTACGCAAGTCCATAGGAATTGCGCGATGCCATTGCGCTTGGTTCAGTGGTGTTCGAGACGTAAGGACCCGTATCATTGTTTCGCTTAGGACACTTCTTTCTCGCGCCGGGTACATCGGCTTGATATTTACTTGCCAGAACCGTTCGAGCGCCTCTTTTAACGATTCTCGTATCAGTTCCCGTTCGATTGCCTGTGACAATACAGGAATATCCGCTGGCTCTGTCTCTTCGTGGAACACATCCTCGGATAGCGGCCTGTGAACCCGGTCTTCTTCAAGGCGTTCTTTGATCGTATCGCGGAGGCGGTCAACTTCCGCTGCGCGGGTGTGAAACCAACTAGTCGACCAGATACGATGAATGTACCAGCCCTTCGATTCCAAAATTTCCTGACGCAACCTATCCCTATCTCTAACCGAGCGAGACGAGTGGTATGCAGCCCCGTCGCACTCAACGCCTAGTAAAAATTCACCTGGCCGATCCGGATGGCACACACCGATGTCAATAAAGAAGCCTGCAACGCCTACCTGAGGTTCATATTGATAACCAAGGTCCTCAAGCACCTTACCTACAGCCATTTCGAATTCACTATCAGGTGCATTTCCAGTAACGGTTCCATGCTCGGAT
>JACZXA010000266.1 GCA_022571865.1 Pseudomonadota bacterium
AAGGGGAGGTAGGTAAGGCTCGGTTGATGGGGCAGGCGTGTTTCGTTGAGCCGTTTGCGTAATGACGCCAACGCCGTGACATCTACCTCCTCGACGTACCCAAAATGGGGGATTTCCCGCTTGCTCGCCTGCATGCGGTTCGCGATAACGCGCCGCACGCCGATGATCTTGACCTCCTCGATATCGCCAACGCCTGCCGGCATGGGAGCCTGCGATGGTCTACCGGCTAACGCCTCCTCGAGATCGCGCCGCAGGATGCGCCCCCTGGCGCCGCTTCCCTGAACATGACTGAGGTCGATGCCCGCTTCTTTCGCACGTTTACGAATCGCTGGTGAGGTGATGACCTTACCGGTTGTCTGGACGGCGTGCACTTCGGGTGTCGATAATGCCTCGGGGGTTTTGTCGCGTGCAGCGTTGGCACTATTAATGGAAGAAGTGATGGGGGGCACTGCAGCAACAGCAGGTGTTGGTGTTGATTCGGGAATTTTCGGGGGTTCTGTTTCGGTGGCTTGTTTCAAGGTAGGCAATGGGTTCGCTTGCGAGCCTGCGTCTGCCGCCGTCTCGAAAGCAGCCAACTCCGCACCCACGGCAACCATATCGCCTGGTTCGCCCGTGGTGCGCAATACCACACCGGTCACGGGGGCCGGAACCTCCACGTTGGCTTTGTCGGTCATCACATCGACCATGAGGTCACCTTCGGTGACGGATGCTCCCGCAACGACATGCCATTGGACAATCTCGGCTTCCACGAGTCCTTCGCCGAGATCCGGAAGTTCGAACACGAATTCGCTCATGTTTCCTCCAACACCTTTTCCAATGCCAGAGAGATACGTTGCTGACCGGGAAAATATTCCCATTCGAAAGCGTGGGGGTAGGGCGTGTCCCATCCTGTTACGCGCAAGATCGGGGCGACGAGGTGATAAAAGCACTCCTCTTGTATCGTTGCGGCTAATTCCGCCCCGAAACCGCTGAAACGAGTGGCCTCGTGGGTAATGACACAACGGCCGGTTTTTTCCACGGACGTTGTGATGGTGTCCACGTCTAATGGGGACATGGTGCGAATGTCGATGATCTCGGCGTCTACCTCCGTCAGTTCTGCGGCAGCCTGGGCAACATGCACCATCGTGCCGTAGCAGAGAATGGTGACGTCTTCACCGGGTTGTACGATCTCGGCTCGGCCGATCGGCACGGTGTAATAGTCCTCGGGGACCTCACCTTTGGGATGGTTCGTCCAGGGAACAGCCGGCTTGTTGGGATCCCCGTCGAACGGGCCGTTATAGATGCGTTTGGGCTCGAAAAAGATGACCGGGTCATCGTCCTCGATGGCACTGATCAGAAGCCCTTTGGCATCAAAGGGGTTTGATGGCATGAGGATTTTCAACCCGCACACGTGAGTAAAAATACCTTCCGGGCTTTGTGAATGGGTTTGCCCGCCACGAATGCCGCCGCCACAGGGTGTGCGGATGGTCACGGGTGCGAAGAAGTCTCCTGCCGTGCGGTACCGCAGCCGCGCGAGCTCGCTGATGATCTGATCGCAGCCTGGATAGATATAGTCCGCGAACTGAATCTCGGCCACCGGTCGTAACCCATTCACCCCCATGCCGATGGCGCTTGCGATGATGCCTCCTTCGGCGATCGGTGCGTCGAGAACGCGGTGCTCGCCGTATTTGCGCTGCAGACCCTCGGTGCAGCGGAACACGCCGCCGAAATAACCCACGTCCTGCCCGATGATAATGACGGAGGTATCACGCTCGAGCATGATGTCCATGGCGGAGTTGATGGCCTGAATCATGTTCATGCGTGCCATGTCAGTCACTCAGCGAGCGCAATTCGTCACGCTGAGCCAGCAGGTGGGCGGGGATGTCTTTCAATACATCGTCGAAAAGCTCATGTTGGTCGAGCTGCGGACCGGTTGTCATGGTTCCGTAGCTCAACGCTTCCTGCCAGGCTTCGGCACAGTACTCTTCCAATTCGACGACGAGTTTTTCGTGCTGTTTTTCCGACCAGCTGCCTTCGACGATCATGTGCTCTTTCAATCGTTCGATTGGGTCCCCGAGGGGCCAGGCCTTCGCTTCGTCCCGAGGTCGATAACGAGAGGGATCATCGCTCGTGGAATGTGCCGCCGCTCGATACGTCACATGTTCAATGAGCGTTGGCCCGCCGCCCTGACGAGCTCGCTCCGCCGCCCACTGGGTCACCGCGTATACGGCGAGAAAGTCGTTACCATCGACCCGAATACCGGGTATGCCATGGCCAAGACCGCGCACGGCGAACGGACGCCTTTCGCCGCCAGCGAATCCCTGAAAAGTAGAAATAGCCCACTGATTGTTGACCACGTTGAGCACCACGGGCGCCTGGTACACGGCAGCAAAGGTGAGCGCGTGATGAAAATCTGCTTCCGCGCTGCTGCCTTCTCCGATCCAGGCGGCGGCTATGTCGTCCTCGCCCTTGATGGCTGCTGCCATGGCCCACCCGACGGCTTGAGGAAATTGGGTGGTGAGGTTACCGGAGACCGAAAAGATGTTACCTCGGGCCCAGTGGTACATCACCGGCATCTGCCGCCCTTTACACATGTCATTCGTGTTGGACAAACATTGACACATCAGGTCCGCCAGGTTTCGTCCGCGGGCGATCTGTAAACCCTGGGTGCGGTAGGAGGGAAACAGCATGTCTCCCGGCTGCAGTGCCATGGCCGGGGCAATAGATACGGCTTCCTCACCGGTGGATTTTATGTAAAAAGAGATCTTGCCCTGGCGCTGCATAGCCATCATACGGTCGTCGAATACCCGGGTGAGTAACATGTGCCTGAGGCCCACCTGGAGATCGTGCGTGTCGAGTTGTGGGTGCCAGGGACCCAGGGCTTTGTGCTGATCGTCGATAACGCGCACCAGTTCGAGAGCGAGATTTTCCATGTGTCTGGCACGGCTGGTCACTTCCGGACGGGAAACCGCGCCCGCGTCGGATAGCTCCACATAACTGAAATCCGGTTCATCGCCCGGGCGAGCCGGAGGCTGTGGGATGTGTAGCCGCGGTGTGCGGGCCATTTGAGCTCCTTGCTTAACCACGGTGCTGAGTGTGCTGCAAACCTTGGCCGGGTACCACATCTGCCGAAGAGATTGCTCGCGAATGTCAACTTCCTGACACAGCCCGGGAAGCATCTCGCCATAACATGGGACCTACCAAGGAGGATGGTATGGAAACTGTCGCTGACCCGGGGGCGAAGCATCGGCGACGTCGATCGTCTGATAACGCGGCCACCGGCCACATCGATCGTCGCAGGTTCATTGCGATCACGGCAAGCAGCGCTGCCATTATCGCCTGGCTGGCGTTTGATCAAGTGCTTAACCCATGAAGCGGGTATGCGCAAAGGCTCACCGCTGCGTGAGGTAGTGATAGCCGCGCTACCGGCGGATAACCAGACGGGATTCGGGCGTTGGTCTAACTCCTTCAACGTCGGGCAGATTCAGCAAAATTCGCTGGAATCTCTGATCATCACAACCGGTGCCGGTGCCGGTGCCGGTGCGCGGGTGCTGGCATCGGGCACAGATGTGGTGGTAGGAGCTCGTTCGAATTCGACGTGCTCGGATATCACTATCAAGTTGGCCTCTCTGCTATTGGATCTGGCCCGTTGGGTCGCCTGGTGCTGTTCGACGGCGTGCGCTGGTCCAACGACGGGTTGCTCCTTGCGGAGTGAGTGGTTCCCGCGTGGGCAGTGACCGATCAGGTTTTCAACGGAAATTTCGGGTGAGTCGAGGCTAATAATGGGGGGGTGGTTCGTCTTCCGGTTCGATCTCCCTGCCGGTGGCTCGATCCCGCAGATTCTCGACGAGTAGCCTGAGGGAAGTTTTCAGGCCGTGAATGCGGGCGTCCTGCTCGATTGCCACCTCGTTGAGCTTTTGGATCGTATCTTCCTGAAAAGTAACTTTGGATTCCAACTCTTCGAGTCTTGCATCGTTGTCTGTCACGGCAGATCTCCCCGCTGCGGTTGCGAAATCACGACCATCTGGTAGCGCCTGGATGATCCCCGTCACCCGGACATCTTGCAAAGGTTACCTGCTTGGTCGCGTTGCATGATAGTCATCGTCTTCTGGTAGGCTAAACGGCTCGTGAAATCGGGGGAATACGAGATGATCGACCTGCATTACTGGCCGACGCCAAATGGCAAAAAGGTCACGATTGTGCTTGAAGAATGTGAGTTGCCGTACCAGATCGTTGCCTGCAACATCGGGCGTGGGGACCAGTTCGAGCAGAGTTTTCTGAATATCAGCCCGAATAATCGCATGCCGGCTTTGTTGGACCATGAACCCCTGGGGGGTGGCGAACCGTTGGCTGTCTTCGAATCGGGCGCCATGATGATGTATATCGCTGAGAAGGCCGGGCGTTTTTACCCTCAGGAGGTGCGTGGCCGCTTTGAGGTCAATCAGTGGGTGATCTGGCAGATGGCGAACCAGGGACCCAAGACGGGGGAGTGCGGACATTTCAGACGCCTCGAAGATCAACAAGGCGACCAGAGCTATGCAATACGCCGCTTCACCGATGAGGTTAACCGACTGTACGGTGTGCTCAACAACCGTCTGTACGACAGGCCATATCTCGCCGGAGATGAATACTCCATTGCTGACATGATCTGTTACCCATGGACGGTTGGGTGGGAGGCTCAAGGTCAGAACATTGAGGAGTTCAAACACTTCAAACGATGGTTTGAAGAACTCGCCCAGCGTCCGGCGCTTCGGCGTGGCATGGCCGCTGGCGGAGACCTCGCCGAAGACTACGCCAAGTTGTCTCCCGAAGAGATTGAGCGCCGCCGCGGTATTCTGTACAACCAGCGTGCCCGTCCCGCACCCGACTAAGGCGTGCAACGTTGCCCGCATCGCAGGAGAAACTGAAATTCAACCAGCCACGACGACTTGTTCCATGATCTGAGAAATACTGACGAACCGACAATTTCCGCGATCTCCGGAGGCCGTTGTCGTACGCCGCAAAGCAGCCGTCCTCGTTAGCCTGGTCAGATTGTTCCGTGGAGAAGTGGTGCCATGCCGTTGTGGATTGTCATCCTGCTGCTTTCCGTCTCGCCACCGGTTTTCGCTCGCTGTGGCTGTCTTTGCATCGAGGGGTCACCGAGAACTTTGTGTACCAGCATCCTTGAAGCCCAGTTGAATCCAACGCTGTGTGGTCCGGCCAGGCTCGCAGTATGTCCGGCAATGCCAGTCAATGAAGTCGAACCCATGAAGTACGATTCCCCGTTTGCCGAAGGTGTCGACTGCCGCGAGGTACGTGTGTGGGATCCGGTCCAAGACGGTTATACCGCCGTCAAGGTTTGCGATGTGCTTCCAGGCAACATTCGCCAGGGCT
>JACZXA010000267.1 GCA_022571865.1 Pseudomonadota bacterium
AGCATAACAGGAGCCGATTGGACGCTCTACGAAACACCTCTCCGCGCTCCGTTGTTTATCCTTCGGACATCAATTGAATCCGCCAAGGGGAGCGCCGAGCATCCCGCCGTCACAAGGGATGGCCGTTGCAGTGATGAACGACGCTTCTTCAGAGGCAAGGAAAAGTGCCAGGTTGGCGATATCGTCCGGGGTACCGAGGCGCTGCACGGGCACGCGCTTGATCGCCGCTGTGCGGATTTGCTCAGGCATGGAAAGCACCAGTGGTGTTCCGATCAAGCCTGGCATGATCGCGTTTGCGGTGACCCCGTTGGGACCGAATTCCTGCGCAACGCTCTGAGTAAATGCGGCGACACCGGCCTTGCTCGCGGTATAGCTCGGCTGACCCAGACCCGGTTGGCGAGCGGCGACCGATGAGATATTGATGATTCGACCCCATCCGCGCTCCGCCATGCCAGGGGCGAGCGCCTGGGTGCAATGAAACGCGCCGGATAAGTTCACTTGAATCTCGTGGGCCCAGGCGTCGGGATCCATGTCCTCGATTGTGGAGATGTTGTTCACGATGCCTGCGTTGTTGATCAGAATGTCCGCAGGACCGAGTTCTTCATTGGCACTGTGAACAACTCGCCGCACTGCGTCGACGTCAGCCACGTCTAGTTGATATTCTCGAGCCTGCCCGCCAGCAGCAACGATGGCCTCGGTAGTGGAGACGGCCTCGTCATCACCGGAAAACCGTTTGCGTAATCGATAATAGCGCTCGCCCTCGAAACGGGCCGGGTGCAGGTCGGTTACGGCAACCTTCGCACCGGCGGCCGCTAATCTCAGCGCAATCGCGCGGCCGATTCCGCGACCGGCGCCGGTGACGAATGCGACCCTGCCTGATAACTCGTTCATCTCTACTCCCCCGACCCGTGAAATAAACCCACAGTATTGTTATTGGCATCACTGTATCTCAAACTACTTGTGACCTGCGAAGCAATTTGTCTGCGAGCGAAGGTAGCAAAAGGAATCGATCATGAGCGAAGAAGTCCTGTATGAAGAGCGAGACGGAATCGCGATCATTGCCATCAACCGTCCGGAGAAGAAAAACACCCTGACGGATGGCGTCATCCAGAAGATTGCCGATGGAATCGATGAGGCAAGCCGTTCGAAACAGGTTGCCGCCATTATCCTTCGCGGGGTAGGGGATACCTTCACCGCGGGTTATGACCTGACCAATCGGGAACCCTGGGACATACCCTATGGGGCGCCGGAAATCGAGAAACGCGCGGGTGCGTGGGATCCGGTCAGGGATCTGCAGTTCATGGGCAACAATGTGAAACGATTCATGAGTATCTGGGAATGTCCTAAACCCGTACTTGGGGAGATCAAAGGGTGGGCCATTGGCGGGGCGACCGATCTGGTGCTCTGCTGTGATTTGTTGTTCATGGCGAGTGACGCACATATCGGCTATGCGCCCAGTCGAATTTACGGGACGCCGACCACGATGTTGTGGGTATATCGCCTTGGGCTCGAGCATGCGAAACAGTTCCTCCTCACCGGCCGAGCCATCGATGCGGAAACCGCTTTCCGCATAGGTCTGGTATCCCACGTGGTAGAGGCGGACAAGCTTGCCGGGTTCATCGAGGCAGAGGCAAAGCGATTTACAAATATTCCCGCTAATCAACTGGCCTTGAACAAACTGCTGATCAACCAGGCATTCGAGAATATGGGGCTTCGAACCTCGCAACTCCTCGGAACATTTTTTGATGGTGTCACCAGACATACCGAAGAGGCATATCGATGGGCCGAGTCTTTTTCGGAAAAGGGGTTTCGCGAGGTAATCAGGGAACGGGATGCCCCCTGGCAGGATTACGGGGAGAAACCCGATAACACCGAGGGGTCAGAGTAAAGTGCCAGAGTAAATTGGACCAATTTACTCTGACCCCATTTGACCCATACTCTGGCACTTTACTCTGACCCCATCTCAAGATTCACCATCCGCTGCCGACTCGCCGGCGCGCGCTGCTTCCACCGCCGCATTCAGGGCGAGCAGATTGGTCAAATGTCTGCCTAGATTGGGCTCTGCCTTTTGGCCGTTGTCAGTCCAATTTGCGCCTTGTATTGCCCGCCAATTCCCTCGCAGAGCACGAATCTGAGTTAGCGCACTTGATTTAGCGACCAAGCACGGGTCCTTGACGATTGCTCGCTGCAATGTGAGCATCTGTCTGTTGAACCATCCATCCACTCTGAACCACTGGGTTCTTAAGGACCGTTTATATGCGCCTTGTTGGAGTCGCCGTTGTTTTGTTACTCACCGTATGTACTTCATACGCCGAGCAATCTTCGAATTATGTTGCCCCCCGAGGACCCGGAGGCGAACACCCCGACCTGAACGGTATCTGGCAGGCCCTGAACGAGGCTAACTACGATATCGAGCGTCATGTCGCACGACCCGCGATGCAGCTGCGTGAGGGTCCCTATGGTCCGCTACCGGCGGTTGCCGTGCTGGCGTTGGGAGCGGTAGGCTCGGTTCCCCCGGGAACGGGTGTGGTCGTGGGTGCTGGAGGGATTCCCTACACGCCGGAAGCCCTGGAAAAGAAAAAGCAGAATCAGCAGAACTGGCTGGATCGAGATCCCGAAGTAAAATGTTACCTTCCGGGTGTACCGCGCGCGACCTACATGCCACACCCGTTTCAGATATTTCAAGGTGAAGACTCGGTTTTCATCGCATATCAGTATGCAGGTGCGGTGCGTGACATCTTCATGGACGGGCCGGGTCCTGCCCCCGTGGACTCGTGGATGGGCTGGTCCGATGGCCACTGGGAGGGGGATACCCTGGTAGTTCTGGTGACGGGCTTGAATGAGCAAACCTGGTTTGACCGGGCGGGCAATCACCACAGTGCGCAGCTCAAGGTTGTGGAGCGTTATACCCCCATGGGGCCTAATCATCTGCTCTACGAAGCCACCATCGAAGATCCGGAGACTTTCACCGAGCCGTGGAAAATCAGCATGCCACTGTATCGGCGGATGGAGGCTAACGCCCAGCTGATGGATTTTCGCTGCGTCGAGTTCGTGGAGGAACTCATGTACGGTGAATGGCGAAGACATCCGCTCGATCGTTGAACGAATGGGATTGGTGGTAAAAAATCGATTGCTCGTTCTGGTGAAAGCCATGACCGCGACGGTGTGCATGGTTGCGGCGACTGCGGCGTGCGCCGATATTCCGCGAACGGCTGAGGGTCTTCCGGATCTGACCGGCACCTATGACGTTGCCACGCTCACCCCTGTGCAACGGCCGGTCATATACGGCGATAACCTACTGCTCACAAAGGAAGCCGCGCAGAAGATCGAGGCCGACGAAAAAGCCCGTCGCATCGAAGGGCAGGAAGCCAGCAATCCGGATCGGGAAGCTCCGCCCGAAGGGGGAGATGGATCGGCGGGTGCTGCCGGAAATGTTGGAGGCTACAACAGCTTCTGGATCGATCGCGGCGAGAATGCATTTTCGATCGATGGCAAGTTCCGAACTTCCATTATCACGAATCCCAAAAACGGCAGAAGGCCAAAACTGACCGAAGCCGCCCAGACAAGACGCCTGCAACGGATTGCGGTCTTCCGCCCGAATACCGGCGATGCCTGGTGGCTCGGTCGTGACGGACCCGGACCCTATGACGATCCGGAAGCGCGTCCGATGGGTGAACGTTGTTTGCTGGGTTTCGGCTCGACGGCAGGGCCGCCGATGCTGCCCGTGCTCTATAACAATGTGAAACGAATCGTCCAGACACTCACTCATGTGATGATTCTGATAGAAATGAATCACGATGCTCGCATCGTGCGACTCAATAGTGAGCACGCACCGGCGGATGTGAAAAAGTGGCTGGGAGATTCCATCGGTTGGTGGGAGGGTGACACGCTGGTAATCGACACGACAAATTTCGGCCATCGGCCGGGAACGGAGAACCTGCACGTGGTTGAACGCTTTACCCGAACCGACGAGAATACGCTGGGTTACAGTTTTACGGTTGATGACCCGTCGTCTTACACCAGTTCGTGGAGTGGTGAATATCCATGGCCGGCGACGAGCGATAAGGTGTACGAATATGCTTGTCATGAGGGCAACTACGCATTGGGGAACATTCTCCGTGGTGCGCGATTGCTTGAAGCGGACGCGCATGCGGCAGGTGCTTCAGGCGAGTGAGGCGGGAAAGATTTCAATGAGGGTAACGACGATGAGAGGTAAATACATGCAGAAGCTGTTCACGATCCTGGCAGGAGCGGGCATGTTGCTTGCCGTGCCGGGGGCATCCGCGCACCATGCGTTCGGAGCCGAGTTCGATCCCAATCGGCCGGTGATCCTGCGCGGACCGGTTACCAAGGTCGAGTGGGTCAATCCACATGCCTGGATTCACATGGAGGTCACCAACGAAGATGGCACCAAGGAAATCTGGATGGTGGAAGGCGGTACGCCGAACACTCTGCTCAGACGCGGGCTTACCCGCAACTCACTGATGCCGGGTACCGTTATCATAGTGGATGGATACCAGAGTAAAGATCGCTCGAATCGCGCGAATGGCCGTGACGTGACGTTCCCTGATGGTCGTAAACTGTTCTTGGGTTCATCGGGTACCGGTGCTCCGTCGGACGGTAAAGATCCGAACGAACGCTAAGCGGAGGTTTGCCGCTGGCAGGGAGGTCTGCTGTCGGCAGGGAGGTTTGCCGCTGGCAGGCCGGTTGGCAGCTATTAGGCTGCCAACACCCGCCCGAGCCGTCTGCGCGGTGAGCGTCCTATCCGAAATTAACCCCTAGAATCGTGCGTTTTCGTCCGCCCGGACGATTTGTGGGCCCGACCGCGGATATACTTCGACCATGCTTCCGATTGACGTGTTGCGCGATATTTATGGTTACGATGAGTTTCGGGGTCAACAACTCGCGATAATCACGGCCGCCTGCGAAGGTCGCGACAGCCTCGTGTTGATGCCGACCGGTGGCGGTAAATCTATTTGTTATCAGATCCCGGCACTATTGTGCTCGGGCCTCGGCATCGTCGTTTCGCCCCTCATCGCGCTCATGCAGGATCAGGTAGAGGCTTTGCGACAACTCGGCATTGCTGCTGCTTTTCTCAATTCGTCTCAACCGCCCGCGGAGCAGCAGTTGGTAATGAATGAGATCGAGGCCGGTACGCTCGACCTGCTTTACGTTGCTCCCGAACGCGTTCTTCAACAAGAGACGTTGGATTTCTTGAGCCGGCACACATGCTCGATCATCGCAATCGATGAGGCGCATTGCGTCTCTGCCTGGGGACACGACTTTCGCCAAGATTACTTGGCGCTCGACCAACTGAGGAAGAGGTTTCCCGGGACCCCCTGCATGGCTTT
>JACZXA010000075.1 GCA_022571865.1 Pseudomonadota bacterium
GGCCAGGCGTTCATCGAGCACATCCATGCGCTCCTCGCGTTGGCTGCCACCGATGATCTCACCGACCCCGGGTACCAAAACATCCATGGCCGCCACCGTCTTGTCGTCGTCATTCAGGCGCATGTAGAAAGCTTTTATTTCTTTCGGGTAGTTCATGACCACCACCGGTCCGCCCACATGCTTTTCGGTCAGATAGCGTTCGTGCTCGGATTGCAGGTCGTTACCCCACCGCACTGGATATTCAAAGCTCTGCCCTGATTTTTCCAGGATGTCGATCGCCTCGGAGTAGTCGAGTCGTTCGAAAGGCGAATCGATGATCTGCTCCAGCCGGTTGATGACTTCCTTATCGATGCGATCCGCGAAAAACTGCATGTCGTCGGGATGTGCTTCGAGGACCTGCCTTGATATCGCTTTGAGAAAATCCTCTGCGAGTGTCGCATTGTCATTGAGATCGGCAAAGGCGATTTCTGGTTCGATCATCCAGAATTCCGCCAGATGCCGGCTGGTATTGGAGTTCTCCGCACGAAACGTCGGGCCGAAGGTATAAACTTTTGAAAGTGCCAGACAATAGCTTTCTACGTTTAGCTGCCCGGATACGGCGAGAAAGGTTTCGGTGCCGAAAAAATCTTCACCGTAGTCTCGATTAGCTGCATCCAGAGTAGAGACCCGAAAAAGCTCACCGGCTCCCTCGCAGTCGCTGGCGGTGATGATTGGCGTGTTCACCCAGATGAATCCGTTGTGGTTCAGGTAGCCGTGTACGGCTTGCGCGATGGCGTTGCGAATTCGCGCGATGGCGCCGAAGGTATTGGTTCGGGGTCTGAGGTGGGCTTGGGTTCGCAGGTATTCGAAGGTGTGGCGCTTTTTCGCGATGGGATAACTTTCAGGATCGATCACCCAACCGACCACCTCGACATTTTCGGCCTGAATCTCCCGATCCTGGCCTTTACCCTGAGACTCGACCAACCTGCCAGTGATGCGTATGGAGCAACCGGTGCAGATCTCGACGATCTCGCTTTCATAATTGGCAAGCTTCTCGTCCGCTACGGCCTGCAGCGTGTCGAAGCAGGATCCGTCGTGAACGTGAATGAAGGAAAAACCGCCCTTGGAGGAGCGGCGGGAGCGAACCCAGCCTTCGATCGTGACGGTTTCATCCACGGGTACGCTGTGCTGGAGAATCTTTTTAATGGAGGTGATGGTCATGGTTTCGAAGGAATTCCGGAAAATTCGGGGAATCTGGAATGATAATGGAATTCCCCCTGCAGTGGATAATTTAGCAGCGGTCGCGGTCATAATCGGGAAACAGCATTCCTAGGGTTCAAAGTGGCAGAAGTAGGAAGGGGTGGTTTATGCGTATCGCGTTTCTGATCGGTGGCCTGGCGTTGGCAGCCGTGGTGATTGTGGTGATCCAATACGGTCCCGGTTGGTTTACGGAACCCGCTTTGCCGATCGAGCCGGAAGTTGTCGTGACGCCGATAGAAATCCCAGAGGCGCAGGTTCCGGTGGTGAGTGCTCCCTACCTGGGCGTCGGCGCTGAGGTTGCCGGGCCGGCCCAACCAGAAATCGTGTTACCCGGCCTCGATGATAGTGATGGTTTCGTTTTGGAACACATCGCGTCGTTCGATTTACCGAAAATGTGGATCGAGCGTGAAGATCTCATGCGGCGGCTCGCCGTTGTTGTCGATAATGCTTCTAAGGGCGAGTATCCCCGCCGTCAGCTGGGTTTTCTGGCCCCAACAGGCGTGTTCCAGGTCATCCGGAGAGGTGAAGAGATCTTCATCGATCCGGTGAGCTATACGCGCTACGACGTGTATCTGGACATCATCGAGAAGATCGATGCTGTATTGATGGCCGAGGTTTTGCTTTTGTTCGAGCCGATGCTGGCGGATGGTCTGGTGGAGCTGGGCAACCAGCGAGGGACGGGCGAACAGATCGATGCTGCCATCGATGAGATTCTCGCGGTACCGATACTGTACGGTGAGGTGCACCTCCTGCAGCCAAAGGTGCTCTATGAGTATGCAGATCCGAAATTGGAGAGTCTTTCTCCCCTACAGAAACAGGTACTGAGAACCGGTCCGATCAACGTCGACAGATTGCAGCGTTATCTGCTGAAATTGCGAGATGCCTTGATTTGACCGTGCCCGGGGATTCCCCGTCGTAGCAAGCGTTCTTACTGTCAGAGCTACGGATATTCAAGCGCGTAGACTCTCAAGCTTCGGTTTGTGCTGCCATCTAGCCTGGATTATTCATGAACAAGCTACTGCGGTCGCCGATAGCAGCAAAACACCGGGCCTCGCAGGCGGGCGTGCTCCCTCCGGGTGCTCGGCAGTTTGCAAGGCAAACTGCGCGTGCTGTCGATGCACGCGCCCGTCCCAATGGGACGGGACCCGCTCCACTCCAGTCCGCGCACCCAGCCTGCGAGGCCCGGCGTCTTACTACTCTGGCAGTTTGCTTCGCAAACTGGCGACCCAACCTCGCTAGGCTTCTTCATGAATAATCCAGGCTAGTGTCCTGTCTATACTGCTGAGGCGAATCATGAACATCACTTCGCCGAACCAACTGTTATACCGGGTACCACCCGGGCGCGACACCTCAGGTGGCACAACTGCGTCCGATCGAAAAAACCCCACTCCCCCGAAGGTCTCTACCCCGCAACTTCGTGATGGAACCGATGCAGCCGGTGTACAGCCTTCTCGAGTCGCCGCCGCGATACCGGCAGGCAGATCCACGAGTCCCGAAGCACGCCTGCAGCGTTTGCCTCACAACCGTCTGAGTGAATTACAGGCGGTATTGACCTACAGCGGCACCATGTACTAGTAGATACTCAAGGTCACCGATCAGGAACCTGACCATTGCAGCTGTATTACCCTCCGGGTTGCAAAGACCGTGTTGCGCCATTCGAAGCGCTTTTCGACATGACGCCGTGTCTTGAGCGGCCTGAGCACATTGTTGGCTTCTATCTTGTGTTTGAGCGCGATGTGTTGCGTTTGTGTCACGATGACGACGATAAGGGCGTATCAATTTCGTTGGCCGAGATAGATAAACGTGCGACTCGGGATCTTGAACTTGCCAGGGCATGCGGACTATCTCGACACGCGCCCTGCACGGTGCTCGATGCGATGGCGGGTTGGGGTATCGATGGGCTTACCCTGCACCGTTTGGGTTGCAAGGTAACCTGTCTAGAACAATCATCCGTCGCCTGGGCTTTGCTCCACAACCTGTTCGAGCGGGCAGACGCCAGTGATGTGCCACTCCACCGTACCGATGCCTGGTGCTGGCTTGAACAGAGCGGGGAGTCTTTTCAGGTGGTTTATCTTGATCCCATGTTTCCTGAAAGGCGTAAAAAGGCACTGCCCGGCAAACGAATTCAGTATCTGGCTCAGCTGGTACCTGGTTTGGAGCACGAATTAGGAGACTGGCTCAACGCAGCAAGATCAATGGCAACGTCGAGGGTAGTGCTCAAACGACGCCTGCACGATCCGGAAATAGATAACCCGGATTGGTGTATCAATGGGCGCTCGGTCCGCTACGACGTCTATCGCTCCGGGCAGCAATGAAACGTCATTCGCACCGTGACAGCGGGTCAATTTCTTTCCAGATGGCCTGTTTAGCTTTCTCTGAGGATGGCGTAACGGAATTCCGGGTCGATAACCTGTTCTGCGGCTTTTAACACTTCATCGACGATCGGCTGATAATGCAGTTTGTCTTCAAAGCCTTCACAGACGACCCCGTCGCCGATGAGTTTGTCGATAAACGAATCGAAAAGCCCCGCGTCGAAGAATTCTGGCGCGTTCAAGCCGTAGATACGAGACATCTTGTGAGCGACCTGCTGACTCTGGGTTTGTAACTCGTCGCGAGTCGGTGGGTTAGGCTGGGCAAGCAGCCCAATGACAATGTAGTGCCGTTCCAACGTTTGCCGAATCAGGTTCGCAAGCATGTACAACCGGTAGTGGGCCCGACTGCTGACGGGCGGGGCAAGAAAGCCGCGGTCGGGATGAATCTCGAGGAGCCCCGCATCGATCAGATGTCCGGCCCAGCGTTCAGGCGCATCGGGATCGTCGACAGTATGCAATTCTGCCGCTATATAGGGAAATACCGTGTTTACCAGACGGAACATGGTTTCAGGTTTGAGCGGGCGCCGTCGATTGATCACGAGGCAGGCCATCAGGGAAGGCAGTGCAAGAGTGTGTGCAACGTTGTTGCGGTACCAGGTCATAAGCACCGCGGAGTATGGATCGTGACTCAATATATCACCGAATTCCTCATGCTCTCGTTTCAACATGCGTAACTGCTCGACGTAGGCAACAACTTCGGTTGCCGACATGGTCGGCATCGAGTAGTCGTGATGATCTCCGTCTGCTGATAGCAGATCCATATAACATTGAACCTGCTCGATGAGTAGCTGCTCGTCCATTGCGAGGCGAGGTGTGCACAAGGTAATGAGGGCAACCAGATTTATTGGATTGATCGCCGCGCTGTTGTTGATGCGCCGTAATACTTCATCACCCAACTCCGCTGCCTGCTCAGAGGGTGGCTTGGAGGAATCCAACCACTCGTCCAGGCGAAGTGGCTCTGCAAAGTTGACGTCGACCTTGCCAAAATTCTGTCTGATCAGGCGCAAGCTGCGCATGAGGTCACCGATGGACTCGCTTTGCTTCTCTTTTCCTTGTAGTTCGCCCAGGTAGCTGCTCGCTTCGATGAGCTTTTCATAGCCAAAGTAGACGGGCACGAAGGCGAGCGGTCTCGGCATACCACGCTCGTGGTGCTCCAACGTCATTTTCAGCAACCCTAACCGCGCAGGTAGCAGCCGGCCGGTTCGCGTGCGCGCCCCTTCAGGAAAAAACTCCACACAGTGTCCACGTCGGTAAATCTGATAGAGATACTCGGAAAACACTGCGCCATATATCGGGTCATCGCGAAAGCTGCGGCGCATGAAAAAGGCACCGGCGCGCCTGAGGATGCTGCCAAGCACGGGTAGGTTGAGATTATCCCCCGCGGCGATATGAGGAATCATCAGACCCCGCTGAAACAGCAGATAGGAAAGCAACATGTAGTCCACGTGGCTTCGGTGCGCCGGGACGTAAATCAGGGTATGGGTTGCTGCTACTTGATTGATCCGGTGCCAGCCATTGACGTTCACTCCGTTGTAAATCCGGTGCCAGAACCAGGTGAGTAATCGTTCCAGTACTCGAATCGTCGGGTAAGACATGTGGGAGAAAATACTCATGGCGGAGCGACGTGCGTGTTTTTCCAGTTTTTCTTCGCTGCCGTTTCCGGCTTCAAATTCTCCGGCTATCGCTTCTCTTACCGCGCGACTGTGAGTGATCTGCGAAATCATGGTTCGCTGATGAGAGAAGTCCGGACCCATGGTGGCTACCCGCTGATTGCGGAATTGCACCCGAAGTAGCCGGGCGGTGCGCCGGAGAATTCGGTTTTCGCTCAAGCGAGGATCGACAAGCTCAACCAGCGGCAGGGCGGTTCCAAGATATACGAGGATTTCCTTGCGGCTTAGAAACAGATTTACCAACCGCTTGAAGCGAGAGGTAACCGCCCAGTTTTCTGTCAAAAAAGTACGATAGATCGAGCGCTCCCTGCTGGGTGCCCGTCCCCAGAATACGGCAACGGGAACCAGTGCGGCGTTCGGGTATAACTCGGAACCCGCGAGAATACGCATGAAACGATCCGAATAGGTGGTCATGGTGTTGCGCCGAAACCAGCCGTGGCTTGCTCGATTCAAGAAAAAGAAGCGGCGTGCTTCCTCACCTTCAGAACCTGCCAGCGGGGCCAGAGGACTGGGTAAGCCATTTTTGGCGGCGATGATATCGAGCACGATGAGATCGCTTAAGGATCGGTTCTCCAACGCGTAGACGAGCTCAAACGTGCCGTCTTCCAATGGGTTTTCGAGTGCAGGCCCGGCGATTCGCGGCCGGATAATTGCTCTGATGAGGCGACTGGAAAGCCAGTAGCCGAACTGCTTAGCGCGCCCCATCGGTCACTCCTGCTCGAACCGATAGAGGGGTTCGCTAAGGACGATTGCCTTTGAAAAGCTGATCCGGACTCGTATCCCTTGAGGTGATCTCAACTTCCCAGATATCCTGATATTTTTCATCCGTGATGGTGTCAGCATCTTCTTTAGTGCGAAGTATGGTGGGTCGCAAGAATATCAATAAGTTCCGTTTGGTGCGGGACTTGGTTGATGATCGAAACAACCTGCCCAGCAGCGGAATGTTGCCTAGCAGGGGAACGCGTTTGTCGGTATCGGTGAAGTCGTTCTGGATGAGCCCGCCAAGCACGATCGTTTGCCGGTCCTCGACAAGGATCACGGTCTCGATCGTGCGCTTGGAAGTGACGATGTCGGAAAATCCATCGTCGCCGATGGGCGTGTCGATAACGCTGGTAATTTCCTGGTAAATCTCGAGGCGAATCGAGCTGCCTTCATGAACGTGGGGGGTCACGGTGAGTTGCAACCCGACATCCTTACGTTGGATGGTCGTGAATGGATTGTTGGAGCTGTTGCCGGTGGTGGTAAAAGCGCCCGTTCGAAATGGCACCTCGTTGCCAACCACAATTTTGGCTTCCTGGTTGTCCAGCGTCAGGATGTACGGCGCGGAAAGCAGGTTGGCATTCGAATTGGTAGCCAGAGCGCGGACGATGGCGGCGAATGAGATGCCGCTCGCATTGATCTTTGCAACCGCCAATGTCGGGCTCGATAGGCTTGCAAGCCCTGTCAGTACATCGCCAGCTTCACTATCGTCGTCACCGATGAGATTGCGGATGAGGCTGCCAATGACTCCGTCAAGCGTCGTGGTGAAGAGTGGCACGGTATTGCCACTGCCATCTACCCCTGCCATCTCCACACCGATGGAGGATGTGTCTGAGAGTGATACCTCGACGATGGCAGCCTCGATAACCACTTGAGTACGACGCACGTCCAGTTGCTCGAGAATACCGAGTATCTCGTTCATCGTACCCGGGTCGGTTCGAACGATGATGGCATTCAACGATTCGTCTGCCTGAATGCTTGTCCCACCGCCACCCGTCTCGTCGGTGCCGGGCTGGTTGCTTAAGAGGCCGTTGAGTATCTCGGCCACCTTGACGGCGTCAGCATGTTTGAGATGGATGACCTGCGTTGCTCCGACGGTGGTGGCTGGCTGGTCCAGCTTATCGATGAGCTTGAGTATTTCGGCAATGGGCCTTGGCTTGCCACGAAGCACCAGCGAGTTGTTGCGTTCGTTGGCGATGATCCGAATGCGTTGTGGACCGACCGAATTGCGGCCAATCTGGTCGGGAGCCACCTTCTCGAGCAACGCGACCATGGTACCCACCCAGGCTTCCTTCAGCGGGACGACGACAATGTCTTCTTCGTCCGCGACGTCGATCTGCTCGATGATTTTCATCAGCCGAAGGATATTGTCGGCATGATCACTGATGATCACCACGTTTGGATTCTCTATGGGCGCAATAAGCCCGTATTGGGGAATCAACGGGCGCAGGATCTTCACGAGTTCCGAAGACGCGACGTTCTGAGTTGCGATGACCCGGGTGACCAGTTCCTCGGGTGCGATGGTGGTCAGCAAGCCGGAGGCTCCAGGGGTTTGTTTCCCGGTGGCAGTTTGTTGGATGCGAATGACGTCGCCAGAAGGTGCAGCGGTGAAGTTGTGTACCCGCAACACCGACAGGAAGAGGGCATAAACGGCGTCTACGTCCATGCTGGTACTCGACACCACCGTGACATTGCCTTTCAGGCGCGGGTCTATGACAAAAGTTTTGCCGGTGATTGCGGCCACCTGATTCACGAACTCGTGAATATCGGCATTTTTGACGTTGAGTTTCCAGGTTTGCTCCTGGGCCCAAGCCACGGTCGCCAGGCTGAAGGTGATGCCGATGAGGAGAAAGACAACTAATTTGCGTATTATTGTTTTCATGTTACTTCAAAGACGCGGTAACGAAGAACCGCCGTGTTCCTCTTTGCACTTCGAGGCGCGCGGACCCCTGTGCCAGTATGTTTGCAACTTCCAGCCGATCCGCTTGCATGTCTCCGACCGGTCGGCCGTTGACCGATAGGATCACGTCCCCAGGCTGCAAACCAGTTTGACTGAGGTAGGGCGACTGAGCAAGGTCGCCCAGTCGGTAGCCAGAGGCAGAACCGGCACTAACCGACGTGATGCCAAGCTCGTGCAACGCTTGTTGCGGGTCTGCCTCCATCCGGGCTTGGTGTGCGGCGACAAATTCCCGAGCACTTTGTCCACCGTAAGGCGTCTTTACCAGGGAACGGGTGATGCGCCTCTGCACATTGGGCGGGACATCGTCTCCTTGAACAGGGTCCACCTGAAATTGGCGGTCGTTGCTGGGAAACATCAATTTCTCACGACTACCAGCACGCCGTAGAATGATGTGGTTCTGGAAAACCGCCACCAATACGGCGTTTCCGGGGATCTTGTCACCGATGTGATAGGTAACGCCTGGCTTTCCTTTCTGTGCCACCGTCGCTGCCGAATCCTCCGCTATTACCTCGGCGACATAAACACCTTGCAGTTCCAGAGGCAGACGCGTTACTTCGGTGGTTGCGTTTAGTGCACCCGGCACCACGTCAGCCGCACCAAACAGGTTGCGGGACAGGATCGCATTGAGATCAACACTCGTTTGACGGGCAGGGCTACGCTCGGTATTTCCCGGACGCCCGGATTGTTGGCCCTGGGGCGAGGAGGCTACATACAACGCCGTTTGTGCCAGGGTCCAGGCGATTCCGGCCACAATCAGCCATCGCGCCGGAAACGCGGCATGGGAAACGATACTGTTCAGCTGCATGGCCATAAGGAAATTGCCTTCCAATCAATTTCTTCGGCATTCTTTACCGGGTAAGGCTCTTACCGGGTAAGACTCTTATCTGATTAAGACTCTATCGGCCAAATCGGCTTCCAAGTCCCTCACCCTTGGCCCCTATATGCAAGGGGTTAACCAACTGATATTAAAGAACTTGTTCTTCAACCTCTAGCACTATGGCGTGATCTGGGTCACTTCCTGGCCAAGGATTGTTGAGCAATTTTGTCAAGAGTTTTGTTATTCCTATTTTCGCATAACCGTTTTTCAGTAGTTGTGCCTTGATGAGGGGCGTTTGTCCGGGCTGGGTGAACACCGTCGCACCGGGTCCCGCGAAACCTTCCTCGAGAAAGGCCACCAGTGGCGGCAGGGTTGCGCTGGATGTCCGTCCGGACAGCGTATAACGTACCAATCCGCCACTCCAATGAACCGATCCGCCGGCTTGCTCGAGTGCCCCGTCGACGATGCCGAGCTCGACTGCGTCCAGGGTCACGGTCCCGGAGATCGCGATGTCATAGGGCGCGAGCCAATCGTTGACCATGGGGGCGGCGATTTTACCTGAGACGTGCAGCGCCGCAGCGGACGACGAGATGGTGATTTCACCGTCAAGATCATGTTCGGGTCCCGTTAGGGTGAAATCAAAGCTCAGTGATCCGGCAAACAGCTTTGCGGGGCTGAAATCCCACGCGAGTGTGCCAAGCCCTTGTTCATTCATAAAGATTCGACCGCTGCCTTCCCACAAGGTGCCCGTTGGTTCGGTCAATGTTGCTCCCGGTATCTGATCGAACGCCGTCCGCATGAGACCTGCCGGTGCAAAAACGACGGCAAATAAAAGGAATAGCAAGCTTCCGAAAATGATTGTGTTACGCATCTGAAGATTCCCGCCGCTGTTCAAGCGCCCAGCAGGCGCTCGAGCACTCGTTGATAGATGCGGGACAGCGGCTCCAGATCGGCGACGGCCACTCGCTCGTCTACCTTGTGAATGGTGGCGTTCAACGGGCCGAGTTCTACGACCTCACAGCCAAGGGGCGCAATAAAGCGGCCGTCGGAGGTTCCGCCGGAAGTAGATAACACCGTTTTCACCCCGACAATTTCTTCGATGCTTGCCGAAACTGCCTCGGTAAGCGTTCCCGGTTCGGTGAGAAAAGGCTCCCCGGAAAGCGACCAGGTAATCTCGACGTTGATATCGAATCGTGCCAGTAGCTTCGTGATTCGTTGACGCAGGCCGGAATTGGATTGGCTGCCGCCATAGCGGATGTTGAAATCTACCGACAAGCTCCCCGGTATCACGTTGGCGGCGCCGGTACCGGCGGCCAGGTTTGATATCTGTAACGAAGTAGGCGGGTAGTGCTCACATCCTTGGTCGAATATTTCCTCGACGAGGGCTTTCAGCGCCGGCGCGAACCGATGGATCGGATTGTCCGCAAGGGTGGGGTAGGCGACATGGCCCTGGGTGCCAAGAACGGTCAGGCGCCCGTTGAGTGATCCACGCCGACCGTTGCGTATGGTATCTCCCAGTTGTGTTGTCGATGAGGGTTCTCCGACGATGCAGTAATCGGGCCGCAGGTTCTGACGGCGCAGGTAGTTGACAACCTCGCGCGTGCCATGAACCGCTTCGCCTTCTTCGTCGCTGGTGATCAACAAAGCTACACTGCCAGCGTGTTCAGGGTTTGCGCCGACAAATTGTTCCGCAGCGATAACCATGGCGGCCAGGCTGCCTTTCATATCCGCGCTGCCGCGACCGTAGAGGAAGCCGTCGCGAATCGTCGGCTCAAAAGGTGCGGAGGTCCATTCTTCCAAGGGGCCCGTGGGAACAACGTCGGTATGTCCCGCAAAAACAACGATGGGTCCGGCTGCCGTGCCGTGTCGTGCCCAGAAGTTACTCACGCCGTTTTTGTCCAGGCGTTCGATTGAAAACCCCGCGGTCTCGAGTCTTGCGGTCAAGAGATCCTGACAACCGCCGTCGAGGGGGGTAACGCTCGGCCGGCGGATGAGTTCGCAAGTCAAATCCAGCACTTTCCTCGCGGTATTCATCTGCAAGGTCAATTGTGTGAGTGCAACTGTTCGTTGAGTTCGATGGCCTTACGATTCGTGCGGCACTGAATCTGGCCGGTTTGCCCGTGACGGATGAACAACATATCCGAACCCCCGGCAAGTTCCCTCGCTTTGACCGTTTTTGTTTCTACTCCCTGTTCATCGATGACCCGCACCGGCGTTCCTGCCGTGATGTACAACCCCGCTTCGATAGTGCATCGGTCACCCAACCCAATACCGGTGCCCGCGTTGGCCCCGATCAAACAGTGTTGGCCGATTGTTATGCTGATCTGACCGCCGCCCGATAATGTCCCCATCGTGCTCGAGCTGCCACCGAGATCAGAATGTTTACCGAGCACGACCCCTTGAGAGATTCTACCTTCGACCATGTTCGGTCCGAGCGCGCCGGAATTGAAATTCATCAGTCCTTCGTGCATCACGGTCGTGCCGTCCCCGATGTAGGCGCCAAGCCGAACCCGGCTCGCGTCTGCGATGCGTACGCCACTCGGTACGACGTAGTTCGTCATTTTGGGAAACTTGTCGACGGAGAGCACTTCCAGGTGTTCCCCTTTCAACCTCGCCTCCAGCTGTCGTTCCTCGAGTTCGGAGACGTCCACGGCGCCCGCCGTAGTCCAGGCGACGTTGGGCAGATGTGCAAAGATCCCCTCCAGGTTGAGCGTGTTGGGCAAAGCGAGTCGATGAGAAAGCAGGTGAAGCTTGAGATAGGCTTCCGCGGTGCTACTGATCGGCTCATCTACCTCCAGACATACGCTCACCAGAGGCGATTGGGCGCGGGCGAGAAGCGTTCCCATGACGGAAGATCGACTATCCGTCGCATCGACATAGGCTTCGAGCGCTACCTGAGAAACCTCCTGGACCCCCCATTTGAAGTGTTTGGTGATCAAATTCGCCATGGAACTGTCCGGCGATTTGATAGGTGCTGGAAAAAAGCAGTCGATAATGTCGCCACCGTTGTTCTCGACGGTGGTGCCAATTGCGAACGCAAACACCTCGCTCATGTCGGCAGATCCTCCAAAAATGGGGCGGCTAAGCTACCAGCTTGACGACATACGTGCCACTTGGTTCGTCGCGGTATGTTTCCTTTTTGAATTGATCCGCGCGTCATACAGAGGCGAGACCGATGATTTCAAACCGCAGGCGTTTACTCGATGAGTCAGCATGTTTTGATACCAGCGCCACCGATTGACTCGGGTCGCGTCTTTGCAACACAGCCTTCATCCCCGCCTGGATTGTTCATGAACAAGCGACTGCGGCCGCCGATACTAACGAAAACACTGCGCGTGCTGTCAATGCACGCGCCCGTCCCTTTGTGACGGGACGCGCGCACTTCGGTCCGCGCCACACAGCCTGCGAGGCCCGGTGTTTCACTACTCTGGCAGTTTGCTTTGCAAACTGGCGACCCAACCTCGCTACGCTTCTTCATGAATAGTCCAGGCTAGGCTCTGAGCCAATCCACGATAGTTTGGGCGGCTGTCACGCAATCGACCAATGGCGCGACCCATGCGACGCGAACATGGTTTTCGCCTGGGTTTTCGCCGTTGACGGTGCGCGCGAGGTAAGAACCAGGTAAGACGGTGATGTTGCGCTGCTCAAAAAGGCGCTGCGTGAACGACTGGTCGTCCTCCGGGGTAGGTAACCAGAAGTAAAATCCACCTTGCGGAAGGCGAACATCAAAAATCTCCCCGAGGATGGGGGCGACCGCGAGAAACTTTTCGCGGTAGACGGCCCGGTTCTGGATGACGTGCGCTTCGTCGGACCAGGCAGCGATACTTGCCGCTTGTACGTGATTGGGGAGCGCGCAACCCTGGTAGGTGCGGTATTGGTAGTAGCTCTCGAGAATGTTTGCGTCGCCCGCCACAAAACCCGACCGCAGTCCTGGCAGGTTGGAGCGTTTGCTCAGGCTGTGAAAAACGATGCAGCGGTTGAAACTGGTATTCCCTATCTCGCTCGCCGCCTGCAGCAGACCGACTGGAGGCTCATTTTCGTCGATGTAGATCTCCGAATAACATTCGTCAGCGGCAATGACAAAATCGAACCGCTCCGCTTGTTCGATCAGCCAGCCAAGCGTTGCTTTATCCAGGTTTATGCCGGTGGGATTGCCCGGTGAACACAGATACAACAACTCGCAACGTACCCAGACATCTTTACCAACGGCGCGGAAGTCACTCTGGTAATCCGTATCCCGCGTGGCCGCGACAAAGTAAGGTTCGGCTCCGCGCAACAGGGCAGCGCCTTCGTAAATCTGATAAAACGGGTTGGGCAGGACGACCAGCGAATGAGGGCGGTTGCTCAAGACTGCCTGGCCGAATGAAAACAGAGCCTCTCGGGTACCTGCTACCGGCAGAACCTGCCTTTCGGGGTCTACCCGGACGTTAAATCGTTGCCGGAGCCACAAAGCGATGGCTTCGCGCAGTTCGAGTATCCCCCTGGTCGCAGGGTACGCGGACAGATCGATTGCGAGGCGCGCTCGATCGGTGAGCACATCCAGAACAAACCCGGGTGGAACGTGTTTGGGCTCGCCGATGGACAGTGCAACGGGTTTGTATGCCGGGTCGGGAGTAATACCTGCCTTCAACGTAGCTAAACGCTCGAAGGGATAGGACTGCAATCGATCTAGGTATGGATTCATGTGTTGGAGTACTAATTATTCGAAGTGATTTGCGAATCCAACCGTTGCCGTAAAGTATTTTCCAGTGTGTAAGCTTGTTCTTTGTCCTGGATGGGATGGCCGTCGGCCCCGAGAATGTAAAAAACGTCTTCGACCCGCTCTCCCAGGGTGACAATGCGCGCACTCAGTACCGTAAGCTCGAGTTCGAGAAACAGCAAACCGATACGAGCTAGGAGTCCAGGACGATCAGATGCGATAATCGTCAATTCGGTGTGATTGGCGCCCGTTGGGTTGTGTAATCGAACTTGTGTCCGTCGGGTAAGTTGTTTGAGCTGTCTCGGTAGCAGTCGACGCACGACTCTTTGCAAGCTGTTGGGTTGGGTAAGCAGTTTTGTGAGTTGTTTTTGAACGCGCGAGCGCGCTGCTGGATTCTTTGCAATTGGTAATCCCTTCTCATCGAGTACAACGTAAGTGTTAAGGCACAAGCCATTGCTTGACGTGTGAATATCGGCGTCGAAGACCGACAAGTTCAATTGATCGAGCGCGACGACACTTGCGGCGAATAGATTTGGCTGATCCCTGGTGTAGAGAAAAATCTCGGTTGCACCTTCGTGGGAAACCTGGCCTTTGAGATCCTGCAATTCCACCAGCGGACCGGTTTCTACGTCATGATTTTGAATGGTCCGGGTGATGTGGGCGATCAGGCGCGGAGTGTGCCGCAGAAAAAATTCGTCTCCGGGAATCTCCCATATCGTTGCTACTTCAGGCTCCGTCATACCCTGTGAAATGAGCTTATCCAGTGCACTCTCCTTGCAAGCCCGGATGCTGGTTTGTTTGTCGACATGGGATTCGAGTCCGCGGCGTAATGCCTTTCGCGTTTCCCCGTAAAGTTGTCGCATGAGGGTGGCGCGCCAGTTGTTCCAAAGGGTCGGGTTGGTTGCGTTGATGTCTGCCACCGTCAATCCATAAAGATAATCCAAGCGCATCTCGGATTTCACTTCACATGCAAACTCATGAATCACGTCAGGGTCGTAGATGTCTTTCCGTTGGGCCGTGCTCGACATCAGAAGATGCTGTCGGACCAGCCAGGAGACGAGTTCGGTATCCGCTTCCCCTATCCCGTGACGCTGGCAGAAAGCTGTGACGTCCTCGGCGCCCAGTTGGGAGTGATCTCCGCCACGACCTTTGCCGATATCGTGAAACAAACCTGCGATGTAGATGAGTTCGATTTTGGGGATGTTTTTGATGCAGTGGCAGGCCACGGGAAATTGTTCTTGCATGGAACGGTAGTGAAACCTGCGCAGGAAGCGAATGACCATCATCGTATGAGCATCCACCGTGTAGATATGGAAAAGGTCGTGCTGCATTTGCCCGATAATCTCACCGTACTCGGGAATGTAGCGACCGAGAACGCCGTAGCGACGCATTCGGGTCAACTGGGATACGAGCGTATAGGGTGCTTTCAGGAGATCGATAAAAAGCCTCGTGTTGTCAGGATTACATCGATACTCATCGTCGATGAGGGGTAGCGAAGCACGAATCAGTCGAATGGTGTGCGCGCGAACTCCGGCAATGTCCACCCGATTTGCCATGATGACAAAAATCTCGAGCAAAGCGCTGGGATGGTCGTGAAAAACATCGTCGTTGCATGTCTCAATGTAGTTGTTGCGGATTCGGAAACGCTCGTTGATGGGCTCGACCTTAGGCTTCTCGTTAGCGCGCAGGATGGATTCGTCAAAGTGTTGCAACAGGATGTCGTTGACTTCGCGCAGGGCCAGAACGTGTCGATAGTAATGGTGCATGAATCTTTCGACACCGAGGCGTGCACTGGTGTCGACAAACCCCAAACGTTGCGCGAGGGAGCGTTGAAATTCGAATTGCAGCCTGTCGTCTTTGCGTTTCGCGAGCAGGTGTAATCCGAACCGAACCCACAGTAAGAACCGTCGGCCATCCACCAGCCAATCCTTCTCCTGGCGAGTCAGCATGCCTAGTTCTTCGAGCGCATCGGGATTGGTGGTGCCGAACTTCCGGTCGAAAACCCACATTGCCGTCTGCAGGTCGCGCAATCCACCGGGGGAGGATTTGATGTTGGGTTCGAGCCCATACTCGACGTTGTCGAAGTGTTTGTGACGCGATTCCTGTTCGTCCCGCTTGGCTTTGAAGAAAGCTTCTGCCGGCCAGAGTTGAGGTGAGGTCAGAACCTGGGTCAGCTTGATGTCGAGCTCGTTAGATCCGACCAACAATCGACGCTCGAACATTGCCGTGGCTACTGCGATGTCCCGCTGTGCCTCTTGCCGGCATTCCTTTAGCCGCCGAACACTGTATCCAACCTCAACGTTCAGGTCGTATAGCACGTGGAGGAACGTTCTGATCTCGTCCTGGAAGTTCGTTGGCCTCAGGGCGAGAATCAACAAGTCGATATCGGAGTGGGGTAGTAGTTCTTGTCGCCCATACCCGCCGAGGGCATAGAGGGAAATCTGCTCCCGGGTTTTTTCCGGCATGATGCGAAGCCAGGTTTCGCGCAGCAACTCGTCGAAGAAATTTGATCGTCTTTCGATGAGGACCAGCACGTCCTCGTTTTTCCAATAACCGTTCGCAAGCTCTTCGTCGTGGCTGGCTAGTTTTTCTCTGGGTGTATGGGTCGCGAGATTCAAGGTGTTACCCGGCGGTTTTGAGCGCAGTCACTGTTTCGCTCATCCGAACGATTCTTCGCTTCGTCGTGTGAGTACTTCACAGCCATCGTTGGTAACAACCAGCGTATGTTCCCACTGAGCCGATAACTTGTGATCCTTGGTCACGACCGTCCAGCGGTCGGGTAAGATTTTTACCTGCCTTTTGCCTGCATTGATCATGGGCTCAATGGTAAATGACATACCTTCCTCCAACGTGATCAAGGTGTTGGGTCTGCCGTAGTGAACCACCTGTGGCTCGTCATGGAATACCCGTCCGATACCATGGCCACAGAACTCGCGTACGACCGAGAAGTGATTGTTTTCCGCATAGGATTGTATGGCATAACCAATATCACCGAGCCGGGCACCGGCCCGTACCGCTTCAATGCCTTTGTAGAGACACTCTTGAGTCACGCGTACGAGGCGCTCGGAGAGCACGCTGGGTTTGCCCACGAAAAACATCTTGCTGGTGTCGCCGTGATACCCATCTTTGATGACCGTGACATCGATATTCAAACTGTCACCGCTTTTCAATATCTTTCTGGCCGTAGGAATCCCGTGGCATACCACGTGATTGACCGATGTACAGATTGATTTGGGAAATGGTATCTGCCCGGGGCCGTTGCTGTAGTTCAACGGTGCCGGTGTGCAGTCCAGTTCGTCGACTATGAAATTGTGGCAGATCTGGTCCAGCTCTTCGGTCGACACCCCGGGACGCACGTATTCCCCGATCATATCCAGCACGCTTGCCGCCAACTTTCCGGCAATCCGCATTTTCGCGACTTCTTCTTCCGTGTTGAGCCTTGCGACCATGTTCCAGACCTCAAATGGGTAAAAGTTTCGGCGTAAATGGGATTATGGTATAAAGCGCGCCGCTTTGGGCAATCAGTCGTGAGCAGTCGAGTTTTTCACTATAGTACCAGTGCCAGAGCGAACGAGTTGGGTGCCCACCCGTTGGCGGAAGGTGCCCCCATTAAATAATTCTCACGTGTCCCGACACATGCTTCCGGGTGCTGGACCTCGAGTGGTCTGGTTGAAGCATGGGGGCCGCGGAGGCGCAACCCGGAGATAGGTAATGAATGACATCAGTATGCGCGACATGCTGGCCGCAGGCGTGCACTTCGGCCATCAAACTCGTTTCTGGAATCCCAAGATGGCGCCGTTCATCTTTGGTTCTCGCAACAAAATCCACATAATCAACCTCGAAAAAACGGTTCCTGCATTCAACGCGGTTCTCATTGAGTTACGTAATCTTGGAACCCGGGGGAGCAAAATTCTCTTCGTGGGTACCAAACGTGCGGCAACAAAAGTGATCAAGGAGCAGGCCACTCGTGTGGGTATGCCGTTCGTGGATCAACGTTGGCTCGGCGGAATGCTGACCAACTACAAAACCATCCGTCAATCGATCAAACGACTCAAAGAACTCGAGATTCAGGCAACGGATGGCACGTTCGAGATGTTGACCAAAAAGGAAGCTCTGCAGAAAACGCGGCTGATGGATAAGCTCGAACGCAGCCTCGGTGGGATCAAGGACATGGGTGGTTTGCCAGATGCGCTGTTCGTGGTCGACGTGCAGCACGAGCACATTGCCGTAAGCGAGGCGAACAAGCTGGGAATTCCGATTTTCGGGATTGTCGACACCAACAGTGACCCGGATGGAATCGACTACGTCATACCGGGAAACGACGACGCAATTCGGGCGATTCGTCTATACGTAACGGCGGTGGCGGACGCTATCCAGGAAGGAAAAGAGAATGCGGCGGGGGAGGTACACCCGGACGAGTTCGTCGAAGTTGATGACGTTGTAGAGCCGGTAAAAGTGAAGGTCACGCCGAAAAAAGCTGCGAAGCGGGTAGTTGCCGTACCGGTTGCCGATGAAGCATCCGCGGACGAATCGTCCCCGGACGAATCCTCCGTAGCTAAAACCTCCGGAGACGAGACCTCGGTAGACGAAACGACCCTCGAGGAGGCTTCCGAAGGCAAAACACCTGCGGATGAACCGGCAGAGTCGAAACCCAAGGTCGAGGAGTAAGCGATGGCCGTAGCGCCAACACTGGTAAAGGAACTTCGGGAACGCACGGGTCTTGGCGTGCTGGATTGCAGAGATGCCCTCATTGAAACCGATGGTGACGTCGAGCGTGCCATTGAGGAGTTACGCAAGAAAAGCACCTTGAAAGCAGCCAAAAAGGCGGGTCGCACGACGGCACACGGATTGCTGGCGGTCAAGATTTCATCCGATGGCAAGCAGGCGGCGATGGTCGAGGTGAACAGCGAAACGGACTTTGTCGCCAAAAACGACAAATTTGTTGCCTTTGTCGAGTCCGTCATCGATGGGGTATTCGAGCGTGGTGATGACGATCTCGAACAACTCCTTGCCGCTGGGCTGAACGCTGAGCGTGAGACTCTGGTCCAGGAGATTGGTGAGAACATCACCATCCGTCGTGCGGCATTTTTGGGCACAGACGACGGTTACCTCACCAGCTATGTCCATAGTGACCAGCGCAAAGCGGTACTGATTGAACTGTCTGGGGCGAACGAAGAACTTGGCCGTGATCTCGCCATGCACATCACTGCGATCAATCCACTGGTGGTTGCGTCGTCAGATGTTGCACGGGACGTGATTGCCAAGGAACGGGAAATATATTTGGCTCAAGCGCAGGAAAGTGGCAAACCTCCCGAGATCGTCGAGAAGATGGTTGATGGACGAATGAGGAAGTATCTTGCGGAAGTAAGCTTGTTGGATCAGCCCTTCGTAAAAGACGCCGACGTCAAAGTCGGCAAGCTGCTCGCGTCGGCGGATGTGGAGTGCCGGCGTTTTGTCCGGTTCGAAGTGGGTGAGGGCATCGAGGTTGCCGAGACTGATTTTGCCGCTGAGGTGGCTGCCCAGGTCAAAGGCTCGGGCTGAGCGCTGTTGCCACGTCTTCTACTGAAGCGCAGCACAGATGCGCTAACGGGTAATCCCTTCTTCACGACCGATACTGCCGCCTGTCTGCGAGGCTTTGAGATTCGCTCCGATGCGGTGCTCAAAGCGACCAAGGTGGGCGGCGTCTATAGTGCAGACCCACGCTTGCACCCCGATGCGGTCCGTTTTGATGCGTTGACATCCCAGGAGGTATTGAATCGGCGTCTCGAGGGGATGGACCTCACCGCTATTATTCTCTGTCGTGATCATAAGATGCCGCTGGTCCGATATGGCAGCACCTGGCGCATTGACCGGGGTTATCAACGGTGAGAAGGTTGGTACTCGAATCGGTGAGACCCGACCAGGTACTTCCTCCTTTTGAGGGACAACGGAGAACTCCAATGGCGACGAGGGTAGAAGAGATCAAATCGGATGCCGACGAGCGGATGGGTAAGTCCGTCGAGGTATTACAAAACACGTTCGGCCGGCTTCGCACCGGAAGGGCTAATCCGAGTCTGCTGGATGGCATCCAAGTGCCTTATTATGGGACGCCAACGCCACTGAATCAGGTTGCGACGATCAATGTTGAAGATGCGCGAACGTTGGCCATCTCGCCGTGGGAGAAGAGTCTGATCCCGGAGATCGAGAAGGCGATCCTCAAGAGTGACATCGGCATTACCCCGTCGGCAAGCAGCGATCTGGTCCGCGTACCGTTGCCTGCACTCACCGAGGAAAATCGTCGGGATCTAGCCAAGCAGGCTAAACACGAGGCTGAGCATGCACGGGTGGCCATACGTAACATACGCAGGGATGCCATCCACGACCTGCGCGAACTCGGGAAAGAGAAAGAAATTGCAGAAGATGACGAGCACCGGGCCGAAGGCGACTTGCAGAAGCTTACCGATAAGCGGATATCCGAAGTAGAGAAGATACTGGCGTCAAAAGAAGCCGATCTGATGGAAATTTAGCGCTACAATTTTAAAAGATTCACACGAATTTTACGTTCCAAGCACTATGTCAGAATCCCAGGCAACAACTGGAAAAGCAGACAAACAGAAAAGTGAGCCGGTCAATGCCGAGGCGCACGGCGATATCGATCTCATCCCCCGACATCTGGCCATCATCATGGATGGTAATCACCGGTGGGC
>JACZXA010000076.1 GCA_022571865.1 Pseudomonadota bacterium
CGACGCCGACGTAGATGTCTTCGGTGTTCTCGCGGAAAATAACCATGTCGACTTTCTCCGGGGCCCGAACAGGGCTGGGGACGCCCTTAAACCAACGCACGGGGCGGTGACATACGTAAAGATCCAGCTCCTGGCGAAGTGCCACGTTCAGCGAGCGGATTCCGCCTCCGACCGGCGTCGTCATCGGACCTTTGATGGCGACGAGAAAATCCCGCATCGCCGCCAGGGTTTCCTCGGGAAGCCACTGATCGACCCCGTACACCTCGAGAGACTTCTCCCCGGAGTACACCTCCATCCAGTGGATTTGCCGCTTGCCGCCGTAAGCTTTTTCCACGGCCGCATTCACCACTTCAATCATGACCGGGGTGATATCGACCCCGATGCCGTCACCCTCGATGAACGGGATGATGGGATTATCGGGAACGTTGAGTGAGCTATCGTCGTTGATCGTGATCTTCTCGCCGTCGGCTGGCACCTGAATGTGCTGGTATGCCATCAAAAACTCCGTTGTCTATAGATGAAAAAATCCGCAAAAAATGCCGCGGAGAAAAAGGGGTAAAAAAGGCGCGCGATTATACCCCAGTATAGTCCGGGTCAGTTCTGTTCGGTCGGGTCGGGCGTCTTCCAGGCACGAGCACGACTCTCGTCCTGCGCGCTCGATTCCAGCCACCGGGTCTGATGCGGGGTTGCCTCGCGCTTCCAGAACACCGCATCGGTCTTCAGATAATCCATCAGGAACTCACATGCGGCAAATGCCGCTGCCCGGTGCCCCGCCGCCACCTGAACGAAAACAATCTGCTCGTGAGCCGCGAGTTCGCCCACCCGGTGAACGATCACGACATCATCGAGAGGCCAACGCTGGCCGGCGGACTCGACGATGGTGTGAATGCTCTGCTCCGTCATCCCCGGATAATGTTCAATCGTCAGGCTCAGCACTTCATCATCGGCCTGCTGGTCTCGTACCAGACCGATGAAGGTTGCGATCGCGCCGATGGTGCCCGGCATCCGATCCCTGAGGGCACGGTATTCGTCGGCAACCCAGATGTCGTCTTCCTGAATTCGAACCGAGACGTGCACGTCAGCCGCCCGTTATCGGCGGGAGGAACGCAATCTCATCCCCGTCTGAATAACTCAAAGGTTGCGTGGCAAGTGTTTTATTCACGGAAATGCGGACGTTTTCCGCCTGCAATGCCTGCATGACGGTGTCTGAAAACCGCTCCCCCAGCACCGCCAGCAATTCACGTTGGCCTGCGGGAACGGGTAACTGCACGGAAATGCTCGCCGCGCCGACAACATCACGGAGAGATGCAAAAAACAACACGTCGATGTCCATTCAGCCGTCTCGTTCCCAGGGTCCGCTCTTGCCGCCTTCTTTACTTTGCAGACAGACAGATCCGATCACCATGCCTTTGTCGAGCGCTTTGCACATGTCATATACGGTGAGCGCGGCGATGCTGACCGCGGTCAACGCCTCCATCTCCACGCCGGTTTTCCCGGTCACCAGGCAGGTCGCGGTTATCTCGAGGGTTTGTTCGTCTAGGGCGGCGAACTCGACGCTCACCTTGTCGAGCGGCAGTGGATGACACAGCGGAATGAGATCGGCACAACGTTTTGCCCCCTGGATGCCAGCCACGCGAGCGACCGCCAGGACATCGCCTTTGGCGAGGCCCTTGTCCAGGATCTCCTGCAGGGTCGTCGGCAGCATGCGCACCACGCCACTTGCGATCGCCTTGCGTTGCGTTGCCGCCTTGGCCGAGACGTCGACCATGTTGGCCTCGCCCGCTTCGTTGATGTGGCTGAGTTTGGACATGATGGGGATTATAGAGGATCTCGCGTAACATACGCGGCCTTTCCAATTCGGCAGGAACCCGGGTGCCCGATACACGACATCTCGATAAAGTCATCGTCGGCATGTCAGGCGGAGTGGACTCCTCGGTCTCGGCCTTATTACTCCTTGAACAGGGTTATCGGGTTCAGGGGCTGTTCATGAAAAACTGGGAGGAAGACGACGGCACGGAATACTGCACGGCGCAGGCCGATCTCGAAGACGCTCAACAGGTGTGTCGATCCTTAGGCATAGAACTGACCGTCGCCAATTTTGCAGCCGAATACTGGGACCATGTGTTCGAGAACTTCCTGCACGAATATGCCCATGGTCGCACGCCGAATCCGGACGTTTTGTGTAACCGGGAAATCAAGTTCAAACAGTTCAGCAACTATGCACGTGTTCTGGGCGGCGATTTCATCGCGACCGGTCACTATGTTCGAACGTCAAACGCCGACAACGTTTTTCGTCTGCATAAAGGGTGCGATTCGAACAAGGATCAAAGCTACTTCCTGCAAGCGGTGCCGGTACAACAGTTGCAGAACTGCCTTTTTCCAATCGGTGCCATGGACAAACCATCGGTGCGCGCGCTGGCAAAAAAGTCCAACTTCGAAAATCATCGTAAAAAAGACAGCACCGGAATCTGTTTCATCGGCGAACGGCGTTTTCGCGATTTTCTGCAACGGTATCTGCCTGAGGAACCCGGGACAATTCAAAACGGCGAAGGGGTAACCTTAGGCGAACATATAGGCCTGCCCTACTACACCATCGGTCAGCGCCAGGGTCTCGGTATCGGGGGCATTCGTGGGCAGCCCGAGGCACCCTGGTACGTTATGGAAAAAGACAAGGACACCAACACACTCATCGTCACCCAGACCGATCGCGATCTCGAGCGTACGTGGCTGGCTGCCAGCCAGCTCAACTGGCTGGTTGACGATCTTTCGTTCCCGCTTTCGTGTCAGGCCAAAATAAGATATCGCCAAGCGGACCAGAACTGCCGGCTCAGGTATCGGGCCGATGGCAGGTTGCTCGTGCGTTTTACCGAGCCGCAACGGGCAGTAACCCCCGGGCAATACGTTTGTTTTTATGACGGCGACGTTGTCCTCGGTGGTGGCGTGATCGAACAGGCAGGCTAGCACTTGACCGACTATCATTCCCTCGCCCTGGCGGGCATCGTACAGACGGCGACGATGGTGCATGACGCGGCACGAGGCCGGAGCGTGTGTGAAGATGACCGGCGAGTTCTCCTCAGGACCATCACGACCCACAACGCCAGGGAACTCGAGGAGATATTCCCTCATCCCCGGGCTTTCTACGACGGTGCGCGCCAGGCAATGGAGATGTTGTCGGGTCGAATCGCTTCGCCCGAGGTATTGCGTTACACCCTGCAACTCATTGAGCTGGCTCGACGGTTGCGCACGAACCGCGCCGTCGTGTCCCGTCTGGAGGGCATGCTGGACGATCTGGACGCAAACGAACCAGATCCGAGGGAGTTATCGAACATCTACCAGCAGACCCTCAGCACCCTGGGTAAACGTATTCAGATTGTCGGCGAGCCAAGCGCCCTGCAACAGGAGGCGACAGCAGACACTATTCGCGCCCTGTTGCTCGCAGGCGTTCGTGTTGCCTGGCTGTGGCACCAGTTACAGGGGCGACGCTGGCACCTGATCCTCAGGCGCAAGCCGCTGCTCGAGGCGATGCGGAATTTGCAATCAAACCTGTGAGAAGATAGCCCGATGAGCCAACTGCTTGCCATCAGCGCCCTCGACGGCCGCTATCGTGACAAAGTGAAATCCCTCGCTCCGCTGGTGAGCGAATTCGGCTTGATGCGCTATCGGGTAATCGTCGAGTGTAAATGGTTTGAACATCTCGCGGCGGCATCCGACATCCCGGAGTTACCCGTTCTCGATGACGCCCAACGCGCAAGCGTTGCCAGGATCTACGAGTCGTTTGAAATCTCTGACGCCGAGCGCATCAAAGAAATCGAGCGCACGACCAATCACGATGTCAAAGCGGTGGAATATTTCGTCAAAGAACAGCTCGGGGCGATCTCCGGCCTCCCGGCACATGCGGAGTTTGTGCATTTCGCCTGCACCTCGGAAGACATCAACAACCTCGCCTATGGTCTGATGCTCACCGAGGTTCGCGAACGAGTGCTGCTCCCGCGGATGAGTGAACTCATCGGCGAACTCGAGACGCTCGCAGCGGATACGGCGGACATTGCCATGTTGTCGCGTACTCATGGTCAGGCGGCCTCACCCACGACCCTCGGCAAAGAAATGCGCAACTTCGCCGAACGGCTGCGAACTCAACGCGAGCGTTTTGCAGCCGTTGAGATACTCGGCAAGATGAACGGTGCGGTCGGTAACTACAACGCGCACCTCGTCGCCTATCCCGAAGTCGATTGGCCGGAGCTTGCCGGTGCGTTCGTTGCCGACCTGGGACTTGAAACCAACGCCTACACGACCCAGATCGAACCCCATGACTATGTCGCCGAACTCTTTCACGCGTTGGCCAGATTCAATCAGATCCTGCTGGATTTCGATCGGGACATCTGGAGTTACATTGCCATCAACTACTTCCACCAACGCGCGGTCGAGGGGGAAGTGGGTTCGTCCACCATGCCGCACAAAGTAAATCCAATCGACTTCGAGAATTCCGAGGGCAATCTGGGCATCAGTAACGCGCTGCTGCACCATATGGCCGGCAAGCTGCAAGTCTCGCGCTGGCAGAGGGACCTGTCCGACTCTACCGTGTTACGCAATATCGGATCCGCCGTGGGTCATTCGGCCATCGCGTATCAGGCAACGTTGAAGGGCTTGTCGCGATTGGAAGTCAACAGAGACGTCATCGCGGCCGACATCGATGAAAGCTGGGAAATTCTGGCCGAAGCGGTGCAAACCGTGATGCGTAAATACGGGATTGCCGAACCCTACGAGCAACTCAAACGAGTCACGCGCGGCAAACAGCTTGACGAGGCGCTGTTCAAAAAGATTCTCGAACAACTCAACCTCCCGAGCGAAGCCAGGGCGGAGCTGGCGCAGTTGCAACCAGCCAACTACACGGGCTTGGCCAGCCGGCTTGCGACCCGCACACTCTAACCGGGCCGGTTGCTCGCAGCACCGAAGGAAATACTCACAACCTGCGACGCCCGGTGATTTGCTAGTATCGGTGGCTGCAGAAGCTGGTTGGTGAATAATCCGGGCGAGTATTATGGAAATCCACGTTGTTGCCGTGCCTTGGTCCTCCCATGAAACGAAGATCCGACAAATTTGCGAGGCGGTTTTTACCGTTGAACTGGGTACCCCGATCAGCTGGAACGCTGAGGATTACTCTGCATCCCACGTATTAGCTCTGAGCGAAACGGGTCAGCCAGTCGGCTGCGTGCGACTTCTGCCGAGCGGCCAAATCGATCGTCTGGCGGTGCTCGAAAGTAATCGCCGACACGGCGTGGGTTTGCACCTGCTGCAGTCCACCATCGAGGAAGCGAAGAACTTAGGCTGCAGCAGGGTTCATCTGAATGCTCCGGTCGGTGCCAGCAGTGTTTACAATCGGGCGGGATTCCTGCCGGTCGGAGGCGAATTCAATGTCGACAACACCTTCCAGCAGACATGGGAAATCGTACTGCCGATGCCGTTCCAGGCGGCGGGTAACATCGCAAAACCTGTGTTCCGTGAACAAGAAGTCGAGACCCACCCACCCGCCGAGCTGTTGAATTTTCACGGCGAATCAGCCTGCCTGGACGGTCTGCACAAATGTCTGGCCGAGGCGATCAGAAACGTGCGGATCCACAGCCAGTTCCTGGATCACACCTTTTTCGACAATCTCCGGATCGTCGAAGATCTATCGCGCTTTGTTCGTCGCGGTCCACCGGTAACGCTGAAAATTCTCCTGCACAGCAGCCAGCACGTCGTCAGCCGCGGGCATCGATTGCTGGAACTTGCCCGGCGCCTGGACAGCAAGATAGAAATCCGCTGCGTTTCCCCCGAATACGCGCATGATGAACATACCTGTGTGCTCTGGGACGTGCGGGGCTACTGGCTGTTGCCCGACTATCGCGAATACGAAGCCCTCGCCAACCTTTACGATCCGGTACGGACGCACAATCTGTGGGAGCGATTTTCCTATCTCTGGTCCCACAGCTCGGCCGATCAGGAGCTCAGGCTGCTGCGACTCTAGCCTGTCTCACCAGCAATTCCCGGCCGCTTTCCGCGGTGATCAATCAATTCCAGATCGGAATTGATTAGTTGTTTGTGTTTCGCTTTTTTTTCCAATAGGGATCTCTCAGAATTCGCCGCTCTGAAATCCGCAACGAATGGACAAGACCATGGCCCTCCACTACGTGCCACGCAAGTCGCGTGCCGAGCAGACTCAGGAACTCAATCGGGAATGGGCAACCAACCCCCGCTGGAAGAACGTAAAACGCGGTTACGGCGCCGAAGATGTCGTCAACCTGCGCGGCACCATTCCACACCGCAGCATGTTGGCCGCCCACGGGGCCGACAAACTCTGGGACTCCCTCCAGAACGAGGATTTCACCAACGCGCTTGGGGCGGTAACCGGTGGGCAAGCCGTGCAGCAGGTCAAAGCCGGCATCAAATCGATTTACGTCTCAGGATGGCAGGTGGCGGCCGACAGCAACGACTCCGAAACCATGTATCCAGACCAGTCGCTGTACGCAGTCAACTCCGTGCCGACCCTGGTCAACCGGATCAACAACGCTTTTCGCCGCGCGGACGAAATTCAATGGTCCAGCGGCAACGATGAAGGGCTGGATTTTTACGTACCCATCATTGCCGATGCCGAAGCGGGCTTCGGCGGGGTGCTGAACGCATTCGAGCTCATGAAGTCCATGATCGGTGCGGGTGCCGCCGGGGTGCATTTCGAAGATCAACTGGCATCTGTCAAAAAGTGCGGACACATGGGTGGGAAGGTTCTTGTGCCAACCAGGGAAGCGGTCGAAAAACTCATCGCCGCCCGATTAGCGGCCGACGTCTGCGACGTGCCAACCATCCTGCTCGCGCGCACCGATGCCAACGCCGCTGAGATGGTGACGAGCGACATCGATCCCTGGGACAAGGAGTTCATCACCGGCGAACGCACCGCCGAAGGATTCTACAAAACCCGTGCCGGATTGGATCAGGCGATCTCCCGAGGGCTGGCGTACGCTCCTTATGCGGATCTGCTCTGGTGTGAGACCGGCGTGCCGGATCTCGACGAAGCCAAGCGATTCGCGGAAGCGATCAAGAAAGAATATCCCGATCAGATGCTGTCGTACAACTGCTCGCCCTCCTTCAACTGGAAAGCGAACCTCGACGATGCAACCATCGCCAAGTTCCAGACGGAGCTGGCGGCCATGGGATACAAGTTCCAGTTCATCACTTTGGCCGGTATTCACAGCATGTGGTACAACATGTTCGAACTGGCGCAAGGGTACGTAAAAAATCAGATGACCGCCTACGTTGCCTTGCAGGAGAAAGAATTTGCCGCGACCGAGCGCGGATATACCTTCGTCAGCCATCAGCAGGAAGTCGGCACCGGATACTTCGACCAGGTGTCCACCGTGATTCAAGGTGGGCAAAGCTCGGTAACCGCACTGACCGGGTCCACCGAAGAAGCGCAGTTCAAGTAGCGGTAAATTCAATTACGCGCGGTGCTGGCGCGCGGCGGCCTCGAGTAAATCCTGCAGAGCCGGGTAATCTTCTGCGGCCTCGAATTGTGGAAATTCGTCCCTGACGTGACCGGGCGCCCGGTAGAAGAAACCGGCATCCGCCTCTTCCAGCATCGAGACGTCGTTGTATGAGTCCCCGACCGCGAACACCCGATAGTTGAGTGATTTGAAGCTCTGCACCGAACGGCGTTTGGGATCCGGCTGGCGTATCCGATATCCAACGATCCGGTCGTTCTCAACTTCCAGGTTGTGGCAAAGCAGAAGAGGTCCCCCCAGTTTTTCGACCAGCGGCATCGCAAACTGATAATAGGTATCTGAAATAATGGCAATTTGAAACCTCGATCTGGCCCACGAGAGAAAGTCCACAGCGCCTGGCAACGGATCCATCCCGGCAACGACTTCTTCGATGAGGCTCATCGATAGATCGTGTTCGGCGATAACTTTCAATCGCAACCGCATCAAGTCGTCATAGACGGGTATGTCGCGGGTGGTTTTGAGTAACTCGGGTATCTGGGTGTGCTCGGCCACGGCCTCCCAGATCTCCGGGGTCAGCACCCCTTCCATGTCCAAACAAAGTATCTCCACCATCCCTCCCCTGCGAGTCACCCGGTCATGGCGGCTTAAGCATATACCAAGAGGTTATTTTTTCTGGCAATTTGACCCTGCTAGTCTTCTGCACCTGTTTCAGTGAACGAAGGCACATCGGGTGAGCACGACCATGGAACCCCGCGAAGCCACGGCTCTCGATGAACCGCAACTCGTCATGCGGCGAGCCGCCACGCGGTTCGAGCACGACCGTATCGCGATCTCGTTCAGCGGTGCCGAAGACGTCGTGCTGATAGACATGGCTCATCGGCTGGGTCTCGATTTCAAGGTATTTTCGCTGGACACCGGCCGCCTTCATCCCGAGACCTATCGCTACTTCGAAACGGTACGCGACCACTACCAGATCCAGATTGAATTGCTGCTGCCCGAACCCGCCGCCGTTGCACGACTGGTCAGCGACAAAGGACTCTTCAGCTTCTACAAAGACGGTCACGGAGAATGCTGCGCCATTCGCAAGATCGAACCGTTACGCCGCAAGCTCGACACGCTGGATGCGTGGATTACCGGTCAGCGCCAGGATCAGAGCGTGACGCGCGCAAACGTTCCACTCGAACAGGTCGACGAGGCCTTCTCAACAGACAGTCGGTCGCTCACCAAATTCAACCCGTTGGCTCACTGGACCTCAAACGAAGTCTGGTCCTACATTCGCCACCACGACGTACCCTACAACTCGCTGCACGACCAGGGTTACGTGTCGATAGGTTGCGAGCCCTGCACGCGCGCCGTCGGTCCCCACGAACACGAACGCGCCGGCCGCTGGTGGTGGGAAGAAGCAACGCAGAAAGAGTGCGGCCTCCACGGCGAGAACGTGGTCAAGATCATCGGCTGATCCCGTCCGTGCACATCACCTTCGTCAAGAAGATCCTCGCAACCGGCGAACCCTGTCGAAAATGCCGCGAGGTCGAAACCCGCCTCGACAAATCCGGTCATATGGATCGCATCGATCGGATATTGATTGCGGATGAGCGCGAACCCGAATCTCCGGGAGCGGTTCTCGCGCGGGAACTTTCAGTGGATCGTGCACCTTTTTTCGTGGTGGAAAACGAAGGTGTACAGACGGTATACACGGTGTACTTCAAGTTCCTGAAGGAAGTGCTCGAGGTTGATGTCTCCAGTGCAGACGCGGCCGGGGAAATTCTTCGGGACAATCCTGAACTCGATTTCATTTGATCAGGTGTTCAAACGCTTCCGCGGAAGCGTGTTTGAACGCTATGAGTCCTACCTTTGAGACCCTTCCCGCGCGCTAACGCGAAGGCAGTTCCAGATTCTGAAAGAGTTGCTCGCGTTCCATGCGCGTTCCGCAGGCGACGGCCGCATTGACTCTTTCTTCGTCCAGGTGGGGGGCAAACTGCTCTATGAAATCGTACATGTAGCGGCGCAGGAACGTGCCGCGTCGGAAACCGATGTGGGTAATGCTCGGCTGAAACAGGTGCGAGGCATCCAGACCCACCAGATCTGAATCCTGTTCTGGATCCAGCGCCATGCTGGCAATGATGCCGACGCCTAATCCGAGCCGTACATAGGTTTTGATGACGTCGGTATCGGTTGCGGTGAACACCACGTTCGGGGTGAGTCCCTGGGCCATGAACGCATCATCGAGGCGGGAGCGTCCGGTGAAACCAAAAACATAGGTGACGATACGTTCTTTCGCCACGTCTTCCAGGGTGAGTGAGCCGTTCGCCTCAACCTTCTCGAGCAGCGGGTGATCGTGGGGGACGACAACGCAGCGATTCCACTTGTAACAGGGCATCATGACCAGATCGCCGAACAACTCCAGCCCCTCCGTCGCGATAGCAAAATCTACGTTGCCATTCGCGGCGAGTTCGGCGATTTGGGTCGGTGTACCCTGGTTCATGTGCAGGACCACATCGGGATACTGCTGGCGAAAGTCGCCAATGATTTTCGGCAACGCGTAACGAGCCTGGGTATGGGTGGTTGCAATGGACAGGCTGCCCTGCTTCTCATTGCTGTATTCCTGGGAAACCTGTTTGATCGTCTCGATTTCGCGCAGGATCGTGCCGGCTACTTCGATGATGGATTCACCCACCGGGGTGATGTGGGTGAGGTGTTTGCCACTGCGGGCAAAGATCTCCACACCGAGTTCATCTTCGAGCAGGCGAATCTGCTTACTGATCCCGGGTTGCGAGGTGAACAGGCTTTGCGCGGTCGCCGAGACATTGAGCTCGTGATGCGCGACTTCCCAGATGTAGCGTAATTGTTGGAGCTTCATAGCGAAACCGCTATAAAAACGCTATTTAGTATAACTCAAAATTCTGAATTGGCGAGCGATGAGGGTCGTGGAACGGGTAAATGCCTGTTCAATCGCGTTCGTTGACGATGCCGTGGGGAACGTGACCCGCGGTCACGACGGGGCTTGCGCGTTCGCAGTGTTGGCTTTGGTCGTCAAAGAACACATCGGCGCCGAAGGCTCGTAAAAACTCGGTCTTTTCCATACCACCGAGAAACAACGACTCATCGAGGCGAATGTCCCAGGCACGTAGGGTTCTGATCACCCGTTCATGGGCGGGTGCCCCACGGGCGGTTACCAGCGCGGTTCTGATGGGACACGGCATACCGTCGAACTCTCGTTGCAAACCGTGCAGGGCTGCGAGAAACGACTTGAATGGACCGCCTTCCAGAGGCTGAGACGCGGCCGCGGCCTCGGTTCGGCTGAAGGCTTCCAGTCCCTGTTGCTGAAAGACCTTTTCGGCCTCGTCGGAAAAAATCACCGAATCCCCATCGAAGGCCAGGCGTAACTCTTCGCCGCCGGTTTCGGGCCTGCCGCTGCCGCCGAGCAAGGTTGCGGCGGCAACGCCATGTTCGAGTGCGTGTGCCACGTCATCGGCCTGTGTCGAAAGAAAAAGATTACAGCCAAACGCCAGCATGTAGCGATAAGGGCTTTCACCTCCGCAGAACGCGGCCCTGGTTATTTCCAGGTTATGGGCCTTGATGGAGTTGAAAATGCGTAAGCCGGTATCCGCCGAGTTGCGTGAAAGTAATATCACCTCAACTCTGCGTTTATTTAGTAACTTATTGATATTCAAAAGTTTTCTAACGAAAGAAAAGGCGTCCCCCGGATCCAGGAGATCGTCTTCGTGGGCAATCTGATATTGCCGGTAGGCTTCGAGCCCCTCGCGCTCGTATAGCTCGTTACTCTCGCCGAGATCGAACAACGCCCGGGAACTGATGGCGACGGTTAATGGCTCATCCATGCCTCACGCATCCAGATCCGGAATGAGCTGACTCTCCAATTTGGCCACCATGTCTTTCAATTTGAGTTTGCGTTTTTTCAATCTTTGTATGCGCATCGAGTCATGGTGTTTAGCTTCGACGAGCGCGCGAATCACCTCATCGAGATCGCCGTGTTCGATGCGCAATTCCTCGAGCCAATGCTCGATTTCAGCGTTATCCACTCAGACACCCAGGTTCGCTGTTCGAGGGCATCATAAGTGGGACACAGCACATCTTCAAAGGTTCTGACGGATAGATCTCGCGGGCGGGAGTCGGAGCACTGGCTCACAAACCGAAAAAGTGGAATCTACTATGCTGTAGGCATGTCTGAACGAGCTTTTGGCCCGGACCGCCGGACCTTCCCGCGGTTTAGCGGAGATGATCTGGACATCGGCCTGCGCCGACGTGGCCGACTTGGGCGCGTACCCGGCCGGGTACTGGATTTTAATCGTTTCGGCATCGCGGTACCGATTGAGCAGCGCTTAGCCGAGGATGAAGAGGTGTTTGTCACTTGGCGCCATGCCGAGGCCCGCCTCGACAACGTCGTCGGGGTGGTTCACACCTGCTCCCCACAGGAAGATGGGTTTCGCTGCGGAATCCAATTCCGCATTCAGTCGAAGCGGCAGTTCGACAGGGAACCGGTGGAAATCGCGTTATTGAGCTTGGAAAGGGGATTTGCCGGGCGATCTCCGTCGCCCGATGGCCCATCGGCAAAAACGTCAGCCTCCCATTAGATCCCGCGCTTCGGTTTCGAGCGCCAGTAACCGCCGTACCCAGTTATCCAGGAGCATGAATTCATCGTTGGTGATGCTGAAGGCTTCGCTGATCTCTTTCAACAGGCACTCCTCTTCGATGTCGAAGGAACCGTCTACATAACTCAACCGCAGCAGATTGAGCACTGCGATCAGCCGTGATTTGCGACTGTCGAAAGTCCGCTCGATGCCGTCCAGTTCCAGGTATTCGCTCTCCAGCGCCGGGTTGAGTTCCATCTCGCGCTTGAACTCGTCCATCATCCCTTCTTCGTTGGGATCGAGTAGCCCGTCGGAGACGACGACGTTATGAGCCAGACCCAGCAATGCTTCGCGTTGTTCGGGCGTGAGAGATGACAACCACATTGTTCGTCAATCGAATATGAGGGGGACAACGAGGCTCGTGATCATGATCATGATGGCGAGCCAACCCCAGCCGATGAAAGCTTTCATGATTAAGCTTTGCTCGAAAAAATCTTCAATCAGATACCACACCGCTCAAAACTCCTTTTGGACGCGAATGGTTAAGTCTAATCGAAATTCAGCGGGTTCCCCAGATGCCTGGCATACAAGTCATGGGTGTCGGAATCCGTGATGTGAACCCAGGTCCGCGAACCCGGAACCAACCCTTTGGAATCGGCCACATGCACGACGCCATCCACCTCCGGCGAATCCCCCCGGCTGCGGGCTATCGCGCCATTCGCAGTCACTTCGTCAACGAGTACTTCCATGTCCAGGCCGCGTTTCTGTGCCAGTTTCCGCTCGCTGATCGTGCCTTGAAGCTCCAGCAACATCTCCTGTCGATCGAGTTTGGTCGCCTCGTCCACGGGATCGGGTAATTCGTTGGCCGCCGCCCCTTCCACCTCGGAATAGGTAAAGCAGCCGACGCGGTCGAGTTGTGCTTCATCCAGAAAATCGAGGAGTCGAGTGAAGTCCGCGTCCGTTTCACCCGGGAAGCCAACGATGAAAGTGCTGCGTATGGTGATCTCGGGACAAATCGAGCGCCATAACAGTATTCGCTCCAGCGTGTTCTCCACCGCGGCCGGGCGTCGCATCGTTTTGAGAATGCGAGGGTCCGCATGCTGCAGGGGGACATCGAGATAGGGCAACAGAACACCCTCGGCCATGAGCGGAATCAACCGGTCGACGTGGGGGTACGGATAGAGATAGTGCAAGCGGACCCATGGAACCAGGCGGGCGAGCTCAGTACATAAAGTCTCCAGGTTACTCGGGTATACCTTGCCGTTGAACACATCCTCTCGATAACGCAGATCGACCCCATAGGCGCTGGTATCCTGCGCGATGATCAACAATTCCTGTACACCGGCAGCCGCAAGTCGTTCTGCCTCTCGCAGCACATCGCCAATCAAGCGGGAGCGAAGTTTTCCGCGCATACTCGGGATGATGCAGAAGCTGCATTTATGGTTGCAGCCTTCGGCAATCTTGAGATAGGCATAGTGGGCCGGGGTCAGCTTGAATTCAGCGGCTCGCATCAGCGGCTCGGGTAGGTCGACGACCGAACCGGGGGTAAATTCGTTGACAGCGGCAACGACCTCTCGGACTGCCTGAGGTCCGGTGATGGCGAGCAGATCCGGAAACCTCTCGCGGATCTGGGCTTCCCTCACGCCGAGGCATCCCGTTACGATGACCCGCCCGTTAGTGCTGAGGGCCGCTTCGATAGCGTCGTACGATTCCTCGACGGCACTGGTGATGAAACCGCAGGTGTTGATCACTACCAGGTCGGCTTCGGCAAGGTCATCGACACAGCGGTGCCCCACGGCGTCTAGGTTGGTCAGAATTTCTTCGGAATCCACGAGTGCCTTGGAGCAGCCGAGGCTGACAAATCCTATTTTTCCGGTCATGAACGACTCATTCGTCTCAAACGTGGCGCATTCTACCGAAATGATGCCGGTGATAGAATTCCATTGTGCCCCACGCCTTCGTTCATCTCGATCCAGCGCTGTTCCAGGCATGTATCGATTCGATTGTCTTGACACCCAACGAAAGATTACGACGCGAGTTATTGCGCGGGTATGCCCGGAAACGGCAAGACGGGGGAGATAAGGCCTGGCCGACGGCCCAGGTATTCAGTCTTGTTGCGTTCCTGGAGCAACGTTACGGGCTTGCCCGGCAGCGGGATCCCACCCTGCCCAGGTTACTGACAAGCGAAGAAGAATCGCTGCTCTGGCAGCGTATCGTCCCCGCCGAAGCGCGAGATCTTGTCGCGCTTGCCCGCGACGCCTGGCAGTTGGCGATGGGCTGGGGTATCGACTTTGACGAACAGAACTTCGCACATACGGACAACGCCCGCAGTTTTCTAACTTGGGTTCGCGAGGTACGTCGCGAGCTGACGGAGACCGCGTCGATCACCCGGGCCGAATTGCCAGGCGCGTTGGTCGAGATTGAGCAACGGGTTCCTGAATCGCTGATCTGTCTCGAATTCGAAGCACTCCCTCCGAGCCAGCTCGCCTATCTCGATCGCCTGGAAGCTCTGGGCTGCCGAATCGAGCAGCGCCGCGTCAAGACCGTGCGTGCGGCCACGGTGAAAAGGGTCGAATTAGCCACGGAACGAGACGAAATAAACGCCTGCGCGCAGTGGTGCAGAACGGTTCTGGCGGCGAGTTCCGACGTGCAGATCGGCGTCGTCATCCCGAATTTGAGCAGTCGCTATCATGCCGTAGCCCGACAATTCGACGCGGTGCTGAATCCGGACGGCATCACCCATCTTTACGATCTCGGCGGAGGAACCCATCTCGCCGAGCAACCCATATGGACCGTGGCGCATCGCTGGCTGCAGTTCTGTTTTGAGCGCCTGGCTCACGACGGCGTACGCCGGCTACTCACCTCCCGGTATTTCGATCTGCCTGTTGTCAAGCAACTGCCCGTCTCACTTCCCGATCAATTTTCCCTGCACGCGCTCATCCGGGAGTGGCAACAGACGTCCATAGATCCCCGTTTTGTCGCTGTCGACGAGCGCGCGCGGCAAACGTGTGAAGAGCACACCTTCGCCGAGTGGGTGCGGCACTTTGTCGATGTGCTCGCCTTGAGTGGTTGGAGTGCCGTCGCTGCAGGCAGTACCCAATACCAGGCCCACGAACATCTGGCCGGGTTGCTCGACCGTCTGGCCTGCCAGGACACCGGCGCCCGGAGATGCAGCGCGCCCGAAGCACTCGACATGCTGCAACGTACCCTGGCTGAACAGATATTCGCCCCACAGCGCGCTCCAGCGCCGATTCAGGTCATGGGCTACCTCGAAACGACGGGCTTGAGGTTCAGCCACCTGTGGATCTGCGGCATGCAGGAAGCAACCTGGCCGCTTGCCCCTTCGACCAATCCCTTCATTCCGCATAGCGTGCAACGCGCAAGCAAGCTGCCGCGCATCGATTTTGCGTCCGAACTCAATTTTGCTCGCGAGCGCTTACGACACTGGTCTCAATCGAGTAAGCGACTGATCTTCAGTCATGCGGCGCACGACGGTGAATCTGTGCAACCGCCGAGCGTCCTCACCAGTCATCTACCTCCCACGGCGTTATCCAGACTCATCAGGGGATACCGCACCCCGTCACATCCCTACTTCGAAGCGCGGACGGTAACGCTCGAACAAGTTGAAGAAACTTCCGGCAGTGGCGTTTCCCCGGGCAGGATTCGTGGCGGCGCCGCGCTGTTGCGCGATCAGGCGGGTTGTCCTTTTCGAGCCTGGGCCATTCACCGCATCGCCCTGAAGGAAAGCCGTTCGCCCCACGCCTTTCCGGATGCTCTGGATCGCGGCATTCTGATTCACGAGGCATTGCACCGGTTGCTGAAAGATCATGACGATCAGGCATCTCTCGCCAAGCTCGAAGTCGAAGACCTGAAATCCGTCGCACGACTTACCGTGGCGGATCTGTTCAGGCGCTTCCCGGCTTCCTTTCGCGAACGAGAAATCGAGCGACTGAGCAGAATTCTACAAAGCTGGATGTCGTTCGAGAACGCCCGCGCACCCTTTCAGATCGACAGTCTGGAAGCTGACACCCAGGTCGAATTGCTGGGTTTTGAACTCTCGTTGCGAATGGACCGAATCGATCGCATCGGCAACGCGCTGGTTGTCATCGACTACAAGACGGGACAAGTCCGGCCCGGCCGATTGACCGGGACCCCCTTGCTGGAACCTCAGCTTCCCGTCTACGCCATTGCGAGCAAAGAGGTCGCGGCCGTGTGTTTTGCCAGAGTCGGTGAAGATGGGGTCGGGTTGAGCGGGGTCGCCGAAGAAAATCTCGATCTGACACCCGCTCGCCTCGCCAAGCTCCCAGCGGGCGGCTGGTTGGAGTTACGCAACACCTGGGAGCGGCAGCTCAACGAGATTCTGGGCGAATTCAAAGAAGGTTATGCCGCGGTGACTCCCCGGGATGACAACCTGTGCAACACGTGTCATCTCGCTTCCTTCTGCCGGGTTCGAAGCAGCGAGAAGTTGAGTTCCCCATGACCCAACCGGCCGATCATGCGCAACGGGAACTTGCCGTCGATACCAACCGCTCGGTGATCGTGCAGGCTCCCGCAGGCTCCGGGAAGACGACGTTGCTCGTTACCCGTTATCTGCGTTTGCTTGCGCGGGCTCGCAAACCCGAAGAAATTCTCGCAATCACTTTTACGATCAAGTCCGCGGGAGAAATGCGGGCGCGCATCCTTAGGGCGTTGCGTGGCGGAGATTCGCAGGCAGTGGGTGCGCTCGCGCGCAACGAGGAAATGGGTTGGAATCTATTGGAACAACCCGCAAGGTTGAAGATACAGACAATCGACAGTTTCGCGATGTCGCTGATTCGGCAACTGCCTCTGGCCAGCGGTTTGTACCCCTATACACGCCTGCTCGAAGCGCCGGAAGATCTGTATGTGAGCGCCACTCGTCGGGTGTTGTACAAGCTGTACGAAGACGACCCGCTGGGACCCTACGTTGCCGAGTTTCTTGCCTTTGTCGATAACGACTACGCACGAGCCCAGCGCCTGCTCATCAACATGTTGTCTCGTCGCGACCAATGGCTTGATGCCGTGCGCGAGCTTGTTTCTGCGCACCAACGTTCTCCCGATGCGCTTCAGGGGGTCTTGAGTCAAGGGGTCGAACGGCTGGTCGATCGAGCAGTTTCGGAACTGACCAGCCTGCTCGACGACGCACAGATCGAAACCATGGAAGCCGTCGTTCGTGGAGTCGCTGCAGCCACGGGCCAAAACGTCGAACAGGCGGGATCCAGATGGCGGCTACTCGGTAAAACGCTTACCACGCAGAGGGGGAAGTTTCGTCGTCAACTCACCCGTCGTGAAGGTTTCGATCCTGCCGATCGGGACGCAAAAACCCGAGCCCAGACTCTGATCGAGGATCTGCAGGCGCTTCACTGCGAACCGCTCGTCGACAACCTCCGTCACCTGCCCGATAACCGGATCCCGGAAGACCGACTGAACGAACTTGCCACCATCTGCATTGTCCTGACGATGGCGGTCACCGCGTTGAACGAGGAGTTCAAACGCGAGGGCGCCGCCGACTTCAATCAACTGCTGCTTTCAGCCAGAAACGCGCTCCGCGACGTGGATGGACCCACCGAGCTCGCCCTCGCTCTCGACTACCGCATTCACCACATCCTGGTAGACGAGTTTCAGGATACTTCCGTTTCCCAGTTCGAGTTGTTCTCGGACCTTCTGGAAGGTTGGAGCGAGGAAGAAGGCAACACGTTTTTCGCGGTGGGTGATCCGATGCAGTCCATCTATCGCTTCCGCAACGCGGACGTGAGTCTTTTCTACCGGGCATGGCACGAGGGCATTGCCGGTTTGCCGCTCGAACGTATTCGCTTGTCCAGCAACTTTCGCGCGGCACCTGCGTTGGTTGCCTGGCACAATGAGACATTCGCCGACGTGATGGGAAAAATCGCAAATCCGCTGTTGGGCCGGGTTCCTTATGAAAGCGCGATCGCCGCGCGGAGCGATCTGGATGGTGAGGGCGTACATATCGAGTTGTATCGCGACCAGAGTGGTCAAGTCGACGGCTTGATCAGGCGTATCGGGGAACTGATTGACGCCGATGGGACGGCAAGCATCGCCATCCTGGTGCGCAGCAGAAGCCATCTCGCGGGAATACTTCCGGCGTTGCGAGACGCCCGCTTGAACTGGCGTGCAAGGGACATTGATCCGCTGGTCGACAAACCCGTCGTGCAGGATCTGCTTTCGCTGTTGTGTGCAATCGACGACCCCCACGACAGGCTGGCCTGGATGTCGGTCCTGCGAACACCCTGGGTCGGCTTGAGTCTGCGGGATCTCGAACAGTTTGCCTCGGTCGACAACATTGCCGTTGCGATAACAGACAACGCCCCGCAGCTTTCCGAAGACGGTGAACGTCGCCTGGCACGCCTCGCTCGCGCTTTGGTGGCGGGTTTTCGCCTCCTCGATCAGGCACCTCCGCGGACCGTCATTGAAAATATCTGGATTCAATGTGGTGGCGTCGACGCCTATGCAGATCCTAATGCGATCGATCACGCCCAGTGTCTATTGGAACTGATCGACTCGCACGGCATCGATGGTCTCAACCCGGTGGCCGTGCGAAGTGCGGCACAAAGTCTGTTTGCCAGCGACACAACCGAGGCGCAACTCGAAATACTGACCATTCACAAATCCAAGGGTCTGGAATTCGATCACGTCATCCTGCCCTCATTGGAACGGGTGGCGGCACGCTCCGAAGCGCCTCTGCTGCGATGGCGTCCGGAACCCCCGAGCATACTGATTGGCGCTCATGACACGCCTGGCAGTTACGCGTGGCTGGCCCGCGAAGACAAAGCCCGTGAAGCGCACGAGTTGGAGCGACTGCTGTACGTCGCTTGCACCCGCGCAAGAAATTCTCTACATCTGTTTGCGACGGTCGATGAGCGCCCGCCTGCCTCCTCGCTCCTTGCGCTTCTCTGGCCAACGTTGAAAAACAAGCCCGTACACCGACCGGTGAACCAGCCGCTGCAAACGGAGTTCTTTCAATCGAGCGGCTATGAAAGGCTGCCATCGGACTACCTCTGGTCGCCGCCAGTCAACCTCAGCGATTTGAGCGTTGGCGTTCAAAGCAAAATCGAATCCACGATCGATGCGTTGAGCAGCAAATCGGAAGTAGCACTTGGCACCCTGCTCCATCGGGTGTTTTTCGGTCTGGCCGAATTCGGAATACCCCCCGACATCGAAACTTTCATCACCGAACGTAAGCGGTATTGGAGCCATGAACTTCAGCGCAACGGTGTTGCGGATTCCGAACACGACCTGCTGCTTGCCGAAATCGCCCGGCAGATTCGCAATGTGGTTGATGATGAGCGGGGCCGGTGGATACTCGAGCAACATCCCGGAGCACAATCCGAGTTACCGCTCACCGGCAACGTGGCGGGAGAGTTGAGCAACGTTTATCTCGACCGCACCTTCGAGTACCAAGGCGTTCGTTGGGTAATCGACTACAAAACCGCGAATGTCGACTCGGAAAACTCGGTTCAATCGTTCATTGACAAGGAAAAACAGCGTTATCTTCCGCAGCTGGAGAAGCATCGAAGCATCGCAAGTGCCGTGTTCGACGCGCCGGTTCAGGTCGCCCTCTACTTTTCCGCGCTGCCGAGCTTCGAGGTGCTGCCTTGATTTCCGTTGCCACGTAAGTCAACATCGCCACCCATGGGTATTTCAATATTCGCCAAGCCGTACGCGGGCTATTATTTTTTTATGTCATAACACGCCTTAGATGAATCATATCGAAGGCCACGCAACGTTGCCTTCGGACAAAACCCCGCTCGGCAGCGCCAGAAGGGGTTTTTTTTTGCCCGGACCGCCGGGCAGGTAATCGAGGAAAGACAATGACGCAGCTCGAAAATCTGAACATCGTGGCTCACGAGGTGCTGGTCACGCCCGAGCAGTTGAAGGCGAAGCTGCCGGTGTCCGAAGCCGTGCGGGAAAGCGTGCAGGAAGCAC
>JACZXA010000268.1 GCA_022571865.1 Pseudomonadota bacterium
GGCGGCGGTCGCCGCGCGCGCTCGTGATCGCGAACGCCGTGAACAAAAACAGCGGCTCGGTCAATTCTTGGTGAGAATCGGGCCAAGCGGCTTTCCAATCGGCCGCGCCATTCCTTATCCTTGGGTCTGAGCCTGACGATAAAGGCCCGTCCGCTCGAGGTTCGCCTCGATCAAGAAAAAACAGGTGAGGTAACGAAGCCATGTCCCTTCGAGCCCAGCTCCTCTCGACCACCTTCATCCCCATTATGATGGGGTTTGGGGTGGGTCTGACGATCGTGCCATGTACCCCCCGGGCCGCGACCAAGTTGTTGTACCAGTTGGCCGCGGCCTGTAACCCCTGTGCGGTGAAGAACCCGTGCAACCCCTGCGCGGCGGCGTGCAATCCCTGTGCGGCGGCGGCGTGCAGTCCGTGCGCGGCGGCGTGCAGTCCGTGCAGCCCGTGTGCGGCGGCGGCCGGTGGCGCACCATCAATATTGATCCCATCGTAGGCGAGACCGGGAACGGCGCCGGCCGGGTTGGCGCGAATCCGGTCCAGCATGTCGTAGGCGAGTTGAACGGCTTCCGCGCGGTATAGTGCAGCCCGGTTGTTCTGCAGGCTTACCATCTGCAACCCGGTGATACCCAATACCCCGATACCCATGACCAACACCGCCACCAGCAACTCGATCATGGAAAATCCGCTGACTTTTTTCATGGTCTTGTTCATCATGGGACACACACCAGTTCGCTCGAGGTCGTCCGGCCAATCATGCTGATCCCGATCACCCGACCCGGGTTCTCGTTTACGTCGTCGCTGCACAGCTGCAACGTGCCAGCACCGCCCAAGGTCAGCAACCCGCGAGAGTTGAAGCTCAACGTGCCGATGTTGTCGAAAGCACCCGTGGCATCGAAGGTCATGTTCGTCGACGGCGAAAAGCGGCGTAACACCGCACCGTCGCAGTTGCCCGGATTACCGACGACCACGCAATAGCCTGGACCCCATTCGTTGTCACCATCGCTTTCATCAACGGCCTGTACGCTGACTGTGCCGCCCAATTTCGCCGCCTCGCTGCGGGCGTAATTAACGGCAATAACAAAATCGTTGACCTTGGCGCTGAAGGTGCGCTGGATGACAAAGCCGTTCAGAGCCGGGAGCGCCATGCCGATTAACACGGCGGCAATGGCGAGCGTGACCATTAGCTCCACCACGGTAAATCCGTGTTTATCGAGTCTGTTCGTCATTCGGTCCTCCAATCTGCGCAACGGGTACTGCTCAAGCTTGGAAACGCGAGGGGAGTGTAGGGAAACAGGGCGTCAAAAAAACGTCTCGTCCGACAAGTGGGCGCTTTTCCCCCGATAAGCGGTCGGGCAGGGTCGAAAGATGCGTATTTCGGGGCTTCCAGCGAGATTCAATGGCACTGACAAAGGGAGTGTTCGGATCGAAACTGGCGCGGTTAAGCGCAATTTACTTTTCTAATGATGGAAACTTGGGATTCCCCGGACGCTCAATACTCCCAGGTCTGCTCACCCGAATCTGTGGTGTCGCCGTCGCCGTTTTGATCCCACCCGCGATTACCGGCATCGTCCAAAGTCAGGATACCGTTGCCCGCCATGAAGCCTACCGGGGTGGCGGTGAAATCGAAGGTTGCCACCGTCGCGTTGACGGCAATGGTGTAACGCCCCTGACGGACCGATAACGGCGTGCAGATCTCGCCCGCAATGGGGCCGACATCCGCATCACCCAGACCATCGGCATCGGTGTCAGCGGAATTCTGGTAAGTGAAGTTAACGCTCGCAAAACGTTCCAGCGCTTGTGCGCAGCGGAATAAATCCGCCCCAGCTTCGCTTCGATAAGTTCGCTCGGAATAGTTCGTGTACATGGGTATGGCAACCGCGGAAATAATGCCCATTATTGCCACGGCTATCAGTAGCTCGATCAGAGTAAATCCAGATACACGCATCACTTCGTCCTTTCATCTACAATCGTGATCTTAAGACTTCACACCTAGCGGACGGTGCTCGGCGGTATCATTCAGCCGATGAAGGGTAGGAAGGGAATCCCGCTAATTGCGGCGGCCAACGATCCCATAAGCCCGCTATCCCTGAGTCCCCTCAAGCGAGGGGGTCTCCACATTCAGTATAGAAACTTCGAAGGCGATTGTACGGCCCGCCAGCGGATGGTTGAAGTCGACCACAACCCACGGTGGATCGATCTCGACGACAACACCGGGAAGCTCTCCGCCGGGGGCTGCAAAAGAAACCATCAGATTAGGCTCGAGTTCCAGATCGGCAAACTTATCCAGCGCCAACCGCTGGACGTTTTCTTCTCGATGAACGCCAAAAGCCATTTCGGGTTCGATCGTAAGGCGCAAGTCCTCACCAATCCCGAGTCCCAGAAGCGCCTGTTCAAATCCCGGCAGCAGACTGCCATCGCCCATCTCGAAGGTCGCGGGATCACCGCCACGAGTAGAATCAATTTCATCGCCGTTGGCGAGTGTCAGAGAAAAATGTAACGTGACTCGACTCCCGGCGTCGATCCGTCGGTTCGCGTTCGGCAAAACCGAATCCGTGGCAATAATGGTCGAATCGGAGTGTTTCACTTCTCGGCCTGCTCAATCTCCCGATCTGCGCGTTTCTGGCGGGACTCGGCCAGCATCCGCCAGATCCACAGTGAAGCACCCAGAAACAAGGCCGAATCGGCCACGTTGAAGGCCGGAAAATAATATTGGGCGTAGTGGACGAGCACAAAGTCGACCACGTACCCGTCCGTCAAACGATCGACAAAGTTGCCGAGCGCCCCACCCAGAATCAGGCCATAAGCCCAACCCATCCAACGGTCGCGCACCGGCATTCGCCATAATTCTACGAGAATGAAGCCGACAAAGACAATCGCCAGCACGACAAAAAACCAACGCTGCCAGCCACCGGCCGAGTTCAACAGGGAAAAGGCGGCACCCTCGTTATGCCAGCGCACCCAGCTGAACCAGGGGAAGATCTCGATCCGCTCACCGAGTACGAGCACATTTTGTACCCACCATTTCGTCAGCTGATCGAACCCCAGGACGAACCCGCAGAGACCGAGCCATTTCAACAGGTAAAACTTAGCCACGTGCAAACCACTCTCTGGCAACCCCGATATCTGCCTGGATCTGCGTTTTCAACGCATCGATAGACTCGAACTTCTGCTCTTCGCGAATCTTGCGGTGAAAGCGAACCGTGAGCAATCTGCCATAAACATTCTCATCGAAATCGAAGATGTGCACCTCGAGCAACGGCTCCTTTCCGTCGACAGTGGGCCTGATACCAATGTTGGCTATGCCGTCATACGATTTTTCGAGTCCATCGACACTCACTGAAAACACCCCATTGAGTGCAGACCGATATCGCTGCAGGCGAATATTCACTGTCGGTGAACCGATTTGTCTGCCGAGCTGGCGGCCATAAACAACCCGGCCCATGATGAAATAAGGGTGACCGAGGAGCTTTTCGGCTTCTACGAGATCTCCGCTGGCCAACATCTCCCGTATGCGTGAGCTACTGACCCGTTCATGTTCCAGGGTCACCGTACCCAACTGACTGACCCCGAAACCATAACGATCACCGGCTTCTTTCAGCATCGCGTAGTTCCCTTCCGCGCCCTTGCCGAAACGCCAGTCATCACCAATCACCAGGTACTTCACCGCTAACATTTTGTTGAGAAGGACATCCACCACCCAGCGGGCCGGGGTGTTGGCGGTGCGCTCGTTAAATGGCAGACACAGTACCCGATCGAGTTCGGTACGTTGGAGCAAGGTAATCTTTTCGCGGAATCGGGTGAGCCGGGCCGGAACGGCAGACCCGGCAAAAAACTCTCGTGGTTGCGGCTCGAAGGTCAACAACAAGCTCGGCACACCGAGTTCGGTACTTTTGGCGATGAGATGGTTGAGCAATATCTGATGGCCGTGGTGTACACCATCGAAATTGCCTGCGGTGACAACACAACCCTGGTGTTCTTCACGGATGTTGTGCAGACCGACCATTATCTCCATGGCGTCGCATTATACGGATTACACGCGGAGCAACAGATTTTTCGGCCGTTCTCCGAGGATGAACCACACGCCCAAGTAACAAAACGCGCCAAGCCCGACCGCTTCGCCGAGCCAGAAAAATCGTTGTGCATCAGCCGCCTGTAACCAAACATTATCTGCTGGAATCCACCACCACAGCACGGCTCCCATGACCGCCGTCGCGACTGACGCTCTAGCCAGACCTATGCCAAGCTTAATGCCCGGTACATAAATCCCGCGACGTTCCAGACCATGTAACAACAGCAACGCGTTCACCCATGCCGCCACCGCTGTTGCCAGGGCAAGTCCGACGTGACCAAACCAGGAGAACAGCGCGAGGTTGAGTACTATGTTTGTCGCAACTGCAATGGCGCCAATTCGAAACGGGGTGCGGGTGTCCTGCCGCGCGAAATAGGCAGGAGCCAACACCTTGACCAAGACCAGCGCCACCACGCCGAACGAAAACGCCTGCAGACTGAGTGCCGCCATCCTGGCGTCCAACTCGGTCAAGGCACCCCGCAGATAAATGGTTGAGATAAGCGGGAGTGCCAGCACATACAACGCCATTGCCGCCGGCAACCCAAGCCCCATCCCAAGACGTAAACCCCAGTCGAGGCTGGCGGAAAACTTCGCCCGCTCGCCAGCCGCATCGAGTCGCGACAGGTTCGGTAACAACACCGTTCCAAGCGCTACCGCCACCAGCCCGATGGGTACCTCCATCAGCCGATCAGAGTAGTAGAGCCAGGAAATACTACCGGTGACCAGCGTGGAGGCGAGAATTGTGTCGATCAGGGTGTTGATCTGGCTCACAGACGCCGCCAGCACCGCCGGCAACTCACGCTCGAGGTCCAATTGGCTGAGCACGGAGTGGCAGGTCATCGCCCCGTGGCCGCACCGGCAGGTCCGCCCCGCCGCCAGGCACGGACACGATGTTCCTTCGCGTAGATTCACCAGCCGCCAGGGCCCCACTTCGACCTGACTGGCCGCGGTCTCACCGATCATGCACGATGAGCCGACGCGGCCGCCGAAATCCTCACCGCCCTGCGGCGGATGGGCGACCTTGACCAATACATCGTCGCCCCGCGTGTAGCGCAGCGCGACCCCCGCCTGATCAGTAATTGCCCCGTGGGCAGCATGCAGTCCGGCCAAAGCTCCGGTCATGGCACCTCGTCGTCATGATCGATGGTGGCGGGCCGATGACGCCCGATCCGCATCCCTGCCCAGATT
>JACZXA010000077.1 GCA_022571865.1 Pseudomonadota bacterium
TCACGACAATGCCAAGCTGCGCCGCTTCACGCCGGATAACCTACTTGCCGCCCGTACCCTGAGGGTGAACTGGTTTCATGACGACGAATACACGTTCTCGCGCGTGGCGGCACAAGCCGCGAAGATCATTCGTGCCGGTGGCAGGGTAGGGGTAGGGGCGCATGGTCAACTGCAGGGACTTGGCTATCACTGGGAACTCTGGTCACTGGCGAGCGGTGGGTTGACGCCGCGCGAAGCGTTACGTGCGGCTACTCGTCATGGTGCCGAGATGATTGGCATCTCACAGGATGTCGGTACGGTGAGCGAAGGTAAACTTGCGGACCTGGTCATCTTGAGAAGCGATCCGTTGGAGAATATTCGCAATAGCGTGGACATCCACGCGGTCGTGAAGGGTGGAGAACTCTTCGATGGCGACACGCTGGATAAGCTCTGGCCAGTGGTTGAGCCGTTGCCGGATCAGTGGTGGTGGCACACGGCGCCCCCGGCTTCTGCGCAAGAGAGTACGACCAGGTAGTTGGTTCCTGTCTGGAATGGACAGCACACGAGCCTGGATTATTCATGAACAAGGGCCTGTGGTCGCCGATAGCAGGCAGTTTGCTGCGCAAACTGCTTAGCAATTCGCTTGCGAATTGCCCTCGACCCAACCTCGCGACGCTTCTTCATGAATAATCCAGGCTTGCTACGCGTCGATTCGGTAAATCCGCCTGGCCGTGCCGCTGAACATGGCGTCTTGTTCGGATTCCGAAAAGTCGGCAACGATTTTCTTCATGCCGTTCCACATCACATGGTAGGAAAGTGATTGCCTGTCGACGGGGAAGTTGCTTTCGAACATACAACGTTCAGGCCCGAAACACTCGATGGTGTGCAGGTAATAACGGCGTTGTAACTCGACGAACTCATTAGAAGTAGGTGGACGGGGATTGCGATCCCAGCCGAAACCGTTGTCGGGCATCGCCAGACCGCCAAGCTTCGCAACGACATTTTCACATCGCGCGATCTCGGCCATGTCTTCTCGCCAGGCGATGAATATCTCTTCTCGCTTTTCGGCGTATGGGCCGACCCCGAGCGGCGTGCCGAAGTGATCCAATACCATTGATGTGTCGGGTATCGCTCGGGCCAGCGCGACGAAGTCCCGGTTCTGATGGTGGTAGTGCCAGGTGTCGTAGCTATAGCCGAGTTCGCCGAGGCGTTTGACGCCGCGGCGAAAATCCGCGTTCTCATAGAGGCCAGCGGGTGCCCTCCCGGGAATGCTGAGTGATTCCGGGTTGGGGTCTCTCGCTCCGGCGTGGCGAATACCGCGAAACAGTCCGGAAGCCGCGGCCTCATGGGCGACAAGCACTTCCTCGACGGCTTCGGCCAGGCGCAAGTCGGCACGAGATACGATAGCGGCAATCTTTGCCTGCCCGGGTTTGCCCTCACGACTTGCGGCCGCTACGCCAGCGACGAATTCTGTTTCGCCTACGGGAAGGAGGTGTTCCGGGCCTGAGGTACGGTAGTTGGTCCCACATTCGAGGAACACGGTTTGAGTGATGCGATGTCCGGAATCCGTGTCGAGCCAGAGGTCTTCCAGGAGGTATGGGTTTCGCGGTGCTCCCCACAGGTGGTGATGGGGATCGACGATATCTCGCGCCGGATCCACGATCGGCTCCTGTATCTGCGCGAGCCACTCATCACTTCCCGGGGTGGGCTCGGGCATTGATTTCTCCTTGTCTCGAAACTACCGAAGGTATCCACAGGCTCTGCCCGCGGGACTGTACACGATCCGTGGGTCGATCGGCATCCAGCGAATCGAGTCGCCCGTTCGGGGTAAGACCGGAGTCAGTCCATCGCAGGAGGTCAGTCGCTGGAGCGTTTTTCCGAAGCAGGCTCGTCGAGGTTGATTTCCGCGTGAGGCGCTGGGATTGGCGGCTTGCGTTGTGCATGTTCCTCGAGCCAATCACGCGCTTCTTGGAGTGTTCGAAATACGTTGGCTTTGAGCGATGCCTCGCTGACAAATACTTCCCACATCTTGGCGAGGCCAAACATGAGGTCGTTGTTGCCGACAATCGCGATCGCGAGATTCGGATTCTGCGCGGCCGCAGCCCTATCCTGCGCGGCAAGCAGCCGCATATCGTCGTCGGAGAGGTTGAATTTTGTTACTTCGCAGAAGTCGCACAGTTGCGAGCGAAGTTGGAGGATTCGTTCGGGCGCATATATCTGATCGTTACATCGCTGGATTTCGGCCCCATCGACGATGCCGGTGCCTTTGAAAACGACGCCAACCCCATCGGGCTCGTATATCAGTTGGATTGGCATCGCTTGCCTGCTCTCGATCTCAGCATCTCAAACATGAGGCTTGTCCCACCGAAGAAACTCACACGTTGTTGATTACCAACAACACCCACTTGCGTGTCACCACTAAAGTGTCGTGCATCTCCAGGCAGAGCTAGGCAAATATCGAGGCCTCCCAGAGCGCAGTATAGTTCGGAATCGGCGCTAAGCCATCAAAGCTCTCAGCCATCGCAATTTTGCACCGACAACCCGCTACGAACGCCGTTCTCGTGGCAGTTTGAAGCGCTTGTATTCCCACTGATACTGCGCCGGGTCGATGCGGACAATCTTCTCGATCGCTGCGTTTATCGCCGTGGCGCAAGTCAGGGAGTCTTCGTCATATACCCCATCCGGGGCGAGTTCGACACCGATGTCGTATCCCGCAGCGGCGGGTAGACGGTGGGCGAAGCAGAACATCACCACGGGTTTTGTCGCGCGAATCAATCGGTGGGCAAACGTCATGGTCAATGCCGGTTGACCGAAAAATGGCGCCACGATTCCGCCCGCCGGATCGGGTACCTGATCCGGTAGCAAGCCGGCAAACCTGCCTTCCCGGAGTGCTCGGTAAAACGTCTTGATGCCTGCGGGATTGGTTTGCACCAGGTGGCTGCCGCTGCGTTCACGAACTCTTTTGAATATCGGGTTGAGCGCGCGCAGTTCCGGCGGTTTATAGAGGACCGTGAGATCGACCCGCGAACCCAGGTAGAGATTGAACAGCTCCCAGCTGCCGAAATGTGGCGCCAGGATGAGTACCCCGCGGCCGGCGGCCACGGCTTCTTCGATGTTCTCCCAGCCCGAGACCTGATTAATCAAGGCGAGCCAGCGTGCCTTTTTCCAGCAAACGATCATGCCGGATTCGGTACCGAATTTGCCGGTTTCTTCAAGGCTTGCAAGGCAGAGACGCGAGTGATCGGACTCAATGAGGTCCGGGAAACAACGGGCGAGGTTTTCCCGACCGGTCTGGGCAAGAGGTAGATCCATGTGCCAGATCAACCGTCCGAGCCAGGCGCCCAATTGGTGGGCTCGGCGCAACGACAGCCAGCTCAATACTCGTACGACTCCGCTGAGAAGATACGGCGCTATGCGGTCAAGCATGCAGGCTCAAACAGGTCGGTTTGGTGGTCGATTTCCATGGACCAAGAATATGCGCAGTTTCGGGAAAATTGAATACTGCCCCTGGCAGGTTCGACATCGGCCGCGTCGGTCGTTGACCCCCTGGACTGGTTCCCTTCATAGTGGCCGGATTCGAGTCTTGAGGAGGGTGAATGCGCGTTGCCATAGCCGGGATAGTTCACGAGACCAACACCTATTGCAAACAACCCACCTTTGCTAACGAGTTTTACCAGCTGCGTGGCAAGCGCATGCTGGAGACTCGTGGGCAGGAATCCGATGTGGGTGGTGCGATTGATACCTGTGAACGCCTTGGGATTGAACCCGTGCCACTGTTGTACGCCGCTGCACAACCGTCAGGCACCATCGAATCCGCAACCTACGATGCATTCAAGCAGGAGATCCTGGACGGTCTGGTCAGCAACGGCGACATCGATGGGGTAATGCTCTGTTTACATGGCGCTGGAGTAGTCGAAGGCATCCAGGATCTCGAGGGAGATCTAGCGCGCGCCGTCCGCGTGCAGATGGGTGAGGCAGTTCCCGTAGTTGCGAGCTTCGATCTGCATGGAAATATTACCCAGGACATGGCTGATGCGCTGGATGGGGTGTTCGCCTGTCATCACTATCCGCACATTGATCTGCACGAAAGAGCGGCCGAAGCCGTGGCGCTCATCCAACGGATGCTGGAAGAGAACTTTCGACCTGTGACCCATGTTTCCTCGGCACCGATGCTCATACCTTTTGCCACGACTTTTATCGGTGCCGGTAAGGCGAAATTAGCGCAGATACTGCTCGCCGAAGAAGAACAGGGGGTGATCGATGTAAGTTGGTTTCATGGGTTTCCGTATACGGACATCGTACATGTCGGTACCTCCGTTGCAGTGACCACCGAAGGTGATCGGGAACAGGCGCGGCGGATCGGAGAAACCCTGGTTGAGGGCTTGTGGGCTGACAGGGAAACGTTCCGGGCACGGAGCCTGTCCGCGGACGAGGCGGTTGTGGAGGCTCGTCGCGAAGCGGAAAAAACGACGCGCCCCGTCATCATTCACGAAACCTCGGACAATTGTGGGGGCGGCGCACCCGGGGACGGTACCCACCTGTTACGTGCCATGCTCGAGGCCAAACTGGACAACGCCTGTTTTGGATTCCTGGTTGATCCGGAAGTTGCGGGCCTTTGTCACGAAGCGGGGGTGGGCGCTCGCCTTACGGTCTCTCTTGGGGGCAAATACGATGACTTACACGGTGCACCACTCGAACTGACGGGCTACGTGAAGTCGCTCCACGATGGACGGGTAACCATGCGTGCCATGTTCAAAGGTTCGCCGTTGAATCTTGGTCCCATGGCGCGGCTCGTGGTCGATGGCATGGACGTCATCGTCGCCTCGAGACGCAGCCAGACATTCGACATCGAACCCTTTCTTGCCGTCGGGATCGACGTGATGAAGTACGATTATGTTGCGCTCAAGTCGAGCGCCCATTTTCGGGCGGGTTTCCAGGAACTGGCGGGTGCGATCGTCACGGCCGACCCGCCGGGGTTGACCACGCTCAAGCTCGAGGTGTTTCCTCGAGAACACGCGCCAGGGCCGCTGTGGCCTGTGGACTAGAACTAAGAAGGAAGTTCCTATGAGCCAGGTGTGTCTCGTCACAGGCGTAGGCCCCGGTACCGGTCGGGCCATCGTTGAGCGATTCTCCGAGGGTTATCGGGTTGCGATGATTGCACGAAACGCCGAGCGCCTGGCCGCATTCGAGGAGTCGATGCCCAACACCACTGCGTATCCGTGTGATGTGACTGACTTTTCGAGTTTGCGCGAAACCCTGACAAAAGTGACGGACGAACTGGGCGCGCCCAGTGTCGTGATTCACAACGCCGTTGGCGGTGCGTTTGGCGATTTCCTGAGCATCGATGCGGAGGTGCTGAACAACAACTTTCAGGTAAACACGATGGCGCTGTTGCATCTGGCCCAGGCAGTTGCACCGGCCATGATCGAACGCGGTGAAGGAGCGATCCTGTGTACGGCTAATACAGCGGCCTATCGAGGGGTGGCGAACTTCTCTGGCTTTGCGCCAACCAAAGCGGCGCAGAGGATTCTCGCCGAATCCATGGCGCGGCATCTGGGACCCAAAGGGGTGCATGTGGGTATTATTGCCATCGATGCGGTAATTGATCTCGCCTGGACGCGGAAACGCTTTCCCGATCAACCGGATGAGTTTTTCTGCCAACCTCATGATATTGCGGGAGAGGTATGGCATCTGGCCCATCAGCCGAAGTCGGCCTGGACGTTCGATGTGGTGATTCGTCCTTGCGGTGAGAAATGGTGAAGGTGATTGGGTCATTAGCGTGCAGAACCCTCCGGTTGCGGAGGGTTCTGCAGGTTTTTCGAGTTCGGGCCAGCGTTATACGGTCCCCTGGTATTTGCGCGTTTCCGCGCGGCCAACGACCAGATGATGAACTTCGTCGGGGCCATCAGCCAGACGCAACGTCCGCTGCCCCGTATACATGGCCGCAAGCGGCGTCCACTGGGAGACACCTGCGGCGCCATGCATCTGGATTGCCTGATCGATGATCTGGCAGACCCGTTCCGGCACCATGGCTTTTACCGCGTGTACCATGATGCGTGCTTCCTGATTACCGAGCACGTCCATGGCACGAGCGGCTCTCAGCACCATCAATCGCATGGCGTCGATATCGATGCGTGCGCGCGACACGATTTCGATGTTTTTCCCGAGTTGGATGATGGGTTTGCCGAACGCTTCCCTGGACATCCCTCGTTTCACCATCAGTTCCAGCGCGCGTTCCGCCTGACCGATGGAGCGCATGCAATGATGGATGCGCCCCGGGCCTAACCGTACCTGGGAAATCTCGAATCCACGGCCCTCGCCGAGGAGGATGTTTTCTTTGGGAACACGCACGTCTTCGAGCATGATGTGCATATGGCCATGGGGGGCGTCGTCGTGGCCGAATACGTGCATCGGTCCGAGTACATTGACTCCGGGAGTGTCCATGGGCACCAGGATCTGTGACTGCTGCTGGTGAGGTGCCGCATCAGGGCTGGTTTTTACCATGCAGATCATAATCTTACAGCGAGGATCTCCGGCACCCGAGATATAGAACTTCTCGCCGTTGATTACCCATTCGTCACCCTCGAGTACCGCCTTGGTGCCGATGTTCTTGGCATCCGAGGAGGCGAGATTTGGCTCGGTCATACCGAAACAGGAGCGAATTTCTCCGTTCAGCAGCGGTTTGAGCCACTTCTCCTTCTGCGCTTCGGTACCTACCCGTTCGAGCACTTCCATGTTGCCGGTGTCCGGAGCACTGCAATTCAGGCATTCGGAAGCGAGCGGCACACGGCCGAGTTCGGCGGCAATGTAGGTGTAGTCGAGGTTGGACAACCCTTCGCCGGTTTCTGCATCCGGGAGGAAAAAATTCCAGAGACCCAATTCTTTGGCTTTATCCTTGACGCCGTCGAGGAGTTCGAGCTGACCAGGCGCCCAGCTCCAGCGGTCTTCCCGGCCTTCACCGAGCGCGTAAAATTCCTCGGTGATGGGAGCGACGTGCTCGGTGATAAATTTTTTGACGGCATTCAGAAGGGGCATCGCCTCTTCGGACATCGTCAGGTTGTACAGATCGGTTTCTACGTCGGATTTTGCTTCAGACATGCGTTCTCCCCCCACTTGCGAAGTAACTTGGTTGATGGATTGCGAACCCACCATTGTAATCGGTCGGCTGACCGAATTACATTGCGCAGTGGGAATGAGTTCTTGCAGCCGGGGTTTCTTGTCTTGGAAGCTCCGAGCGGGGGTTTCAGTTCAGAACCACGTAGCCTCGATTACGCAAGCAGTTGTGCACCACCCGGTTACGCTCCCGAAAACCATCCGCGCCTCCGCGGGCACCGCCGACAACGGCACCGGCGCCGGCTGCTCGTTGGACCGTTTCGCTGTTACCGACCGCTGCTCCCACGGCCGCACCGAGAACCGCACCGGCCACCGCGCCGGTACCCACTCGCTGGCCAACGGCAACCTGCTCGCCATATTGCTTACATTCCGCCAGGTCGACATGGTACTTCGCGACGTCCACGTTATGCATATCAATAATGGGCGGACGGGCGAAGGGTTGGTGCGCACACCCGAAAAGTGCGACCACGCATACGAGAAAAAGAGTTCGAAACATCAGATACTCCTGGTGTATATCAAAGTACAACGCACGAGTTGATACCTGGTTGACTGAACGAGCGCTGAACGGCCGCTGTTCGGGATTGCGGCGAGGAAGTTCCTCACGATCCGTGTCCACGGCACCGACGAGCGGAATCGTCAGGTTGGCAAGAATCACCGGCCCACACGAGGGTCCAGACCAATTGGTGCCATTGCCCCGGGGTTTCCGGAAGGGTAACGCTCATGCCGGAGGCGGGGTTAGCCCGCGCTCATTGTTACTCGCGCTGTGCCCGTGCGCGCAGAAACGCTTCGTCAGGGTCGATCTGTCCTTGCGCCACCGGGTCCCAGCCAAACAGGTCTTCGGCGATGTGGTACAGACAAGGTACCAGGATCAGCGTGATGAAAGTGGCAGACAGAACGCCGAATGCCAGCGAGATCGCCATGGGAATGAAAAACAACGTGGCGGGGCTGGGGGTCGACATCAGCGGAACCAAGCCGACAAATGTCGTTACCGAGGTGAGGAGAATTGGTCGGAAGCGCACCACGCCTGCACTCAGCACGGCTTCCTCCAAGGCCATGCCCTCGCGCCTGCGACGGTTGATGAAGTCGACGAGCACCAGGCTCGCGTTCACCACCACGCCGGACAACGCCACAATGCCGAGAGCGGAGAAGAACATCAGCTGGTAGCCCATGATCCAGTGTCCGGCGATAGCGCCAACCGCCCCAAAGGGGATCACGCTCATGATCACCAACGGCTGAACGTAGGACCTCAGCGGAATCGCGAGCAAGGTGTAGATAACCACCAGGCTCAACATCGCTGCTTGAAACAAACCGCTAAAAGACTTGGCGCGCTCCTCCTGCTCGCCACTCAGCGACATGCGTATGGCGGGGTACTTTGCTTGAAGCCCGGGCAGCACCTCTTTTTGAATGCTGATGTTGACTTCTTCAGGTGAAATTTGCGACCGATCGATGTCGGCGATCACGTTGATGACGCGCCGGCCGTTGACCCGGTTAATGGTCGAATAACCTCGGCCCAGTTCAAACTGGGCCACACTGTAGAACGGCACTTCGATACCCTCGGGCGTGCGGATGTACATGTCTTCCAGGTTGCCGATAGACGCCCGTTCACTCTCCGGGAAACGGACCATTACCCGTACGTCATCTTGTCCTCGCTGGATTCGCTGGGCTTCCGAACCATAGAAGGCGCTGCGTACTTGCCCGGCGAGATCTCTCAACGTCAGGCCGAGGTTGCGGGCTTCCGGCAGCAGGCTCAATTTTATTTCCTGCTTCCCGGCTCGAAAGGAATCGGTAATATCGAATACACCCTCGTAGCGGCCGAGTTCTGCGCGCAACTCAGCCGCCGCCGCCTGAAGCATGTCCACGTCTCTGCCGGCCAATTCGTAGTTGATCGGATCGCCGGCGGAAAATTCATCGGCATTGAAGCTGAGTTTTACCGCGTCGGGGATGGGGCCAACCTTTTCCCGCCACAGGGTTGCGATTCGTTTGGCGCTCAGGTTGTCACGTTCCGCTGCCGGTGCGAGTCCGATGACGACTTCACCGAAGTGGCTGCGGCCGGCGCCACCCATGTTGGGTCTGCCACTGGTGCGATCGGCTCTCTGTCCGATACTGGTGAAGACGTTGCGGATGACGTTTTTCTCCCCAGTCAACGCTTCGAGATCGGCCTTCAGTGCTTCCGCTGCCGCTTCCAGGCGCTCGGCCCCTGCCGCAGTTACATCGACCGAGACCCCTTCCGGCATCTCGAGGCTCGCATAAACCCGGTCACCTTCGATCGAGGGAAAAAACGTAAACAGAATGCGGCCGCTCATGATCAGCGCCAGGGCGAGAATCAGTATCCCCAATCCCGATGCCGCCGTTACGTAACGATATTCGAGGCAACGGCGCAGAGTGGGCAGGTAGTAGTTGTTGGCGAGGTTTTCCAGCCCGCCGGAAAGGCGACCCTGAATTTTGTCCCACCACTTCGAAAACCTGTGAGTGGGCGGCGCATGGTTCCGGTGCGCTAAGTGGGAGGGCAGGATGAGTTGAGATTCGATGATGCTGAATGCCAGAGCGATCACCACCACCCAGCCGATCACCGAGAAAAAACCGGACATGCGACCCGTGGCGAGGAGTAATGGCAGAAAGGCCGCCATGGTTGTGAGCACGCCGAAAATCACCGGAATGGAGACTTCCCAGGTACCATCGATGGCCGCCTGGATAGGTGGTTTGCCCATCTGTTCGTGACCGTAGACCCGCTCGCCTACGACGATCGCGTCGTCCACAAGAATGCCGAGCACGAGAATGAAGGCCATCACCGTCATCGTACTCATGGAGATGTCGGCATATGGGAACACGGCAATCGTTCCCAACAGGGCAATGGGTATTCCGGCCGCGACCCACATGGCGATCCGAAATTTCAAAAACATCGCCAGGATGATGACCACCAGAACCAGGCCGCCGAGCGCCATGCTGTTCACGGTGTTCAGGCGTTTCTTCAACTCCTCCGACTGATCACCCCAGATATTCAGGTACAGGCCATCGGGTAGTGTTAGTTTGCGTTGCTCGATGTAACGGGTGATATCCTCCGCCATATTGATGGCATCTTCTTTGCCGACTCGCCAGACTTTGATCATGACGGCTGGATTGCCATTGAACCGTGCAGCGAGATCACCTTCGGCAAAGGTATCGCGGATGGTCGCGATCTCACTCAGCATGACTTTTGTGCCGTCACTGCGGGTGAGCGCGATGATGTTCTCGAATTCCTCGCCCCAGTAGGCCTGGCCCTTGGCGCGTAACAGTATTTCGCCGCCTGCTGTGCGGATAGTGCCGCCGGGCATATCGAGGGAGGTGTTACGTATGACCTGAGAAATCTGCTCCAGGGTGATGCCGTAGCGGCGCAGTGAATTTTCCGATATTTCGATCGAGATCTCGTAGGGTCTGACAAACTGCAACGAAACGGTTGAAACACCGTCTATGGAAACGATGTCTTCGCGAATTTCATTGCCGATTTCTTTGAGGGTTCGTTCGTCTGCATCGCCGAACAGAGCGATCTGCATCACGTCGTGGGTGATGGTGATTTTGGAGACGATGGCTTTTTCCGTTTCCGCAGGGAAGGTGGTAATGCCGTCGACCAGGCTTTTTATCTCGTTCAACACTTCGATCTGGTTGACGTTTTCAAAAAGCATGGCCATGACGGTGCAGGCGCCTTCTGAAGCAGTCGACTGGATCTTCTCGATGCCGTTAGCGCCTTCCAGGGTCTCCTCGATGCGAATGCACACTCCCTGTTCGGATTCTTCGGGCGCAGCACCCAGGTACGGGACGCTGATACGGACCATGTTGATGTCCATCGTGGGGAACTCTTCCTGATGGACGGTCAGCAGGGCCATTCCTCCACCCAACACCATGACGAACATGAGCAGGTTGGCAGCGACTGGATTTTTGGTAAACCAGGTGATTGCGGAAAGCATTTATTCCCCGTCAGCCGGTTACGGTGTCAATATCTTCAGGCAGGGGTTCTACCCGCATTCCATCGATGGCGGTTTGCAGAGGGGAAATACACACTCGATCACCGGCTTCGAGACCGCCTTGAATCAGCACGTCATCGCGGTACAACCGCAGCTTGTCGATGTCTCGATAGTGCAGTCTGTTGTCATCGTCGACAATCAGCACCCGGTTGCCGTCGCGCAGCGCGTTGCGGGGCATCACGACGATGTCTTCCACGAGTAATCCTTCAATTTCCGCATTGACAAACAGACCCACGGAAAGCGGTACTTCCTGAGCATCGTTGGAGACGCGTGCGATGACATGCACCATGCGGCTCGCGATGTCTATTTGCGCTTCCAGGCGCACGATTTTGCCGTACCAGGTTAGTTTCAGTCCCGCATAGTTGGCGACGAGCGTGACGTTGGGTTGCAACTCCAGGGGGAGTTCACCCCGATGTCCAAGAGGGAGGTTGAGGAAAGCCAGCTGTCGATCTGCGATGGGCAGTCTGATTTCGGCCTGATCACCGGCATAAATAGTGGCGATTGATGCACCACGGCTGACGAACTGGCCGATGTCGACCGATTTCTCACGTACCAGGCCGGCAAATGGAGCCTTTATTTCCGTTCGAGCCAGGTCACGATTGGCTTGCGCGAAGTTCGCCCTGGCGTCCTGCAGCGAGGCTTCCTGGACGCGATAGGCGCGCAGCTGATTCTCGATCTGCGACAGGCTGGCCAACTGGCGGTCTTCCAACTGTTTCAAGCGCCGATATTCGAAACGCGCGTGTTCGAACTCTGCTTCGGCGCGTTTCAGATTGGCTCGGGCGCGCTGGAGCAAGTTGAGATAGTCGCCGTCGTCCATGCGCAGCAGAACTGCCCCGGATTCGAAATAGCCACCATTCACCAGCGACGGCGACATCCAGACTACTCGGCCAGACACCTCCGGAATCAGTTCAGATTCCATGTTGGGAACCACCGTCCCCTGGGAATGCACGGTGAGCTGAACGGACTGTGGCACAACGGTACGCACCCGCACGGCCACAGCAATGGGCTCGACAGCGGTGGGTTTCAGTTCCGGGCCGGTAGCCATGAGGGTAACAGCACCGAATATGGCCGCCAGGATTACCAGCATGGGGAGTAACAGCTTGCGCTTCATGATGGGGTGACCTCCAGATTTGCAGATCCGTTGCCGTTTGCCTCGAAAGCGGCAAATGCCTGGCTGAACACTTCACGGTTCAGTTCCGAGAACGCTTCGAACGCGGTTCCGATCGCCTCGCGGTCGCGGGCACCCAACGCCTGATCAAGCCGTTGGGCATAACTTCGGTAACGTTCCACGTCGACCTGAACAAAACCTTCCAGGAAAGTCATGTTGGGCGTGAATTGATCGAGCAGACTGCGAGCGATGATGCGACAGACGAGATTCCCACTCGCATCGAGGATTGAGCTCATCAACGAAAACCTGGCCTCCATGTGGGCTTTTTCGCTGAGAGAATCCAGGTAGAGCGGTCTGACCAGACTACGGATGCTTTCGATTTCTTCATCGGTTGCGTTGCTCAGCATAGATTCCGTGGCGAGGCGGGTAAGGCTCGCAATGACTTCGAGAATCTGGATGACGAGCTTGGCATCGGGCCGTTCCCCCATCACCAGCATATGACCCACAACGTCGAGGCTCGCCTCGGTTAGTGGGACAACGCGTGCACCGCCCGGCTGGATGTCGACAATACCAAGCTGTTCGAGTTTTTTCATGGCTTCTCGCACAGCGCCTCGGTTGGCTTCAAAGCGTACCGCCAGGTCCCGTTCCGAGGGGAGTCGTTCGCCGACGCGATATTGGCCGGTCAGGATGTCACGGGTGAGAGAATCCGCGATCTCGTCGTGTTTGTTCATTTCGGTGGTTGCCCGACATTTGGACTGACCAATGTGGTCTGACCAATTTGGTCGGGGCAGTTTAACCCAGACAGCAAAGAAGTCTAGCTAATTGTTACCTCTGGTAACGAAAAGTGAGGTTTTCGTCACGTTTGGGAACATTGACGGGCACGATACCTATTTTGCCCGACGATCCAGCAGGTTGCCGCGGCGTAAGAGTTCTTTGACCTTAGCCCGGCGCGCAAGGGGTTTGCGTGCCCAGTAGCTCTCCTCGAACGCCGGTTTTTCCTGACGAAGGATCACGCCCATGGCTACAGGCATGGGGGGTGACATGGTAGCGAGCATCTGTGCCAGGATCGGGTTGGTTTCGTCATGGACAAGCAGATCTTCCTCACCAATGCCGTCCACGCCTAGTTCGACCGATTTGATAGAGAGAGATTGCTTGTTGAGCATGAGCCCTTTGTCGTTGGCCTTTCCGTAGCTCAGCGGTGCGCCATGGGTGCACCGAATCTGGGTTTCCGCGGCCATTTTCCTGCCGACGACTTCGTCGAACACGTCTTTGTTGTAGACGATGCAGTTCTGCAGAATCTCCACAAATGCGGTGCCTTTGTGGTCACGGGCTTCGGTCAATAGAGGGGGTAAGCCCTGCTGGTCGATATCGACCGCGCGGGCGATGAACGTCGCACCAGCGCCGATGGCAAAAAGGCAGGGTTGCAGGGGGCTGTCGATTGAGCCCTGGGGGCTTGATGGACTGGTAGTACCGATTCGGGAGGTCGGCGAGTACTGGCCTTTGGTCAGTCCGTAAATCTCGTTGTTGAACAGCAGAATGTTGAGATTTACGTTCCGCCGTAGTGCATGCAGAAGGTGATTGGCACCAATGGACAGGCCGTCGCCATCGCCGGTTATCACCCATACGTCGAGTTCCGGGTTTGCCAACTTGACGCCGGTGGCAATCGCCGGGGCTCTGCCATGAATCGTATGGAACCCATAGGTGTTCACGTGATAAGGCAAGCGGGATGAGCAGCCAATGCCGGAAACGAATACGGTGTTTTCCGGCTTGGCGCCCTGAGCCGCCAACGCGCGTTGCACGGCCTTCAATATCGAATAGTCGCCGCAGCCCGGACACCAGCGCACTTCCTGGTCGGTTGCATAGTCCTTGAACGAGAGTTTGGCCATGTCAGTTCCCCGTTACCTTGTTTAATTGGCGAGGTGCAAGCTCGGTGATTTTTGCCTTGAGTTCACCGACCCTCAGCGGTTGCCCCGACACCTTGTTGAGTTGCACAACGTCCACGAGCAGTCGGTCGCGTAACAATGTTGCCAGCTGGCCGGTGTTGAGCTCCGGTACCAATACGATATCGAACTGGCTGAGCAGCTGACCCAGATTCCTCGCAAAGGGATTGAGATGAGTGAGGTGGATGTGGGCCACGTTCAAACCACCGCGGAGGGAATCTTTCACTGCCTGGTAGATGGTTCCGTAGGTGGAGCCCCAGGCGACGACCGCCAGGCCTCCAGGTAAACCCTGGTCGATGATCTGCTCCGGAATGAATTGTGCGACGCTCGCCACCTTGGCGAGGCGCATGTCGGTCATAGCCTGATGGTTGTCCGCTTCGTAGGAGATGTTGCCGGTTACAATGTCTTTCTCGATGCCGCCGATGCGGTGCAGGAATCTTGGATCGCCGGGTGTTGCCCAGACGCGTGCCTGGGTGGTCGCATCCCGCTCGAATATCGAGGCAGGCAACTCATCGGACCTGAGCCGCCCGTCAGGCTTGTGATTGTCGATCGGCTCGTAGCTATCAAAATCCGGGATGGCCCATAACTCGGAGGCGTTCGCAATGTAACCATCGGTCAACAGTATCACCGGAGTCATATGTCTGAGAGCGATGCGTACCGCCTCGATGGCGGTGTCGAAACAATCGGAAGGCGAACGCGCCGCAACGACCGGCACCGGTGAATCGGCGTTTCGCCCGTATATGGCCTGGTAGAGGTCGGATTGTTCCGTTTTTGTCGGCATCCCGGTCGACGGTCCGGCTCGCTGGGAGTTGATGACCACGAGAGGTAACTCGGTGGCCACCGCAAGGCCAATGGCTTCTGTTTTCAGCGCAATGCCCGGACCCGAACTCGACGTGATACCGAGCTTACCGGCGTACGATGCGCCAATGGCCGCACAGACCGCCGCAATTTCGTCCTCAGCCTGGAAGGTGGCAACACCGGCTTCTTCAAGCCCGACCAACTGGTGCAATATCGACGACGCCGGGGTAATGGGGTACGAGCAGAACATCAGCTCGGTGTCTGCAAGCTCTCCTGCCGCCACCAATCCAAGTGCCAGCGCTTCCGCACCCGTGACGGTACGGTACTCGACCGAATCCAGCGGTGCTTGTGGAATCGGGTGCTGACTGAGCACATGAGCCAATTCCGCGGTTTCTCCGTACGCATGGCCTGCATTGAGAGCTGCCAGGTTGGCGAATTTGACCGCCTCGTTGCTGGCGAATTTAGTTTCGATCCAGCGCAATGTGGCGCTGCGCGGTTGTTCGAACATCCATAACACCAAACCGAGTGCCCAGAAGTTCTTACAGCGCAGGGAATTTTTGCTCCCTAGCCCAAAAGCTTTTACCGACTCCAGGGTATGGCGTGAGATATCGATCCTCACCACCTCAAAGTCGTTCAGCGTGCCATCTTCCAGCGGGTTGCTGGCAAGATCTGCCCGTTTCAGGTGTTGTTTGGTGAACGTGTGTTCATCGACGAGAATCAACGCGCCCGGGACGAGATGGGAGATGTTGACGGCAAGTGCCGCGGGATTGAATGCAATGAGTACATCGGGAGAGTCGCCCGGGGTGGTGATTCGCTCGCCACCGAACTGAATTTGAAAAGCCGAGACGCCGTAGCGAGTCCCATGGGGAGCCCTGATCTCCGCTGGAAAATCAGGCATGGTCGACAGATCGTGACCGGCAAGTGCGGACGCGATCGTGAACTGCTGCCCCTGCAGTTGAATGCCATCGCCGGAATCTCCTGCGAAGCGCACGATATGGCTGGTCTTATCGGTAGACGTCTGGCTCACGGGAAGACTCGGATGACTCGGAGGTGAGTGAGCGGCGCATTCTACTTAATTCGCACAGGTTGTGGAGGTTCACTTAGGAATAACGATATGGCCAGTTCGATGTCATGAACGGCCACTCGCGCTCACGTTACCCACGAACAGGTGATGGTGAATGCTTTTATTGGCTGATTACCGTACAGTCCCGCGCCTTTCCACCTGTTTGCACCGGAGAAAGTCATGAAAGTAACTTTGAAAACTGACGAGTACACCATCTATCAGAAGCGCAGTGAGCGTTATGCGGTCAAACGCGCAGACAACACCTGGGTAAACGGTGACGACAAGGTGATCATCCTGTTGGAGCACAAACTCATCGAAGCGGCAATGCCTAAGCCGCCCGAACCCGAGCCTGTCGAGGAAGCGACCGAGGTAGTTGTTGAAGAGGCAGAATCCGAGGCTGCAGCAGCCCCTGCAGAAGAAGTTGCAGAAGCCACTGCGGAAGAGACCGCAAAAGTGTCTGCGGAAGAGACCGCAAAAGTATCTGCGGAAGAGACCGCAAAAGTATCTGCGGAAGAGACCGCGGAAGTATCTGTAGAAGCAGAAGAAACCACGGCTGAGGCTCCGGCTGAAGAGGCACAGGTGGCTGATGAGTCTGCCCCGACCGAAGAAACCGGGGGCGAGACCCTTGCTGAAACGGTGTCTGCTGATGACGCGCCTATAGAAGAAGAGTCTGCGATTGCAGAACCTGCACAGGCGCAACAGACGGTGGATGAGGCGCAGCCCGAAGAGGTTGCGGCTGAAGAAACATCGGTAGAAGAGGCGCCTGTCGAGGAGACTGTACAAGCAACCACAGAAGAGATTGCAATGGAGCCTGTGGAAACAGAAGAAACGACAGGCGAGGCGTCGAGCGAAGCAACACCGGCCGTAGCGCAGAGCGCGGAGCCAGAACAGGCCGTTGACGCCGCACCGCAGGAAAAAGCCGCGGAGGCAAAACCAAAAGCGAAGGCGAAGCCTAAAGCCAAAGCAAAGGCTACACCCAAGGCAAAGGCTACACCCAAGGCAAAGGCCACATCCAAGGCTAAAGCCGCGCCCAAGGCTGAAGCTAAAACGAAGGCAAAGCCGAAGGCCAAGGCAAAGAAAAAATCGGACTGAATCTGGAGTTCCGGCCGGTTCTTTATCTAATCCCGACGGGAACCAGCTAACCCGGCGGCGTGAATGTCAGGATGACATCACCCGGCCCGCCAAGCATAATGCTTGGTCCTATTGGGGGGCATACAATGGAATTGTCCGAGCAACACTCGCTCGTACGACAGTGGCGTGAGTTTCTGGGGGGTCGCGCACCAACCAACACTCTGATCAGAGAATTTTACCTGGATGTGGTGAAGTCTTCTGATTCGTATGTGTACGGCGCAGTCTATGAAGTCTTCGATTTTCTTACCAACGGGGTATTCGATTTAGCGGCAGCGGCAACCTGGAATCAACAGGTGGGGTCTGTCGAAGGTTCGGTCAAAGCAGCCTGATTTCGCATCAGCACTGTCCGAGTTCGTCTACGGCAGGACGATCAAGCGGATAATTACTACAATGCTCGGCCCGTGGGCCAGGACCCTCATTATTGATAATGGTTCGTTCAGTCGCAAATTTTCAGGTAGTTGCGGACTATGAACCGGCTGGTGATCAACCCCAGGCGATAGCCGAACTGATTGATGGCCTGCGAGCGGGCTTGAGCCACCAAACGCTACTTGGAGTCACCGGTTCAGGCAAGACGTTCTCCATTGCCAAGGTAATCGAGGCTTTGCAACGTCCGACGGTCGTACTTGCGCCCAACAAAACGCTCGCAGCCCAGCTCTACGGGGAATTTCGCCAGTACTTTCCCCATAACTCCGTTGAATACTTTGTTTCCTACTACGATTACTACCAACCTGAAGCCTACGTTCCTTCGTCGGATACCTATATCGAAAAAGATGCGTCGATCAACGCACACATCGAGCAGATGCGCCTGTCGGCAACCAAAGCGCTGCTCGAGCGCCGCGATGCCATCATTGTGTCTTCGGTTTCCGCTATCTATGGCCTTGGAGATCCCCAGGCGTATTTGCGCATGGTTCTGCATCTCGATCGCGGTGATCGCATTGATCAACGTTACCTGTTGAGGCGACTCGCTGAGTTGCAATACACTCGAAACGACATGGCCTTTCAACGGGGTACTTATCGAGTACGCGGTGATGTGGTGGACATCTTCCCCGCCGAATCGGAGAAGGAGGCCGTCCGCGTTGAGCTTTTTGACGACGAGATCGAAAACCTGTCGGTGTTCGATCCACTCACCGGGGAGCTCACCAATCGAGTTCCACGCTACACGGTCTTCCCCAAGTCCCACTACGTGACGCCGCGCGAGCGAATCCTTGCGGTGTTGGACGACATCAAAGAGGAGCTGCGTGATCGTCTGAATTACCTGAATGAAAATAACAAACTGGTAGAAGCACAACGGCTCGGGCAACGCACCCGGTTCGATCTGGAAATGATTAAGGAGCTTGGCTATTGCAGCGGCATCGAGAACTACTCGCGTTACCTCTCCGGACGGGAGCCAGGAGAACCGCCACCAACCTTATTCGACTATCTGCCGAAGGATGCACTGCTCATCATTGACGAAAGCCATGTCACCGTTCCACAAATTGGTGGTATGTATAAAGGCGACCGATCGCGCAAGGAAACGCTGGTGGAGTACGGCTTCCGGCTGCCTTCGGCCCTCGATAATCGTCCACTGCGTTTTGATGAGTGGGAGGACTTGAGTCCACAGATAATTTTCGTATCTGCCACGCCCGGACCCTACGAGGCTGAACGCAGCGGACAGATTGTCGAGCAGGTAGTGCGGCCAACGGGGCTGGTAGACCCTGATGTGCTCGTGCGACCGGCATCAACTCAGGTGGACGATCTATTCGACGAAATTCGTATCACCGTGGGCAAGGGTGAACGAGTGCTTGTCACTACGTTGACGAAACGTATGGCGGAAGATCTCACCGATTACCTCGATGAGCATGGTGTAAAAGTGCGTTATCTACACTCGGATATCGAAACGGTCGAACGAACGGAGATTATTCGCGATCTCCGGCTCGGCGTGTTCGACGTGCTGGTAGGTATCAATCTGCTGCGTGAGGGTCTCGATCTGCCGGAGGTATCTCTCGTGGCAATTCTGGATGCCGATAAGGAAGGGTTCCTTCGCTCAGAGAGATCGCTGATCCAGACAATCGGCCGCGCGGCTCGAAATATCAACGGTCGAGCAATTCTCTATGCGGACAAGATGACCGGGTCTATGGAACGGGCCTTGGCGGAAACCAATCGCCGCCGCATTAAACAGGCGGCTTTCAACGAGGAACATGGAATTACTCCGCGTTCGATTCAGAAAAATGTGGCCGATGTGATGGAGGGTGCGCGGTCTCAACGGCCCGGCACTGCCCGCGGTAGAACATCGAGAAGCAGAAGCGGAGTAAAGCCTCTACCCGACGTGCCCGAGGATCCCAAAGCACTGGGTAAACTTCTCAAGACCCTGGAAGAGCGCATGATGGAACACGCGAAAGACCTGGAGTTTGAACAGGCTGCCGAGGTGCGTGACCAGATCACCGAAATTCGTAAGCTGCGACTGTTGAGCTAGCCCGGATATCTCACCGATAAGATGGAAATAGGCCTCGATCTAGTGCATAAAGTGAGTACAAACAAAACCTTACGAGCACGGAAGAACAGAGGCCTATGAAGACAGAGTGTACTCCCGAACAAC
>JACZXA010000269.1 GCA_022571865.1 Pseudomonadota bacterium
AACTCTGACCAAACCCTTCCCCGAGTTGCACATGAAAGTCGCGTTTCAACTGGTTGGTTTTCGCGCTGGCGCCCCAGCGCAGATACGCCTGATAAGCGTTGCGGGCAAAAAGTTTGGCGAAGTCGCTGCGACCTTTGCTCTCACTGGCTCGCGCGGCAAGTTCATAGGCGAGTGCCTCGTCGTTGGCGAGTCCCAGGCGCCGCGCTCTGTCTGCGGCAAATTCGTAGTATTCGAGCGCCCGGGTAGTCGCTCCGCGGTGCCAGGCAAGTTCTGCTTGCAGCATTGCCAGTTTCGGCTCTGCGTGAGTGGCTCCTTGGTCGTGCCAGCGCCGCAATCGCCTAATGGCCCGGTGTACGGTGCGAGTCTCTTTGGCCTGGGTCTTGAGCTGAACAAGTGCCTCACAGAACACGAACAGAATCGTCAATGGTGAACCCGTCAGCGCTTTGACGTAACGCCGGGCGAGGTTGAGGATACTGGCGGCACCCGTGAAGTCGTTGAACAGCACCGCATAGTAAAGTCGCAGCACATACACGTAACCTTGAGCTACCGCGTCTTCGGTGTTGGAGATGGTGAGTTCGGCTCTTCGGTCTCTGTCCGATTCCGTATCAGCCTGACCGAGCAGACTGCTGACAATCTGACGCACAAACCGCGCGATATTCACGCCCGTGACCTGCTTGAAACCTTCGATCAAATTCAGTCGATCGCTGATCTCGCGTTTGAGTGAGCCGAGATCCATACCTCGTATCAGTGCGTTGGTTGCATAGAATACGGTGGCGCTTGCGGCAAACTCATAGTCCTGGAGTGCCATGCTGAGAGTGATATTCTCGCTCAGTGAGTTGAGGGTCTGGTCGAGGTTTGTCGACCAGGGATCGACAAGGCCGTCCAACAAGGTGATTGCGCGAACCGCGAACGCTTCTCCCTTGAACTGACTTGCAAGCAGCCGCGCTTGTGCAGCAAAATGCAGGGCAACTGCCGGTTGGTCGTCGGCAATTGCGCCAACCGCGCGGACAGCGCAGGCGAAGGCAACCTCTGCGCTATAACCGTATTCTTTCGCGTAGCGCAGTACCTCGTTGGCAAGCTGAACAAGACCTGGATGTCCCATATGGTAGCTCGCATGCAACAGGTAACCGATCAGCCGCAGTGCCTGATGGAGATGCGGGTCTTCTATTACCGGTGCCGGGGAAGGAAACGTTCGTAACGGGAGGTGCAGCGAACTCCGTGCCTGCTTGAAAACAGCGACGAGCAGAGAAAACTGCCGGGCTTCTTCCGTTACAGGGAAACCGAGATCCCGCAACGCTTTGAATGTCATCGAACGGGCATCGGAGAGTCGGTTTTGCACGACGGCCGCTCGAATCTGGATTTCGTTGAGCGCGCTGGTGCTGCCCGGTGTGTGATCGACGACTCGATCCAGCTGATCGAAATCACCACAGAAAAACGCAGCTTCGGCCGCACACTGACATAACTCCACGAAGGTACTCGAGGTGGTGTCCTTTTTGTCGATCAAGGCCAATGCGCTGCGACAATATTTGTAGGCCGGCTGAAATGCCGATTGTCGAAGGCTCTCTCGCGCTGCCAGCAGGTTGTAGTGAGCGATATCCTGACGATTCTCCGCTGAGAGATCGGTCGGGTTCACCGCACTGTTCAAGTGGTCGGTGATTTGTAATAGACGTCGCCCACCCGGACGTTGCAGCGATTCCAGTATTCGTGCAATAGCGAAGTGAGAGATTGTTTTGTCAGCGTAACTTAAGCTTGAGTAGATGAATGCCCGCACCCGTGGGTGCGAAAATTGATATTCGCTGAACGGCTTGCCTGCGCTCTCGGTGGGTTTTTTACTCACCAGGCCTGGGCCGATGGCCGGGCGGATGATTGCCGCAACTTCGCTTTCTGCAACGCCCAACAGCTTGGCGATCATCGGGGTGGAGAAGGACTCACCGATCGTCGCCCCCTGCGCCAGTGCCTTCTGAGTCGGTACAGGTAGCGCCGATATCTGCTCCTCGATACGCCGAATAGAGTTGTTGCTGAAGAAATGACCGCGGATCTGATCGATGTGCCACGACCAGGAGGTCGAAACAGGATCGTAGAATATGAATCCTTCGCGGTGTAACTCGAAGATCAGTTCCAACAGGTGATTCGGTAATCCATCGGTTTTGGTATGCAGTTCGCTGGCGAGTTCCCGAACCCTCGCTTCGCCGAGTGAGAGCATGTCTACCAGCAGGCTGCGGACATCGCCCTTATTCAGCACCCCGAGAGTCAGAATCGAGCTCTTGGTTGCAAGTCGTGGGCTATTGAGGAGCGTGTCGTCGGGCTGTTCCCGTGTCAGTACGAGCAACACATGTTTCGATTCGAGCACCGTCTGTAGGAGCACATCGAGGTGTTCCTGCCCTACCAGGTCGACCTCTTCGATGATGAGACACAATGGTTGCGGGGCAAAAGCATCCAGGAGTTCACGGATCCCCTGGCCAGGATGTCGGTCGTAGACGCCTCCGGTATCTTCACCCCTCACCGCAAGCAGATTCTTGAGCTCGGGAATGTAGTCCGTAAGATATTGCACATGCTTCGATTCGAGCAGTTGCAAGCGAGCGACGATTGCGTCCCCTGTTGTGGTTCCGAGAGAAAGTGCCTGGCGCACTACCAGCCGCAGGAGCTCGAGAAAGATCGTGTCGGTATCGTAAAGATCCAGCGTGCGGGCACTTGCGCGGGCCACGAGCAGCTTGTTTTCGCTGGCCTCCCGGCTCATCGCATCGCATAACGTGGATTTCCCCATGCCGGGGCCGCCCACGATCTGCACGAACAGGACTTCGCCTTTGATCACTCGCTGCACGCATTCCTGAAATACCGCCAGCTCCTTGTCTCTGCCGTAGACCTGCTTGGGAAGTGGAAGTTGACTGGGGCTGTCGGTCAGTCCGAGTTTGAACGGGATCACGTTGGCGTGACTCTGACCGTCGACGAGATCGTCGCTTACGCCTGTGGCGCTCTGATAACGATCCTCGGGTTGTTTCGACAGTAACTTGTCTACCACCTCGGAAAGCCATCGGGGTATGTGTTCGTTGACACTATTCAGTGGTTTCGGAGTACTGGCGATATGGGCATGGATCAGCTCGAGAGGATCGGTATTGGAGAAGGGCGGCTTACCGCAGAAAAGCTCATAAAGGGTGGCACCGAGCGAGTAGAGGTCGGTGCGGTAATCGACCACCCGGTTCACCCGTCCGGTCTGTTCCGGGGAGATGTAGGGCAACGTTCCGGTGAGATGATCCAACCGTTCCGCGTCCGGGTGTTCCCGGGGTATCAGCGAAGCGAGTCCGAAATCGATGAGATGCACGGAAGTCGGGTGATGACAGACGATGATATTGGAAGGGTTCAGGTCACGGTGAATCACACCTTCATCGTGTATTGACTGCAATGCCCTGGTGATTTCGATGGCAATGTCCAGTTGGTCATCCAGACTCAGCTCATCGCGTTGGATCACCTCGCGCAAGGAATCTCCGCCCGGATCCTCGAAGATGATGCGGTGGCCGTTATCATCTATGGCGAGAGCGCGACAGATGTAAGGGCTGGTCAACGATTGATTCAGGTTGAATTCATGGTGGTAACGAGCAACCGCATTAGGGGTCTGGGCGCTTGTTTTGAGCGATTTGCTCACCACCCGCCGACCTTCCCAGCGGGTTCGTTTCACCACTGTGGACGCGCTTTCGTAGATGCGCTCGTCTACTGTGTTGTCCACGCTTTCGTCCACGCTAGAATCTCTTGGATACTGGTGCTTTCGGGTCCCGGTGGCACGTATGTCCCGGAGTCACCGAGGGTATTATGCGCTAACCGAGGCGGCTACCGAGAGAATCCTTCAAGCCACTTCCGGCGTAAACAGATAACCCGTTCCGTGAATAGTGGCGATGATCTTGGCGTTTGCAGCGCGCTCACCGAGCTTCTTGCGAAGCTGTCCCACCAGCACGTCGATATAACGATCGTCGGGAAACCACTCACGATTGCGAATCCGAAACATGAGTTGATCGCGATTCATTACTTCACCCGCCTTCTCCATGAAGGCGAGCAACAACTGATACTCTCCGGCTGAGAGCGTGGTGTGCTGCCCTTCCGGTGAGGTGAGTTCGCGCTTGTTCAGGTTGAGCTGCCAGCCGTCGAAGGTATGGATGTGGTTCTTGCGCCGCTGGCTTTGCTGGATGTGTACGCGCCGAATCAGGTTTTTCGTGCGACTCAACAGCTCACGTGGGTCGAATGGCTTCGTGACATAGTCGTCAGCCCCGCTTTCCAGGCCGAGGATGCGATCGATCTGCTCCTGTTTGCTGGTCACGAGAATGATGCCGATGTCCGACTGCGCTCGAATCTCTCGAGTCAGCGTCAACCCGTCCTTTCCAGGCAGTTTGATGTCCAGAAGAACAAGTATGACGTCATTGTCAGCGATCATGGACAGTACTTCACTGCCGGAGCCGGTTGAGGAGACTCGAAAGCCTTCTTCCTCAAAATACGAAATGAGTTGTTCGCGCGTGATAGGTTCGTCTTCGACGATTAGAATATGATCCTGTTCGGCCATGGTTCCCTGTCCTGTTGGAACGCCACATAAAGAGCGGTTACTTGGATTTAAGTAACGCACCTCGGAACCGCAAATTCAAGGCAGATGCCTGAGGTTGGGGCACAGTTCACGGTTCATCCCTGGAGTACGTCGATATTGATCAGGATTTCGGTAGTTGAGCTGTCTGAGGAGGCCCTGAATGGCATTGTCGAGACCTTCGTGTTGCGTGAAGGCACCGACTATGGATTCAAAGAGGTGAGCTTCCAGGAGAAGTGTACCGACGTACTCGGGCAGCTCGAACGGGGGGAAGCCGAGATCTGGTTCGATCCTGAATCGCGCAGTACCGATATTCGCCTGACGGGCGCCTAGGCAGGGAACCTGCCCTGGGATCAGTTAGCCCGGATATTGCACGAGAAGGGCGCATATGATGTTTAATATTTTGAAATTATGTGAAATTTTCTATAGTTCGAATAGGTTCGAAGTGTCGTTGATGCCCCTGTGCAATTTTTGGCTGGATCTCGCGGCCGCCAAGACGCCAGATGTTCAGCGCGTTCGCTATACGAAGCCTCGCTTCCGTCGCTACGGCTACGCTTTCGGTCACGAACCGTCATGACGACCATGATCTCTCACCCAAAAACCTGCGTCCTCGTGCAATATCCGGGCTGATATGTTTTAACCTGCCAAGTA
>JACZXA010000270.1 GCA_022571865.1 Pseudomonadota bacterium
TAGCCTGACAACACCCGGGCCGTGTCGTAGAGGGATTCACCCTTCGCAAGGGACGAAGCCTTGATCTCCGTGGTTTCGCGCACCTCGCCACCGAGCAGATTGAACGCGCACCCGAAGGAAATTCTGGTGCGGGTGCTGGGCTCGAAGAACATGTTCGACAGAATCGCACCCTGCAGCACCTGGGTGATCATTTTGCGCTGTGCGTAGGGGGCGATTTCATCAGCGACTGAAAATACCCGCTCAATGTCCTCACGGGTGAATTGGTTGACGGAAAGAATGTGGCTGCCGACAAAATCCAATCTGGCCCTCCCCAGGCTCATTCGTTGCTGACGGGTACGATACCACTCATCCATGCCGGGTAATAAGCCGGGTTTTCTTCCCCGCAACAGATTTGGTGGGCGAAAGCGGTCTTACTCCAGGTATCAGGCAAAGGTGGCGGGGTTCGGACCCGCTCTGTGACGGGGTTAACAAAGCCGATCCTTCATTTTTACTCCGCTTTAGCTTGGCGGGCTTCCCCTGATATTATGGGCGCAACTGTACGGTGTTCATCTGAGAGGCGCTATTGAACGATCCGGTTCACAATCGGCCCACATCGCACGCCGCGGACGCCGCCGACGTGCCCAGTCTGCTGCCTTTTGCCTTTGCAAGGCGGTTTGGCGTGGTCATCACCGAACAAGCCGGTCCGAACGGGCAGGCCATCGTTGCCTGCAAAACTCAGCCAGCATTGACCACACTGGCCGAAATCAAGCGCTATGCCCGGCGCACGCTGCAGATGTCGATGGTCAGCGAAGAAGAATTCGAAGCGCTCGTGACCCAGACCTACGCACGGGACGCCTCGCAAGCCCGCCAGATGGTCGAAGACATGGGCGATGAACTGGACCTCGCGAGCCTTGCCGATTCCGTTCCGGAAACGGAAGACCTGCTGGAGCAGGAAGACGATGCCCCCATCATCCGGCTGATCAACGCGCTTCTGGCGGAAGCCATTCGCGAAAACGCCTCTGATATTCATATCGAGACGTTCGAAAAAGACCTGGTCGTTCGCTTTCGCGTGGACGGGGTCATGCGCGAGGTGGTGCGGCCCAAGCGGCAACTCGCCCCCCTGCTGGTGTCGCGAATCAAAGTCATGGCCCGGCTCGACATCGCCGAAAAGCGCATTCCCCAGGACGGCCGCATCTCGCTGCGTATCGGCGGCCGAGAGGTGGACGTGCGGGTTTCCACGATGCCGTCGACCAACGGAGAACGGGTGGTGATGCGCTTGCTGGACAAGCAGGCGGGGCGCCTGAACTTGAACAACTTAGGGATGGAGGAAGACGAACTGATCTTATTGCGGCAAATGGTCAACAAGCCGCACGGAATATTCCTCGTTACCGGGCCCACCGGCTCGGGCAAAACCACCACCCTCTACGCATCGCTTGCGGAGCTCAGCACCAACACCATCAACATTCTCACCGTGGAGGATCCGATCGAATACAAACTTCCCGGTATCGGTCAGACCCAGGTCAACAACAAAGCCGACATGACCTTTGCCCGGGGCTTAAGGGCCATTCTCCGACAAGACCCGGACGTGGTGATGGTGGGCGAAATCCGGGATCTGGAGACTGCCTCGATCGCCGTGCAGGCGAGCCTTACCGGACACCTGGTGATGAGCACCCTGCACACGAATACCGCGGTTGGCGCCGTTACCCGGTTGGTTGACATGGGAATGGAACCCTTTCTGCTCTCATCGAGCATCGTGGGCGTACTGGCGCAACGTCTCGTACGGGTATTGTGTTCCGACTGCAAGACGCACCGGGAAGCGAACGCATCCGAACTCGAGTTCCTCGATCAGACCTCTGCGTTGGTATACGAACCCGCCGGGTGCGAAAGCTGTGGTAATTCCGGCTACAAAGGCCGCACGGGTATTTACGAACTGGTACTGATCGACGAAACGATGCGCCAGCTCATTCATGATCAGGCATCCGAACAGAAACTGGTGAGTTACGCGCGGGGCCGCACCCCCGGTATCCGTGAAGACGGCATACGGAAAATCCTCGCGGGCACTACGACCATGCAGGAAGTCCTCAGGGTTACCTTGGAGGAGTGATGGAGCGTACGCGTCTTTATTCTTTATCGCAGCACCTTGTGGCTGGAGGCTTCTGAGATCTGAGCCATGGCAGCATTCGAATACATAGCCCTCGACACCCGCGGCAAGCAACAGAAAGGGGTTCTGGAAGCCGACAGCGTTCGCCAGATCCGCCAACTTCTGCGCGATCAGAACCTGGTGCCCCTCGAAGTCGACATCGCCGCAGCGCGCAAGGATAAAACGTCGGTCGGGTTCGGCATGAGTCGACGCATCGGGGCACTCGACCGGGTGCTGCTCACCCGCCAACTCGCCACACTCATCGGCGCTGGTTTACCGATCGAGGAAGCGCTGCAGGCGGTCGCTCAACAATCTGAAAAACAGCACGTCAACGCGTTGGTCATGGGCATCCGCAGTAAGGTACTCGAAGGTCATTCGCTGGCGTCGAGCCTGGCGGAATATCCCGGCAGCTTTTCCGACATGTACAAGTCCACCGTTGCCGCCGGAGAGCAGTCGGGATATCTGGACAAGGTGCTCGAAAATCTCGCCAACTACACCGAGAGCCAATTCGAATCTCGCCGCAATGTGGAGATGGCGTTGCTCTATCCGGTGGTTTTGACGGTGCTCGCCTTTTTCATCGTCGGCGCTCTGATGATCTACGTCGTACCCGACATGGTGGCCGTTCTCGAAGGCATGGGGCAGGAACTGCCCCTGTCCACCCGGATTCTCATCGGATCTTCGGAAATCGCCCGCGATTACTGGTGGGCGATCGCGATTGTTATCGTCGGAGCTGTTACCGGCGTGCGCTGGTTGCTGGAGCAACCGGCCATTCGCCTCACCTGGGATCGTCAGAAGCTCGCCCTGCCACTGGCCGGCAGAATTTCGCGCAGCAGCAACGCTGCCCGCTACGCAAACACGTTGAGCATCCTGTCTGGCAGCGGGGTGCCGTTGGTGGAAGCGATGAACATCGCAGCGGAGGTAGTGTCCAATAGTTGGTTACGGCGCCGACTGGGCGACGCCACCCAGCGGGTCAGCGAAGGTTCGAGCTTGCGGGTAGCGCTCGAAACGGTCGGCTATTTTCCGCCGATGTTTCTGCATATGGTGGCGAGCGGTGAGGCCAGTGGCCAGTTGGACGCCATGTTGGATCGCGTTGCAACCTATCAACAGGCCGAAGTCGAGAGGATCGTCACAACCCTGATTCGATTATTCGAGCCAATGATGTTACTTGTGATGGGCGGGCTGGTGATGTTCATCGTCATGGCTATTCTCCTGCCCATCCTCAACATGAACACACTGATTTAACGACTGCTTACATGAACCAAGCGATGTGACGGAAATTAGCAAAATGAACAGGAACACAGTAATCGGTAACAACAGATCCGGCGGTTTCACGCTGATCGAGATCTTGGTTGTCGTGGTGATCATCGGCATCCTCGGGGCGGTCATCGTACCGAACCTGCTGGGCAGACCCGACCAGGCGCGCGTCACCGCGGCACAGGGCGATGTTCGTTCGCTTGCCAACGCACTCGACGTCTACCGGCTGGATAACTACCAGTACCCCTCCACGGATCAGGGCCTCGAAGCGCTGGTCACGAGGCCAACCGGATTCCCGGAGCCGAAAAACTACAACCAGGACGGTTACGTCCAGAAGCTCAAGACCGACCCCTGGGGTTCTCCCTATGTGTACGAGCGCGATGGCAGTAACTTTTTGTTGTTCTCCCTGGGCGCCGATGGCGCCGAAGGTGGTGAGGGATTGAATGAGGACATTCGCTTCGCGGACCTGTAACGGCTTCTCCTTACTGGAATTGCTGGTGGTGATCGCCATTGTCGGCATACTCACCGGCACGGTCATCCTCGGGTTTACCGGGGCCGACCTCGAACAATATCTGAAGGGTGAAGCCGACCGTTTTGCCATCCGGGTAGAACTGGCACGCCAACACGCCCTGCAACGAAATCGAGAGTGGGGCATCTATGTGGAGGAGGGCGGGTATCGTTTTGCCGAGTTCGATCCAGAACGCGGGGTCTGGTTGGAAAGGAACCAACGGCCGTTCAGTGCGGTCACTCCTTACGACACGATTACCCTGAGAGTAGAAACCGAAGGGGACGCCCTGCCAACGACGGGCGTTGAAGATCTGCCGCAAATCATCGTCTTCTCCAGCGGAGAAATCACTCCCTTCAACCTCTACTTCGAGCCCGGCTGGGACACTACCCGGTGGGTGGTTCAGTCGGACGGGCTGTCTTCGGCCACCGCCGAGCGCGAAGACGGAGGCGTGTAGTGGCCAACACCCAGCGTCCCAGGTGGGGCAAACGCGGGTTTACCCTCGTAGAAGTCCTCATTGCCCTGGTGGTCTTCTCGGTGCTCGGCTTCACCGTGGTTTCCCGTGTCGGAGACGTCCTCACACAGCTGTACGGGATGGAACGGCGTGCCGCTGCCCATTGGGTAGCGGACAATCAAATGGCCCGTCTGAAGCTCTCCCAGCGCAATAAAACGGAACCGTTGGCAACCGGCCGGGAACGCGAACGGGTTTTCATGGCGGGGCGCGAGTGGCGGGTTGATACCGAGGTTCAAGATACCAGCCATCCGTGGTTGCGTCGGGTCGACGTCGAGGTTTACGAGCTGCAAGCAGAAGGCGCGGTTGGACCGCTCGAGACCATCGTCGCCTTCGTAGGCAGATATTGATGCGCACCGGCACACGCGGCTTCACCCTGATCGAGATGATGGTCGTGCTTGGCGTGTTCGCGCTGCTGGGTGTCATCGCAAGCCAGGTTGTCTCGGGCGTGATCGACAACCAGGCGATCATTAACGATCGCGGTTCCCGACTGGCGGAGGTCCAACGGGCCATGCAGATCCTGCAACGGGACGTGGTGCAGATGCGGGCGCGGAGCATTCGCGATGAACTCGGCGACCCCATCGCAGCGCTGCTGATCGACAGCGCCATCGCCGGCTACCAGCGGCTGCCCTACATGCACTACGACCAGCGCAAGATCGTCATGGAAAACATCGTGGGCGTCAAAGAGGTGGTGGCCCAGGAAACACTGGACTACGTGCCGAACCTGCTGAAGATCAAGCCCGACTACGTGCTGCACCGTGACGACTGGAACACCGGCGTGCTGCGGGAGACCCGTCAGCGCGTCATCGACGCGCT